>NZ_LDUL01000072.1:0-36352 GCF_001043615.1 Burkholderia sp. LK4
TGAGGCAGAAGAACGGACAAACTACCCCCTTTACTATTCTGTTGATGATCTCGGATCTCTCGGCTTCACACTGATTGCACAAGCTTGTCGATCGATCGGCGCAGATCGAACAATGAACCTAATGCAGGAAGCCTTGAGACTGGTTGCCAACGCATCGAGCATTAATCAGCCGGCAAAATTGATATCTGAGAACATAGTGCTTCCGGAAAGCACTATCGCATCGAACCTAATGCAGCCCTATGATGACGGCTACCTGGTCGTCAGCGAAAAACCGCCACAGACTCGCGATTTCGGGTCGAACACGTATTCGGCACCCTTAAATAACACCGAAGAATTCCTAGCATCAATCGCAGCAGATGTGTTTTCCACCGACAATGTCGGACGACACGACAATTTATTTTCGCATGGAGCCGACTCACTAAGCATCATTCGATTTATTTCTCGCATTCGAAAATTCAGCGGCGCGGCCCTTCCATTGCAACTGGTATTCGATCATCCATATATTTCCGAACTGGCATCTCACATTGAACAACGCATCGGGGAAATTAAAAACCCCAAACCTAACGATGCACACAAATTGTCGGAAAGTGGCAAGCCGACAATTCGATCACTCGATGCCTCCCCATTCAATTCTGTCATATCAATACAGCGAGGATTGAATCCTGAAAAGTCGATATTCTGCATTCCAGGAGCGGGGGCGAACGTCGCGTGCTTCGTTCCGTTGGCTACTGAGCTCGGATCAGAATTTACGATATATGGACTACAACCTCGAGGCCTCGACGGCGAACTTGCACCATTCGAAACCGTACAATCCGCGGCAGATCACCACGCCAAAGCAATACAAATAGCGGCGCCACGGGGGCGAATCGCCTTGATCGGACATTCGTTTGGAGGATGGATAGCTGTTGAGATACAACGCTTGCTGATCGCAGCCGGACGGGAAATCGAACCATTAATCCTCTTGGACTCCAGCAGCCCCGAGAGTGATTACGCATGGCACCACAAATCTGAAGCATCAATCACAATTAAGCTGATTTCGATTCTCGAGAAAATGTCTGAAATCAACTCCCGAATCACCTTCGATTTGCTTGAAAACTTAGATAGCGCCGAACAGGCTACGCTCTTGCATGAATTCATGACCAGTGCAAAATTGCTCCCCCAACGATCTCCGCTTGAGGTTTCTGAAAACTTACTCAATGTCTTCCACGCAAATATCTCGACAAGATACTTCAACACTGAGAAGCTCAACGGTGACGTGGTGGTTGTTTTCGCGATTGACGACGCAGAAGCACGACCCATGAGTGGTTGGATCGATCATATTGAGCACGTCAAGTTTGCATCATCTCATGGAAACCACATGAGTTTGTTACGCTATCCGCACGCAGCTAGCCTAGCCAACACGATCAAACGATCCTGGAGAAACATCCCAGATTTTCGTCCAACCGAAAAATCTAGATTGTAAATTTCCGTGGGAGGCGAAGGGCTGATTTACTTGACAATGTCAAACGCAAGTCACGTCACTCACCCCGACGCCTCTCGAAAACACGTCTAACCATGTGCAACGATCACATGTTATTTCAATTGAAATTAAATTTAATTAATCTTACCAAAAAATCCATTTATATCAAATAATACGATTAACTTAACCGAAATTAAACGAAACCATGATCAAACACTCACACAAATATCTTGCATTATTAATTAATGACGACGATCGACTAGGGAAATTGACAAAAGAATATCTGAGTCACAATGAATTTAATGTCGTCGCAACTAGATGGCATGAGCGAATCGCTTCCTTAGTACACGAGCACCAGCCTTCGTTGGTGATTATTGACATGATAGCTCGGCAGTTCAATGAGAGGGAAATGTGTCAACGCATTCGCGGCATCTCAAGCGCACCTATACTGGTTCTAGATACCGACATGAGCTTCCACAGTCGGGGCTTCGAACCGAATACTGATGCGAACCAAGGCGAAGCAATACGGGTCACTCCACGTGCATTGCTTACAAGCGCGCAAGCGTTACTAAGCAGACAGCCGGTCATGCGCATCCCAAACCTAAACGGTGATTGGAACACGCTCGTATTTGGCAAACTAGCGATCTCACCATCAAACCGATCGGTCACATGGCGCGGCGAGGTGGTCGACTTGGAGATCGCGGAATTCAACTTGCTGCTCGTCCTCGCACGCTCCGCAGGCATCATACTGCGTCGCGACGAAATTCTGAAGAAGTTGAACAACATGAAATTCAACGGAATGGCAAACGCCGTAGATGTAGGAATTTCGAAGCTACGGCGATACTTCGAAGACACATCGCCTGAACCAGACAAGATCAGGACCATATGGGGATACGGCTATCAGTTCAGCCCATCCTCGTGGGATTGAGCCTGCGTCAAGTCACGTCCATCGACTCACGCAGCCAGCAATATGTGTCGACTGCCGACAGATGCAACGCGCTTCTCCCGCACTGTAAGAGCACAATGCGACACGCACGCGCACACTGACCGATGCACCCGCGATGACGATAAAGCTTGAGTGGGGTCGCGATGCCCCCGTTGTTCAAACGCTACCGGTCGTGCCCCTGACGTAGCGCGGTGGCTGTGTAATTAAGCGCACGAGTTCGTCCCGTAGCGCCGAAACATCAAGGAGATGTTGTGCTCGCGTCAGCGCAACGTAGAGCAGACGCTTTTCGTCGTCATCCAGAGCCAACCGGCCGTCAACCATTTGAAAACGGAAGTCGTTCGCGACCCTGACACGCTTCCATTCGAGTCCTTTTGCCCGGTGTATGGTGGAAACAACATAGTCTGCAGTTGTCTCGGGTGCAATCCGCTGTGCAAGAGCGCGAAGATAGTCAGTGCCGTGCTGGTCGACGATTTGAACAATCGGCAGCAGGTCGCTCCCCACCACACTCCGGGCGAATGACTGAACATCTTTCCACGTCTCGAAAAGCGAAAACACTGCCGGACGGAATACACGCCTGCCGGCGAGAAGTTGATCTGCCCCGTTCGCGTATGCCTCGATTTCCGCGGAGCTCATTCGAATCGAGGGCGTGTGGCCGGATTCAAGTCCGGCGGCAAATTGCCAGATTGCAGTGACGTTCTTGCGACATAGCACGGCATCGACTGGTGGGTTGATGCGCGGATCCTCAACCAGGATCGAGCCAATAGAGTCCTGACCTCGAAGTGGCGTATGCTCGCCGAGCAATTGAAGCGTCCGGCTAGCTAATGTCGCCAACGTCCGGCCAAAGCGAAACGATTCGGTTAGCGCATACTCCGGGGCATCAATTTGAGTCATCGCATTGATTGCACCACGCCATTCGTAAATTTGCTGGTGTGGATCGCCGACGTAGACAATCTGTGCGTGACGCTGGCGCTCAAGGATGGAGAGCATTACTCCGTCGCTATCCTGCGCCTCATCAAACAGAATAAAATCCGCGTCGATGTGTGGTTCGGCTTGCGCCCAAACTTTCAGAAGGACGTCCGGTGGAACGGCGCTGCGCGCCTTGGGATCAATGCTTTCTCCCCACAGGCGAACGACATAAGGCAATAGCCATTCACGTATCGCGCCGGCCGCATCGTCCGAGATCTTCTCATCGACAGGAATGTGCGTGGTCTCGGGTCGAGCTTGGGCCGAGCGACAGAATCTGCCGAGGCCGTCAGTAATCATCTGGCCGATCTCGAATGGCAAAAGCTCGACGGGTTTCTCCAACACACTCGATACCCGCACCGGGCCGAGTCGATAACGGTTAGCCAGTTCATGAGGCGGCTCCGTTTGAAAACGCATACGATTACGTAGCGCCGAAGGAACCGACGCATATGCTCGGGAATGCACCGTCCCCGATTTGACATGGGAAGGGAATTTCCGCTGTGCTTGATTGGCGATTTCTCTGTTGAACGCCAGATAGACGCCACTCCTTTCCGCAAACCGATCAGCGACCAGTCGCAAAGTCGACGTTTTACCGGCACCCGCAAAAGCTTTGATTTTCAAGTTGCCACCTTGAGCAGCCGCATCGACGATTGCTAGCTGCTCCGCGGTCGGCCTGAACGTACGTGGCATGATGTACAACACAAGACTCGTTGAGCGCGAAGTGTTAGTGTAGCTCGCCAGCGATCACTCAAGTATACGAAGGCCATCGCTTGTAGTCTGGTGTAGCTTAAGCTACCTGGGAGCCGCCATGAGCCTGCGTTAGCTCCGTGCAGACGTCACACGTCACTGCTTGGTTTTCAACGAGCGCCCACGCAACTGCCGCGCCTGCCCACGGTCATTGCCGGAGAGGGGGTGTCAGGATTTCCGTGTTCAAGGCGGGTTGAGTAATTACACGGAAGGCCGGACGAATCGATCTGCGTAAAGGATAGCGAATTGGTTCATGGCCGTCTTCCAGTCATGCGCGGCACTTCCCCAATTCGCGGTGATGTTGCGCAAGGCCAGCCAGATGAGTTTGGTGGCGGCCTCGTCGTTCGGGAAGTGACCTCGGGTCTTGATGATCTTGCGCACACCCGGCGGAAACGCAAAGAACGGGATCACCCGATCCCAGGCGTTGCGCCACGCGCTGCTGACGGTCGGGAATCTCTGGCCCCACGGCCCATCAGCAAACGCATCGAGTGCGGCCTGGGCCGCTTCCGCGCTGGGCGCGGCATAGATCGGTTTGATCGCGGCAGCCATCCCCCGGCGATCCTTCCAACTGGCGTATCGAGGCTGTTGCGGAGGAGGTGGACGATGCAGGTCTGCAGCATGGTGGCCGGGAACACGGCAGCAGCGCTTCGGGCATGCCCTTGAGCCCGTCGGTGACGGCAATCAGGATGTCGTGAACGCCGCGCGTCTTCAGATCGTTGAATACCTTCATCCAGAATTTAGCCCCCTCGGTATTCTCGATCCACAGGCCCAGGATCTCCCGCGTGCCGTCGGGCAGCACGCCCAGCGCCAGGTACACCGCCTTGTTGCGCACGACGGCGTCTTCGCGAATCTTGACCCGCAGTGCGTCGAAAAACACGACCGGATACATCGGCTCGAGCGGCCGGGCCTGCCAGGCGGTTACTTCGGCCATGACCTCGTCGGTGACCGAGCTGATGAAGTCGGGCGAGACCTCGGTGCCGTACTGTTCCAGCAAGAAGCCCTGAATCTCGCGTACGGTCATGCCTCGGGCATACATGGCGACGATCTTGTCGTCGAAGCCCGTGAAGCGCCGTTCGTGCTTGGGAATCAGGATAGGTTCGAAGCTGCCATCGCGGTCACGCGGCACCTCGATACGGATCGGACCGTCTTCGGTCAGAACCGTCTTGGCCCCTTTGCCGTTGCGCTGATTCGTGGCGTTGGCCGGCTTGGCAGCACCGGGAGGGTAGCCGAGATGATGATTCATCTCGCCGCCCAGTGCCCGTTCGATCAGCGCCTTCTTGAGCGCCAGCGTCGCGGCGTTGATGGCTTCGGCCGTCATCGGACCGTTTGGAGTTGACCCTGCAATCCCGGACACAGCTTCACACTAAGGTTGCTGAGTCCATCGAGCGCCGGAACTCGCGAGGCGAGCGGTATTTCAGCGCGCTATGGGGATGCTTCTCGTTGTAATGCTCGAACGCAATGGCCAGGTTGCGTGCAGCGGTCGCCGCATCCGGCTTCGGCATGAAGGCGACGTAGTCGCGTTTCATCGTCTTCACGAAGCTCTCGGCCATCCCGTTACTTTGCGGGCTGCATACCGGCGTGGTCAATGGCTTCAGGCCGATGGCCACTGCGAACCGACGCGTGTCGTCGGCCGTGTAGCCCGAACCGTTGTCGCTCAGCCACTCGATTTCGGACGGCGTATGCAACTCGTTGCCAAACCGATTTTCCACTGCAGCCAGCATCACGTCGCGCACGATGTCGCCGCTGTGGCCTGCCGTCGTAGCCGCCCAGCTCATTGCCTCACGGTCACAGCAATCCAGCGCGAACGTTACGCGCAGCGGCTCGCCGTTGTCGCAGCGGAACTCGAAGCCGTCCGAGCACCATCGCTGATTGCTGTGCGCTACGGCCACCTTGCCGTCGTGTCGACGTTGAGGGCGAGGCGGAATCGGCCGACGCTGCATCAGCAACCCGTGCGTGCGCATGACGCGATAGATTCGCTTGGCATTGAACGGCGCCAGTCCGACTGCAACGCGCTCGTTGCGCAAGATGCCCCAAACCCGGCGATAGCCATAGCTGGGCAAATCGCCAATGACCCGGCGGATCTCCTCGACCGCGGCCGCGTCGTCAGTCTGCCTCGATTGACGGCCATCGCGCCACGTCGCCGGACGCGACAGCCGTGCCGATACGTTCGAGCGCGACACGCCGAGAACTTCACAAACCAGTTTCACTGGTCGTCCTCCGGCAGCGAGGGCGAGTGCGCTATCCATTAATAGGATGGTCCGCCCCTCCCGTAATCGCGTAATCTGGGCCGACGCCTGTTTCCGTCCCTCGGAGGTGTGCCATGAGCCAGCAATGCTCTACTGCGATCGCCCGCATGGGCATCGATATCGGGAAGTCCGTGTTCCACGTCGTCGGACTCGACGCCAAGGGCAAACCGGTGTTCCGGTACCGATTTACGCGTGAGCGGCTGCTCGAGTTCCTGGCGCGTGCATCCCCAACGATCATCGGGATGGAGGCATGCCCCGGTAGCAACTGGCTCGCTCGCAAAGCGATTGGTCAGGGACATCAGGTTCGCATCGTTCCCGCACAGTTCGTCAAACCGTTTGTTAAGTCAAACAAGACCGATATCGTCGACGCAGAGGCTATTGCCGAGGCGATTTCTCGTCCCACCATGCGCTTCACGCAGCCGAAGACAGAAGCACAACTCGATCTGCAGGCACTACATCGAGTTCGGCAAAGACTGGTTTCCAGCAAGACAGCCATCGTCAATCAGGCTCGTGCATTTTTGCTCGAGTACGGCCTCACTATCGGAGCCGGCCCCGCATACTTCGTTCGCGATATGCCAAGCATCCTCGCCGACGACGGCAACGGTCTAACGCCTGCGATGCGCGATCTGTTGCAGGAGCAGTGGCAGGAATACCGCTCCATTGAGGCACGCCTTTTGCAATTACGCCGCCAGATCGAAGCAATCGCAGGGGCCGACGATGTTGCCACACGACTGATCTCGGTACCGGGTATCGCGCATCTGACCGCAACCGCGATTACTGCCTTCGCAGGTACCGGTACGCAGTTCAAATCCGGCCGCCATTTCGCTGCCTGGCTAGGCCTCGTTCCCGGTGAATTCTCCACCGGAGGCAAGCAGCACTTGCTCGGGATCACCAAGCGAGGCAATCCATATCTGCGCAAGCTGTTGATTCACGGTGCCCGAGCGTGCGTGCTGCACCTCGATCGGACCAAGGATTATCTCGGGCTCTGGATCTCGGAGATGGAGGCGAAGGGCATACACCGCAACAAGGTCATCGTCGCACTGGCCAACAAGCTCGCGCGTATCGCGTGGACCATTCTCACGCGACGAGGAACGTTTTATCTTCGGCAGCCGCAAGCACAGTAGGCTGCCGATCACCCGTCAAGGTTTGCAGACGTGCAATTGATGACGAAACAGCGCACCGGCGTTCGGTAAGCCCGGGACAAAAAAACGGCCTTCGAGGTCAGTCCACTTATTGGGAACCGAGCGCGCATATCCCATCATGGCCTTGCCGCCAAAAGCGGCTGACTCGCGAGAGGCCGGATACATTTACGCAAACTGTCTCGTCGGAGAACGCCCGCTTGCAAAGCCGGGGCGGACCATACATTTTTTGCCCGACCATACTCGACTGCTTCGCGCAGAATCTCGTTCTCCATGGTCTTCTTGCCGAGCATCCGTTGCAGCTCGCGAATCTGCTTGAGCGCATCGGCCAGTTCCGACGCTGGAACCACTTCTTCGCCAGCCTTGACCGCTGACAGACTCCCGTCCTGGTACAGCTTGCGCCAGTGGAACAACTGGTTCGGGTTCACTCCATGCTGGCGTGCGACCATCGAAACCGATTTTCCCGGCTCGAAGCTCTCTCGCACCATCGCCAGCTTTTGTTCCGCCGTCCAGCGCCGCCGACGCTCCGGGCCCGTCAACACATCCATCACTTCCTGCCTGGTGTTAGTCAAAAACACAGTCCTATGCCTACCCGTTAGTTTAAGCGGGAGACTGTGTCCGGAGATTCAGGGGGCTGCTCCACCGTTGCCGAACTGCTCGAGCAACTCGGCCGGAATCGTCGGCAGAGCCGCCGGCTGGGCTTTCGGTTTGCGAGGCATAAACTCTCCTTGGGAGCATGTTATGCCTTAAACACAAAATTCCTGACAGGCCCATCATCGATGGTCTTGCACAACGATGAATTTTCCTACGACAGGTGGTCGACGGATTGCCATGACGAGGCTCGCGTCGTTCGCAATTTTTTTCGTTTCCTTCAATTCATCTTGTTGCGCGAGACAGGCCATTTTCCTGCGCGTATGAACGTGACTTTTTTACGGTCACGGCTCCGTTTTTCTGCACGACCACCGCTCGCTACGCTCCGCAATTGACGAATAGCAAGAATAAAAACAAAAGAACAAGGAAGCGAATATCAGGGACTTTCGGCCTGCGGCGCACCACCAGCGCACGCGACGGCCCATGTCGCACAATGTGCCGTCTTCTCTCGAATGACGAGGTGAGCTCATGAACAGTCCCTTCACGATCGGTATTGATCTGGCCAAGGAAGTCTTCGCGATCTGCGTGCTCGACGAACGCGGCGCGGTCCGCGAGCGGCGCGTACTGCGGCGGGCCGCCTTCGAACGCTGGGCGGCCCAGCCCCCCGATGGCATCATCGCCATGGAGTCCTGCAGTTCCGCCCATCACTGGGACCGCTGGTTCTCAGCCCGCGGTCATGCCGTCCGCCTGATCGCCCCGGAATTCGTCACCCCGTTCCGCAAAGGTGGCAAGAACGACGACGCGGATGCCGAGGCCATCGCGGTTGCTGCCCGTCAACCCACGATGCGATTTGTGACCGTCAAGACCGTCGAACAGCAAGCCATCCTGAGCTGGCACCGGGCCCGCCAGGGATGGATTGAAGAGCGCACCGCCCTGATCAACCGCCTGCGGGGCCTGCTCGCCGAGTTCGGTATCGTGCTGGGCCGCTCCCGCTCAACGTTGCGCACCGCGCTGCCCCGCCTCACCGAGGACGCACGACTGCCCGTGCAGGTCCGAGCGCTGCTGCTGGAAGCGCGCGAGCAGTTCACCGCGCTCGAAGTCCGCGTGGCGCGCTGCGACGCCGAGATTGCTGCACATCTGCTCGACAATGCCCCGGCCCAACGCCTTCGCGTCCTCCTCGGCATCGGGCCGCTTACCGCCAGCGCGCTCGTCGCCACGGTCTCCAATGCGTCCAGTTTCAAGAATGGCCGACAGTTCGGCGCCTGGCTCGGCCTGACGCCGCAGCAGCACAGTTCCGGTGGCAAGGCCCAGCTGGGCAAGGCGACCCAGCACGGCGACGGCTACCTGCGCGGTCTGCTGGTGCAAGGCGCGCGCAGTGCCCTGCAGTCGGCCCTGCGCTGCCTGCCCGAGCGCCTCTCCCGCCTCGGGCGCTGGATCGTCGAGCTGTTTCACCGCAAGGGCTATCACAAAACGCTCGTCGCGATCGCCAACAAACACGCCCGCATGCTATGGGCGATGCCGGCCCACGACGAAACCTACGATCCGCTGGCCTGGCAGCGCTATCGCGCGCCGGCGGCGACCGTGTAGTACCGCGTAGTTCCTTCCTCTTGCTGCACCGTGCGATAGACATGAGGTCAGACCGAACTGGAGCAAACCCCGACTATCCTGCTGGCCAGCCCCACGCGCAGCGGTTGATCGCCGCCGCGCAGGCTGCGTCTCGAAGTGAATTGGGTGCTTCCGGGCGGCTTCGATATGATGGTCCGTGCCGGCAGTTCTGGCGCAACAAGGCCGGTTACAGGAATGCAGTCTGCAACCTCTACGGCTGAGCACAAACGCAGCGACTACCGTCTCACGACAAAGGGCGAACCACACAGAGATCGAACATCAGGTCGTACACCGTGCCGAGCAAACGTGCAGCGCAGAGGCCCACTCCTTCGCGCACATCCCGCTTGCGTCCGAAAACACATCGCAAGTAGAACTGTGCAAATGCGATGCAATCACGCAGCACAGGAAATCGCGTCAAAAAAATGCATCGTGCATGCAACAACGATGGCGCACATGATTCAACAAGCGTGGGCCGCCATCGCAAACCTAGCGTGTGATCCACGCACATCAGAAACACATCCGGCGAAGAACATCACCGGCCCACAAACCCATTGACACACAGCGAAAGTCCTTACAGCAGGATAGGCTTGCGCCGGTTTTGGGCGCCATGCACATCTGAGCTGCGCGAAACAAAAGTTCGAGCGATGGAAAGCCGCTTCTCGACCTGTGGAAGTTCGGCTACTGTCCGGCTGTGCCTCGGCCCTGCAATAGCCCGCATCACCCTCCGACAACATATGTCAATGGTCCGCGGCACACATTAGGAAGTACATCGGGTCAGGGCCATCGCAGGAAATACCGCCACCAACGGCGTCTATATCTAACGAGACCCGTCACCATCGTGGTGTTGCGCGGTTGGGGACGGCTGCGTCGAAGAAGCCGATCGTCGTTCCTCGGCAGGGCCGTTGACGGGACTTCATCTACAGGTCGCGATCGTCAGATCGTACGGTCCGTGAACGTGCCGACTTCTTAGCCGCTCTACGAATCACCGTTCTGTTTCGCACGGTGCGTTGATACACCCATGGTGTCCATAAGCGCCAGCATTGCAATGCGCTGATCTGCGTCGAGGGCCCTGTATTGAGACAAGATCTGCTGTTCCTCGACAGTCGATGCTAGCGTCGCGACCTGCCCAGTAAGCAGGTAGTACACGTCCACGCCGGCAGACGCCAACCCGACGAGGTAATCGGAATTCGGTCGGCGCGTCCCTCGCTCGTAATGAAACTGCGCCTGCTTATGAACCCCACCCAGTTCTGCAAATTCGGGCTGGGTCAAGCGCATGCGCTTGCGTTCCTGCTTGAGGCGTGTCGGGAAATCATCCATTTGTCATGTTTTGTTCGTTGATAATGGTACAAACGAGTACTAATCTCGTTATACCATTTGACTTCTCGATGTTACCGCACGTTGTCGAGCGGGGCCCCACTATGCCTGCTCGCACGAGCGGCGGATCGGTCCGGAGGAAACCATGGCCAACTACATACTCCGCGGCGCGCTACCGGTCGGTGCCCACTTTCGCCATGCACACGCCGAAAACCTCGCCAGCAAGTTGACCGAACAGGTCAATGTCGACGTTTATTTTGCCACCGACACTGTGGCGCACTGTCTAGTCATCTGCCTCACAGGCGGGCTATTGCCGAACGCATGGCTCGCGGTGGAGAAAGTGCTTGCCGACTTTGCGCAGAAACACGCGAACGCCGCTGCAATTTTCACAAGGAATTGGGCCGGCGACGTTTCATTCTTGCCGCTCGGCCTAGACCGGCATATCGACCTCTCTCGAGATTCCATTATCTGGACTCGCACACCGGAGCGCTGCGCGTCGACGGTGCATGGCGACTCCTGACTTTTCTCCCGAACGCCCAGCACGGCAGCACGCCGTCGCATGGTCGCTGGCCGCCTGTCCCACGCCGGAGCATCCGGTCAGCAGCTTGACCTGTCCGGCGAAACATCAGCGGAGTGACGATCATGGAGATCGAAGATGCCCTAGACAAGGGCGAATATGTATTGTGCGGCGCGATGCCAGTGGACGCAGATATGGAGCTCGAGCATCTCGAAAGCGTTCGTCGGCACTTGGGCGGCATTGCAGACATATATTTCGTGCGTGACGATGCGACGAACACGGTCGCGATCCGCGTATCTGGATCCATTTCGCGTGACGATGCGAAAGTGATCGACCGACGGATCCAGAAATTTGCACACGATCATTGCAGCGCCGGCGCCATCCTGTGGCGCGGATGGAACAATTCGTGGAAATGGTGCGTGGTGGGGTTGGCTTGGCAAGCTCAATGCTTGCTGAAGCTTGCAGCAGCTGAGGCGCAGTTCGAGCGCCTTGAGGAAAGGGGCTTCGATTTCATTTTCTGGGTCCATTTGGGTGCGGCCCTCGACAGCGGTCACAATCAACGTGGCAACCCGGTCGGTCGCCTTTCAATTGAGGCAGAAAGGCTGGAGTGACTTGGGACCAGCTTTACGCCAGCGGAAACGTCGACAGTGTTGCGCAAGCTGTGCGGGGTCGGGCGACGTCGCTACAGCCGGAATACCGATCGGCCGTCGCCTCGCTCGGTGGAAGTTCCGTGCCGTTCCCCCGAGAACCACTCAACGCGTGGGGGCAAATGTGGGGGCAAAATCCGCCCCAAATGGAAAAGGACTTACGGCTTTCACCGTAAGTCCTTGATTTTCCTGGTCGGGGCGAGAGGATTTGAACCTCCGACCACCTGCACCCCATGCAGGTACGCTACCAGGCTGCGCTACGCCCCGAAAGAAAAAAATTATAACAGACAGTTATCCGATTTAGAACGGGTCACATGCATTTTGTGAACGTTCTTGTGAAATTTTTTGGCGTGACGCCGCCGATGCAGCCAACGACGTGCATGACATGGCGACCTTCGCACCGGCTGCACGGCCCCGCGCATCGCAGTCAGCGCTTGCGCGCGATACAGATGACCGTCAGGCCGGCGACGCGGTTGAAGCGAAACATCGGCAACTCGATCCGGCAGATCGTCTTGAGCAAGCCGTTGACGAACGGATGGTGACGGCGCAATTGCGACGCCGGCTCGCGCGGATGCCGACGCGCCCGCTCACCCAGCCGCAGCGCTGCCGCAAGCGGAAACGTGAGACCGAAATAATAGGCGCCGTGCTCGACGTCGAGCCCCGCGCGGCGCACCACGTCCTCGAGACTGCCGAGCGTATATCGGCGCTTGTGCTCGAGAAAATCGTCATGGCCGCTCCAGAGGAACTGGAACGCGGGAACCGTGATCAGGAACCGACTTCCGGAGGGCGCGCCCGCCACATAACGTGCGAGTAACCCGACGTCGTCGTCGACATGCTCGAGCACGTCCATCAGCAACACGAGATCGGCATCGAATCGTTCGACGGAACGCCGAAAGTGGATGGGCTTGCCGGCCGCCTCCGCGTCGGTATCGTCGGCGTAGCTCGTATCGACACACCACGCCTCCGACGCCTGCGTACGCTCGAGCAAGTGCTTCGAGAAGAAGCCGGAGCCTGCACCGACATCGAGTATCCGGTTCGCGCCCGATGCACCCAGGAACCGGCGGATCGCACGCGCCTTCGACGCGTAGTACCAGTGATCGCCCACGCCCGCACCCAGTACGTCGACTTCCTTGAGATCCATGACGCTTCCCCGTGATGGCTACTTGTACTTTGGTCGATACAGCCACTGTTGCCGATCTTACCTCGCCGCTGCCACCGATCCTACCCGTCGACGACGCACATCCGCTATCGGTATCCCGCATTCCGCCCTAATCGAAAAGGACGATGGCCGATTCGCCGCAAGTCGCTACCGTGCGCTTACCCGGCGCGAGACCGATGCGCGCGGGCGGTCCGCTCGACTGCATGCCGATCGATCCGGCCTGCCCGGCTTTGCCGCGTCGCGCGCGAGACAAGAGGCGGCGTCGGTCACCACCGCGGTCGCGACCGCTTGCAACCTTCTCCGACAAAGGACTTTGAATGCATCAGAAAAACGAAATTTCCCGTCGACATTTTCTCCGGCTGGGTGCCGGCACGATAGGTGCGGCGCTCGGGAGCGCGTCATTTCTGTCGGCATGCGGAGGCGACTCGATTTCGGTCGCGCCGGTCGCGACGCCGCGGCTGGGTTCCGCTTCGAATTTTCGCGACACGGCCGGGCCGGACGGAACCGGCTATGTAACGACGAGCGGCGCGAAGATGAAGAAAGGCGTGATCTACCGGTCATCCGCGCTCGCGTTGTCCGCCGCCGACATCACCACCGTCGGCACGCTCGACATCAGGCAGGTCTGCGACCTGCGCACGCCCGCCGAGATCAAGACGCAACCGGATGCGCCGCTGGCCGGTGCCACATGGCAAAACCTCAACGTGCTCGGAGCCGCCAGCATCACCCCGATCCCGACGACCGGCGCCACCGCGACAGCGTTCATGTTGAGCATGTATCGTGCGTTCGTCACGTCGGACTCCGCGCATGCCAGCTATCGTGCACTCTTCACCGACTTCGCTGCCTCCGGCGAAAACCTGGTGTTCCACTGCACGGCCGGCAAAGACCGCACCGGCTGGGCCACCGCCATTCTGCACACGATCCTCGGCATCTCCGGGCAGACGATACTCGCCGACTACCTGTTGACCAACGCCTACAGCGCGTCGGAAATCTCTGCGTCGATTGCCCAGGCACAAAAAGCCGGTGGGCAAAATGCGGCAGACATGATGACCGCGCTGCAGGGCGCGCACGCTGACTATCTGCAGGCGGCATTCAATCAGGTCGCCGCGTCGTACGGCTCGATGACGTCGTATATCGCGAACGGCCTGCAACTCGACCAGACGACGTTGAACGCCATCCGGCAGCACATGCTGGTCTGACCCGCGGACCGCTTCGACGGGGCCGGATCGCATCTGCGCTTCGATCGCAGCGGCCGCGGTACCTCGTATCCGGCGGAACCCCACCAGCCAAGGTCTGGGCGGGTTTTCCCGGTCGTAACGAAAGCCGCCTGGAACGGACCGCGCAAACCAAACGACCGTTTGATACGCGCGCCCGACCACCCCGAATCCATTGTCCCGCAGCATGCTGGCCCACTCTGCCCGGGCGCCCGTTGTTTGGTAACGCCGCTCTAGCGTGCTATGCCACACTGCACGGCATCGACGCTCGCGCCGTGTAGTGCCGCGCACCGCCGTCGATCACGACAAGACATGGAGACAGACGATGCGGAATGCGGTCCGGCGCGGCCATCGCTCGCCTTTGGCAATTTTCGACTGGATTTCCAGCCCGCAACGCGCGGCCCGGCCTGTCTCGCCCGGACCATCCCGCGTGTTCGGCTGCGGCATGCTGGCGCTCGCGCTGCTTTGTGCGGGTTGCGCGGAATCGTCGGCGCAGCGTGACGGCAACACGTCGGTCGCGTCGACGAAGATCGAACGCACCAAGGCCGAGCGCCTCGCTCGCGAGCAGCAGCTCGCACGTACCGTGCCGTCGCTCGCATCGATCAGCCTGACGCAACCGCGCCAGTTCACGCTGCGCGACTCGGGCCAGAACGGCGCGATGACGTTCCTGCGCGACGTCGATTTCCGTATCGTCAACAACCTCGGCTTCTTCATCCATCAGTTGTCCGCCACGCTCGTGCCGACGCAGGCGGGCGCGCCGATCGTGTTCGACGATCCGACGAGTTTCGAGATCGACGTGCATGAAGGCACGGTCACGCTCGACAACGCGAAGCTGACCGCGCTCTTCAACACCTACATCTTCGGCTACCGCAACGCACCGCTGCGCAAGCTCGCCGTGTCGGCCGGCGACGGCGTGATTCACCTCCAAGGCGAGATGCAGCGCGACGGCTGGGTGCCGTTCTCGCTGACCGGCACGCTCGCGATCCGCGACGGCAGCCAGCTCGTGTTCCATCCGACGGGGGTGCGCGTATCGGGCATCAACGCGCAGCCGGTGATGCGCGCGGCCAACGTGAAGATGGCCGACTTGCTGAAAGTCCAGACGCCGATCGCGCAACTCGCCGGCGACGATCTCGTGATGTCGGTCGACAAGCTGATGCCGCCGCCGCGCCTGAAACTCACGATCACCGCGGTGCGCGTGACACCGGCCGGCCTCGACCTGAAGCTCGACGACGGCACGCACGCCGGCTTCGCGATGCCTGCGAATGCGCCCCAGCAGGCCATGTACATTCGAGGCGGCGATGTGAAGTTCATGCGCTCGATGCCGATGAACGCGGACATCCTGATCGGCCCGGTCGATCCGGCGAAGCGCGACCAGACTTTCGTGTTCGACCTGTACCACTATCGCGACCAGGTGTCGGCCGGCTACTTCAATTTCGACGAAAGCGGTGCGATGGCGATCCGGATGCCTTCGTACACGGGCCCGGCCAGCGGCGCGCTGCTCGGCAACGCGGCCGCGCGCCTGAACGACAGTTTCCTCGCCGCGCAGCAGACTGCGCTGCGTGATATACGCCAGCACTGGGAAGCCTACGCACTCGCGGCGAACGCCACTCACCCCGGCATGCAGAAGGTCGCCATGCGGCGCACGTCGACCACACCGTTCAACGAGCGGCACGTGTCGAATCGCAACCCGACGATCCATCTGCGCAACGTCGATTTCAACCTATCCGGGGATATCGGCTTTCACGTCGAGGATCTCGACGTGGAACTCGTATCGAAGCGGCCCGGCGAACCCGTCGATCTCGACGACCCAAACCAGTACGACATCCGGATTCTCGGTGGCACGGTGGTCGAATCGTGGAAGGCGATGTCCGCGCTCTTCAACAACTATCTGCTCGACTACTCGCCGCGCTCGCTCAACGACCTGCAGCTGAGCGCGGACGGCACGAACCTGCGTGTCCAGGGCGGCATCAAGCTGTGGAACCATGTGCCGGGCGTCTGGCTGCCGACCGACATGAAGGGCTCGCTGTCCGTGCTCGACGACCGGCATCTTGCGTTCAAGCCATCCCAGGTGTCGGTGCTCGGGATTCCGCAGGCGAAGCTGCTGCGTTCGCTCGGCATCGAACTCGCTTCGCTGACGCCGTTGCAGCGTCGCGGCGCGGAACTGCGCGGCGACACGCTCGTGCTCGACCAGTACACCGTGTTCCCGCCCCCCGTGCTGAACGGCAAGCTCGGCCAGGCAACCGTCGAGCGCGACGGGCTGCGCCTCACGTTCAGGCGTCAGGCGGGCTCGCCTGCGCCGCAACGGCCGCAGATCGATGCGCCGAGCTACATGTGGATGGAAGGCGGCGACATGAAGATGTTCAACGTGCTCGAACTGAACGTGCGCGCGCTGATCAGGAATTCGGCCGAGGCCGGTCCAATGCGTTTCGACCTGTACGGCTACCGCAGCCAGGTCGCGCAAGGTTCCGTGCGGATGCTGCCGGACGGCACGCTGGTCGTCGACATGGGCCAAAAGAATCCGCTCGCATCGCGTTGATGTGCATATAAGACGTGCATGCAAAAAGCCCGGTGGCACGTCGCCAACCGGGCTTTTCATTTCATCCTTCGCGCTTCGCGCTCAGTCGTGCTTCAGTCCGTCGATCACGTCGAGCAGCGCCTGCCGCAATGCAATTACGTCGACGGTTGCGCCCGGCTTGCCCGGTGTGCGCGCATCGGCGGCCTGGGCCTCCGGCTCGACGGGTGCCGGCGCGGCCCGCTCGCCGCCCGGCGAATCGAGCCGGTTGCGCGCGCCGTTGATCGTGAATCCCTGCTCGTACAACAACTCGCGAATCCGCCGGATCAGCAGCACTTCATGGTGCTGGTAATACCGACGATTGCCACGCCGCTTCACCGGCCGCAGTTGAGTAAATTCCTGTTCCCAATAACGCAGCACATGCGGCTTGACCCCGCACAGCTCGCTGACTTCACCGATCGTGAAGTAGCGCTTCGCGGGAATCGGAGGCAAGACGACTTTCTCAACCGTAGTGGTCATCGTCGGTTAACCGTCGGTAAAGGGTGCGCGGCGGCCGCGCGGAGACGTCAGCGCGCGGAGGCTTACTCCGCGCCGTTTTCGACCAGCGCCTTCAGCTTCTGGCTCGCGTGGAAGGTTACCACCCGGCGGGCCGCGATCGGAATCGCCTCGCCCGTCTTCGGATTGCGGCCCGGACGCTGCGGCTTGTCGCGCAGCTGGAAATTACCGAACCCCGACAGCTTGACGCTTTCGCCGTTTTCGAGCGCGTCGCGAATCACCTCGAAAAACGCCTCGACCATGTCCTTCGCTTCACGCTTGTTCAGCCCGACGCTGTCGAACAGCAACTCCGCCAGTTCCGCTTTCGTCAGCGTGGGCGTCTCGGTGGACGCCGGCGCCGAAGCATCGCGGTTCATGGCGCTGCGTTGCGCCGTCAGGAGGGCTTCGAATTCACTCGAGGTCATGTCGTTCATATCTGCCATACAGCGCGTTAAATCAAATTACGATCGGAAAAGGCCGCCCGCGAGCGGGCGGACCTCCTCCTTAGCCGCGCAGGCGTGCACCGGCGCGAGCCATCCGCTCGACCAGCGCCTGGATCGCCTGATCGACGACCTCGTCCTGTAGCGTGCCAGCCGCGTCCTGCAGCGTCACGCGGAAGGCAAGGCTCTTCTCGTGCGCGGCAAGGCCACCGGAAGTATTTGATTTTGCACGAAATTCGTCGAAGAGTACAACCTTCTGAACGAATCGGCAGGCCTCTTCGGCAAGCGCCTTCTTCATTTCGTCGAAAAGTGCCTGAACCTCGACCGCCTGATCGACGACAACGGCGATATCGCGACGAACCGGCGGGAATTTCGACACCTCGGTCGGCGTGGGCAACGCGCGCGCAATCAGCGCGTCCGCGTCGATTTCGAACATCACCGGAGCGTGCGGCAACTCGTACTTCTGCATCAGGCGCGGGTGCAACTCGCCGATCCAGCCAACCGCACGGCCGTCGACTTCGATGCGCGCGCTGCGCCCCGGATGGAGGGCCGGATGCTCCGCCTTCACGAAGCGTGCAGCTGCCGGCGCAAGCAGCGCCTCGAGATCGCCCTTCACGTCGAAGAAATCGACCGCGCGGGTCGTCACGCCCCACTGCTCGTCGAGCACCGGGCCATAAGCAAGCGCACCGACGCGCTTCGGCTGCACGTAGCCCTCGACCGTCAGCTCACCGGCCTTCGCCGATGCATCGGCGAGGAACACGCGGCCAGCCTCGAACACGCGCACGCGATCTGCGCGGCGGTTCAGGTTGTGGCGCAGTACGGAAATCAAGCTGCCGAACAGCGTCGTGCGCATCACCGAGAGCTGGCTCGCGATCGGGTTCAGCAGGCGGATCGGCTGGTCGTTGCCCGCGAAATCCTGCTCCCACTCCGCATCGACGAAGCTGAAGTTGACGGTTTCCGCGTAGTCGCGCGCGGCAAGCGCGTGACGGACATCGTGGATCGAACGCCGCGTCTCGTTGGTCGCGCGCATTTCGCTCGTCGCGACCGGCGGACGCGCCGGGATCTTCTCGAAGCCGTAGATCCGCGCGACCTCCTCGATCAGGTCTTCCTCGATCTCGATGTCGAAGCGATGCGACGGCGGCGTGACGAGGAACGCGTCGTCTTCACGCTCGAACGGCAGGCCGAGGCGCGTGAAGATGCTGGCGATCTCGTCGGCGCCGATCTGCACACCGATGATGCGGTTCGCGCGCGACACGCGCATCTTCACCGGCGCGCGCTGCGGCAGGTTCACGGACTGATCGTCGACCGGGCCGGCCTTGCCGCCGCAGATCTCGAGAATCAGTTGCGTAATGCGCTCGACGTGCTCGACGGTCGTCGCGTAATCGACGCCGCGCTCGAAGCGATGGGCCGCATCGGTCGAGAAGTTGTACTTGCGCGCGCGGCCGCGGATGCTGTCCGGCCACCAGAACGCGGCTTCCAGGTAGATGTTGGTCGTATCGAGCGTGACGGCCGTGCTGTCGCCGCCCATGATGCCGGCCAGGCTCTCGACCTGGCGGTCATCCGAAATGACGCCGACCGTTTCGTCGAGTTCGACCGTGTTGCCGTTGAGCAGCTTCAGCGATTCGCCGCGCTTGCCCCAGCGCACCTCGATGCCACCGTGGATCTTGTCGAGATCGAACACGTGCGACGGGCGGCCGAGCTCGAACATCACATAGTTCGAGATGTCGACGAGCGCCGACACGCTGCGTTGGCCGGAGCGCTCGAGGCGCTCGACCATCCACTGCGGGGTCTTCGCACGCGCGTTCACGCCGCGGATCACACGCCCCGAGAAGCGACCGCACAGATCGGGAGCGGCGATGCGCACCGGCAGCGTTTCGTCGAGTTCGACGCGCACCGGGCGGATATCGACCGGCGTCAGCGGCGCACCGGTGATCGCGGCCGTCTCGCGTGCAATGCCGAACACGGACAGGCAGTCGGCCTTGTTCGGCGTCAGCTTGATTTCGAAGATCGTGTCGTCGAGATTGAGCGTCTCGCGGATGTCCTGGCCGACCGGCGTATCTTCCGGCAGCACCAGCAGGCCGCTGTGATCCTCGGACAGCTTCAGTTCACGTGCCGAGCACAGCATCCCCTGGCTCTCCACGCCGCGCAGCTTCGACAGCTTGATCGCGAACGGCTTGCCACCCTCTTCCGCAGGCGGCAGTTCCGCGCCGACCAGCGCGACCGGCACCTTGATGCCGGGTGCGACGTTCGGTGCGCCGCAGACGATATTCAGCGTCGCGCCGGTGCCGGCATCGACCTGGCAGACATTGAGCTTGTCCGCATCCGGATGCTTGACGACTTCGAGCACGCGGCCGACGACGATCTTCGACGTCGGCGGCGCAGCCTTGCTCAGCGATTCGACTTCGAGCCCCGCCATCGTCAGCGCGTGCGACAGTTCGTCGGTCGTCAGCTGCGGGTCGACAAAGGTTCTCAACCAGGATTCAGGGAATTGCATGGATGTCTACGTTCGAAACAGGTTAGATCGACGCCCGGGCCCCGCCGGATCGTCCGTTGGGGCGTGCACGGGCACAGGTCGGCGCGGCGCGCGGCGTTACGCGAACTGGCGCAGGAAACGCAGGTCGTTATCGAAGAACAGCCGGAGATCCTGGACGCCGTAGCGCAGCATCGTCAGGCGCTCGAGGCCGCTGCCGAACGCAAAGCCGATGTAGCGCTCGGGATCGAGGCCCATGTTGCGAATCACGGTCGGATGCACCTGCCCCGAACCGGAAATCTCGAGCCACTTGCCGGCGTTCTTGCCTTGCTCGAACATCATGTCGATCTCGGCCGACGGTTCCGTGAACGGGAAATACGACGGACGGAAGCGCACGAGGATGTCGTCGCGCTCGAAGAATTTTTTCAGGAAGTCGGTATAGACGCCCTTGAGATCGGCGAAGCTGATGTTTTCGTCGATCCACAGCCCCTCGACCTGATTGAACATCGGCGAGTGGGTCGCATCGCTGTCGACGCGATACGTGCGGCCCGGCGCGATCACCTTGATCGGCGGACGGTTCATGCGCGCGTAACGCACCTGCATCGGGCTCGTGTGCGTGCGCAGCAGCAGCTGGCGGCCGTCGGCATCCTTGCCTTCGACGTAGAAGGTGTCCTGCATCGAACGCGCCGGATGGTTCTCCGGGCTGTTCAGCGATGTGAAGTTGTACCAGTCGGTCTCGATTTCGGGGCCGTCTGCCACATCGAAGCCGATCGAGCCGAAAATCTGTTCGACACGCTCCCACGTGCGCATCACGGGGTGCAGGCTGCCTGCACCGGCGCCGCGGCCCGGCAACGTCACGTCGATCGACTCGGCGGCGAGGCGCTGGTTCAGCAGCGCGTCGGCCAGTGCCTGACGGCGTGCGGTCAGCGCGGCTTCAACCTGCTGCTTCGCGACGTTGATGCGTGCGCCTTCGGTCTTGCGTGCTTCGGGATCGAGCTTGCCGAGGCCCTTCAGCAACTCGGTCAGCGCACCCGACTTGCCGAGAAATCGTGCTTTCTCGTTTTCGAGCGTGGTGATGTCGGCAGCCTGTTCGAAGGACTGCTGCGCGTCGGCGACAATCTGGTCCAGATCCATAGATCCCATCATTTCCAACGTCATTCGGTCTTGGCGAGCGAAATCGCACACCAAACAAAAAAGGGGCTCGGAAGAGCCCCGTTTTCGCTGCAGCGGCCGAAACTACCGGAGCATCGCTGCAACTAACCACGCAGTGCTAATTTCGCAATTAGGCTGCAACGGCGGCTTTCACCTGCTTGACGATCGCAGCAAAAGCAGCCTTGTCGAACACCGCCATGTCAGCCAGCACCTTACGGTCGAGTTCGATCGACGCCTTCTTCAGGCCGTTGATGAACACGCTGTAGGTCATGTCGTGCTGACGAACCGCCGCGTTGATACGCGTAATCCACAGTGCGCGGAACACACGCTTCTTGTTGCGACGATCGCGATATGCGTACTGACCAGCGCGCATCACCGCCTGCTTGGCGATGCGGTAGACGTTATTGCGGCGACCGCGATAACCCTTGGCCAGGTTGATGATCTTCTTGTGGCGGGCCCGTGCGGTTACCCCACGTTTGACTCGAGGCATGTTTCTCTCCTTAGAGTATCGATTGAGGGGTTACGCGAACGGCAGCATTGCGCGGACGGAGTTCAGATCGGAATCATGAACTGCCGTTGCGCCGCGCAGGTGGCGCTTGTTCTTCGTGGTTTTCTTGGTCAGGATGTGACGCTTGAAGGCTTGACCGCGCTTGACGGTACCGCCCGGACGCACCACGAAGCGCTTTGCAGCGCTCTTCTTGGTCTTCATCTTAGGCATGACGAACAACTCCAGTTTATTAGATGGCGATGGGTGTGCGGTTGGCTTGCGCCCTTGACCCGCCCTTCGAAACCCAGTCCACTTGTGTACGGCGAACCGCTTGCGCAGCCGCCGTCATTGCTGGCGCGTTGCCCTGACCGGGCAACGCGCCGAACCACTGCGAACCTGCGCGCGAAGCGCGCGGGCCCGTTACTTCTTTTTCTTCGGCGAGAGCACCATGATCATCTGGCGCCCTTCCATCTTCGGCATCTGCTCGACCTGGCCGACTTCCTCGAGATCCGTGCGCAGACGCTCAAGCATCCGCATACCGATTTCCTGGTGAGCCATTTCGCGACCGCGGAAACGCAACGTGATCTTCGTCTTGTCGCCTTCTTCGAGGAAGCGCACGAGATTGCGGAGCTTGACGTTGTAATCCCCGTCATCGGTACCCGGGCGGAACTTGACTTCCTTGACCTGGATGACCTTCTGCTTCAGCTTCGCTTCGTGCTGCTTCTTCGATTCCTGGTACTTGAACTTGCCGTAATCCATCAGACGGCAAACCGGGGGAACCGCTTGCGGCGCGATTTCCACCAGGTCAACATCCAGTTCTTCCGATTTACGGAAAGCATCAGCGAGTTTTACGATACCGAGCGGTTCGTTCTCGATCCCGACCAGACGCACTTCCGGCGCAGTGATTTCACCGTTGATGCGATGCGACGACTTATCAGTAGCGATGTTACGTTTCCTCTAAAAATTAAAAAAACGAGCCGCGCTGCCAGGGCGGTTACTTGAACGAGCGCAGGTCTTCCTGCAGACGCTCAACGAAGGCTTCGACCGGCATCACGCCAAGATCGACGCCGCCACGGGCACGCACGGCTACCGTTTGCGCATCACGCTCCTTATCACCCACGACGAGGAGATAAGGCACCTTTTCCAGCGTGTGCTCGCGTATTTTATAGCTAATCTTCTCATTGCGCAAATCGGCCGTCACTCTAACCCCTTGTTTTTGCAACGATTGGGCCAGAGATTGCGCATATTCGGCCTGACTTTCGGCGATATTGAGCACAACTGCCTGGAACGGCGCGAGCCAGGCAGGCATTGCACCAGCGTGGTGCTCGATCAAAATGCCGAGGAAACGCTCCATCGAACCGACGATCGCACGGTGCAACATCACCGGCCGGCGACGGCTGCTGTCGTCGGCGACATACTCGGCGCCGAGGCGTTCCGGCAGCACCATGTCGAGCTGCAGCGTACCGCACTGCCACGAACGGCCGAGCGCATCCTTGATGTGGTACTCGATCTTCGGACCGTAGAACGCGCCTTCACCCGGCAGTTCTTCCCACGTCAGACCGCAGGCGGTCAGCGCGTCGCGCAGGCCCTGCTCGGCGCGATCCCACGTCTCGTCCGTGCCCGCACGCTGATCCGGGCGCAGCGACAGCTTGATGTCGATGTGATCGAAACCGAAGTCCTTGTACACGCTCATCGCCAGCGTATTGAACGCGATCGACTCCGAGATGAACTGGTCTTCCGTACAGAAGATGTGCGCATCGTCCTGCACGAAGCCGCGCACGCGCATCAGGCCGTGCAGCGCGCCCGATGCCTCGTTGCGGTGGCACGAACCGAATTCCGCGTAACGCAGCGGCAGGTCGCGATACGAGCGCAAGCCGTGCTTGAACACCTGGACGTGACCCGGGCAGTTCATCGGCTTGATCGCGTAGTCGCGCTTCTCCGACTCCGTCGTGAACATGTTCTCGCGGTAGTTCTGCCAGTGGCCCGACGCCTCCCACAGCGAGCGGTCCATGATCATCGGCGTCTTGATCTCGAGGTAGCCGGCTTCGTTCACGCGGCGGCGCATGTACTGCTCGACCTGCTGCCACAGTGCCCAGCCCTTCGGATGCCAGAACACCATGCCCGGCGACTCTTCCTGCATGTGGAACAGGTCGAGCTGCTTGCCGAGCTTGCGGTGGTCGCGCTTTTCCGCTTCCTCGAGCATGTGCAGGTACTGGTCCTGGTCTTCCTTCTTCGTCCAGGCCGTGCCGTAGATACGCTGCAGCTGCTCGTTCTTCGAATCGCCGCGCCAGTACGCGCCCGCGACCTTCATCAGCTTGAAGACCTTCAGCTTGCCCGTCGACGGCACGTGCGGGCCGCGGCACAGATCGGTAAAGCCGCCGTGCGAATACAGCTTGATTTCGTCGCTTTGCGGAATCGATTCGATGATCTCGGCCTTGTACTTCTCGCCGATGCTGCGGAAGTAGCCCGCCGCTTCGTCGCGCGACACGACACGGCGCGTCACGGGCTCGTCCTTCTTCGCGAGTTCCTGCATGCGCTTTTCGATCTTCTCCAGATCTTCAGGCGTAAACGGACGGTTGTACGAGAAGTCGTAATAGAAGCCGTTGTCGATCACCGGGCCGATCGTCACCTGCGCGTCCGGATACAGTTCCTTCACCGCGTATGCGAGCAAGTGCGCCGTCGAGTGGCGGATGATGTCGAGGCCGTCGGCATCCTTGTCGGTCACGATCGCGAGCGACGCGTCGCGCTCGATCACGGCCGACGTATCGACGAGCTCGCCATCGAGCTTGCCACCAAGCGCAGCCTTCGCAAGGCCGGGACCGATCGAGGCTGCAACCTCGGCAACTGTCACCGGATGCTCGTATTGTCGAACTGAGCCGTCAGGCAAGCGTATCGAAACCATAGCAATCTCCGTGATGCCGACAGTGGGCGGCAGACCAGGTACGCGACATGAAAATCGCGCGGGAAAATTTCGCGACAAAAAAAATGCGGCCCCGCTTTCGAGGGGCCGCATTCGATACTTCACTCAGACTGAAAGGGCGAAAGGGTTCCTCGACTAGCGTCGCTCCGAAAAGGTTTCGGTCAACGTTCGCGGTGTCATAACCGTATTCGCCTTGTTCGCGTTGAGTTATTTACTGCATCGAACACCCGGAGACCGGGCATTCTCGATTCGTTGGTAGGCTCGATTGGACTCGAACCAACGACCCCCACCATGTCAAGGTGGTGCTCTAACCAGCTGAGCTACGAGCCTAGAGAAGCTAAGATTATATGGAGCCGTTACCGACTTGGCAAGTGTTTTTATGCGGTCGCAGCAAAATAACGGGGCTCCAACCCCATATCATGCCTTCCGCCCCGCCCGCACGACGCCCTGCACCTCGCCGAGCAGCGTGCACGCGCGCTGCACCTGCGCCGAGTTCGACACCTCGACCGTGAACTGCATGAATGCCGCGTTGCGGCGGCTCTGCGTCTTCACACCCACCACGTTCATCTTCTCGCGCGCGAACACTTCGGAGATATCGCGCAACAACCCTTGCCGGTCGCTCGCCTCGATCATCAGGTCGACCGGATAGACGGACGCACCGCGCCCGCCGAGCACGTCGGCCGACCAGGTCGTCTGCAGCACGCGCTCCGGCGCGCGCTCGACCATCCGGCGGAACGTCGGGCAATCGGTGCGGTGGATCGACATCCCCTTGCCACGCGTGACAAAACCGCTGATCGGATCGGGCGGTGCCGGACGGCAGCAGCGCGCGAGCTGGGTCAGCAGCGCGTCGACGCCCACCACCAGCACGCCGGTCGACGCGCCGTGCGCCACGCTCGCGCCGCTGCTGCGCTTCTCGAAATCGGCAGGCGCTTCGGGCGCCGGCTCCGGCGGCGGCGCATCGGACAGCGCGTGCTCGACATTGCGCAGGCTGAACTCTTCCTTGCCGACGACCGAGAACAGCTCCTCGGGCGACTTGAAGCCGAGCTTCGCGGCGAGATTGTCCAGGTTGACCGATGTCTTGCCCTCGCGCTGCAGCGTCTTTTCGACGAGCGCGCGGCCATGCGAGATGTTTTCTTCCTGCTCGATCGAGTTGAACCACGCACGCACCTTCTGACGCGCGCGCGGGCTCTTCATGTAGCCGAGCTGCAGGTTCAGCCAGTCACGCGACGGCCCACCCTCCTTCACCGCGACGATCTCGACCGTCTGGCCGTTTGCGAGCGGCGTGTTGAGCGGCACCATCGCGCCGTCGACGCGTGCGCCACGGCAGCGATGGCCAAGCTCGCTGTGCAGGTGGTACGCGAAATCGACCGGCGTCGCGCCCTGCGGCAACGCGATCACACGCGCCTGCGGCGTCAGCACGTAGATGTGGTCGTCGTCGAGCGACGTCTCGCGCAATTGCGCCCACGCCTTGTCGCCCGACTTTTCCGCGCCGTCCTCGACGTCATCCTTCCACGCGAGCAGCTGGCGCAGCCATGCGATCTTCTCGTCGTATTTGTCGCTCGCCGAGAACTGGCCGCCGTAGCCGCGCGCGCCGGCCTCCTTGTAGCGCCAGTGCGCGGCGACGCCGTACTCGGCGAAACGGTGCATCTCCTGCGTGCGGATCTGCACTTCGAACGCGCGGCCGTCATCGCCGATCACGACCGTATGCAGCGACTTGTAGCCGTTCGGCTTCGGCCGCGAGATGTAGTCGTCGAATTCCTTCGGCACCGGCTGCCACAGGTGATGCACGATGCCGAGCACCGCGTAGCAATCCTTGATGTCCGGCACGATCACGCGAAACGCGCGCACGTCGTACAGCTCGGAGAAATCGAGCTCCTTGCCGCGCATCTTGCGCCAGATGCTGTAGATATGCTTCGGCCGGCCGCTCACATCGGCCTGGATGTTCGCGTCCGCCAGCTCCTGCTGCAACCGGTCGATCGCCTGCGTGACGTAGGCTTCGCGCTCGATGCGCTTCTCGTCGAGCAGCTTCGCGATCCGCTTGTAGGTGACGGGATCCTCGAAGCGGAACGCGAGATCCTCGAGCTCCCACTTCAGTTGCCAGATACCGAGACGGTTCGCGAGCGGCGCATAGATCTCGAGCGTCTCGCGCGCGACGTCGGGCGGCGGGTCGATCTTCGCGGCCGCGTAGTAGCGCAACGACTGCAGGCGCGACGCGAGCCGGATCAACACCACGCGGATGTCTTGCGCGAACGCGAGCAGCATCTTGCGCAGCGCCTCGATCTGCGTACGCCGCTCTTCCGCCGTGTCACGCCCTGCATCGGGCACCGCGTTCTGCGCGGCACGCAGGCTGACGGTACCGAGCCGCAACAGCTTGCGCACGTCGGACACGAGCCGCGCCACTTCGTCGCCGAAACGCTCGGTGAGTTCGCGCTCGGGGTCGCTCAGGTGCGGCGTCAGCACGAACAGCGCGGCCGCCTGCATCGCGGGCGGATCGACGTTAAGCGTGCGCATGATCGCCGCCGTGCCCGCCGAGTGATCGGCGAGCAGTTCGCCCGACGACAGGCGCGCGTCGCCGGCCCGTTCGCGCACGAACGCGAGCACGTCGTCGAACGACGGTGCCGCGACGGGGGAAGCGGAAACGGACTCGGTCATTGCTTGGCCTGGCGGAATACGATCATCGTCGGGTTGCGTCCGGTTCAGCTCCGCTGTGCGGCGACCACCACGATCTCGACGAGCAGCGCCGGATCCGCGAGCTTCGCCTCGACGGTGGCGCGCGGCGGCGTGTTGCCCTGCGCGACCCATGCATCCCACTCCGCATTCATGCCGTCGAAATTCGCCAGATCGGAAATGTAGATCTGCACCGACAGCAGATGCGCCTTGTCGCTGTTCGCTTCGGCGAGCAGGCGGTCGATGTGGCCGAGCACTTCGCGCGTCTGGCCCTTGATGTCCTGCGTGGTGTCTTCGGCGATCTGGCCGGCCAGATACACGGTACCGTTGTGGATCGCGGTTTCGGAGAGTCGGGCCCCGACGTGGTGACGAATGACTGCCATGGAATGTTCCGGTCGTGAGTGGATGGAGATTCGGGTGGCGGCACGGCCCGCGTGCCGTCGAACCGCATATTATGACGCGTTTATGCGCCGCCTTCGACGAAAAACCGCCGCGCGAGCGCAATCTGGCCTGCGTCGACGAACGCCGGCGCATGGCCCACCCCTGGAATCTCGGCGTGCGTGACGTGCCGGCCACGACGCACCATGTCGGCCACCGTCTCGCGCGACAGCAGGTCGGACGTCTCGCCGCGCACGACGAGCAGCGATGCATCCGTCGTCTCGATGGCGCGCCACAGCGCGGCCTCGCCGAGTGCGGCCAACTCGGGCGTGGTTGCCTTGAACGGCTCGGCGATGCGCGGATCGTAGCGGACCGTCCAGCCACCTTCGGGCAGTTCGCGCAGCAGCGGCCCGTTGATCTCGCGCCACTCGTCGGCGGTCAGCGCACCGAACGGCAGCGACAGCGACGTCAGATAGTCGACACCCTCCTGCTCGGTCGCAAAGCGCGGCTGCACGCCGAGATATTCGCCGATGCGCGTCAGCGAATCGGGTTCGATGCGCGGGCCGACGTCGTTGACGATCATGCGGCGCAGCGGCGAACCGGGCAGCCCCGCGAACGCCAGGCCGATCAGGCCGCCCATCGA
Source organism: Burkholderia sp. LK4 (assembly GCF_001043615.1). Classification (NCBI taxonomy): domain Bacteria; kingdom Pseudomonadati; phylum Pseudomonadota; class Betaproteobacteria; order Burkholderiales; family Burkholderiaceae; genus Burkholderia; species Burkholderia sp. LK4. The sequence goes on from NZ_LDUL01000072.1 coordinate 28,748, forward strand.
CGTGCCGAACCAGTCGACCGATTCGACGTCGAGTCGTGCGATCAGCGTCACCATGTCGGCCACGTATTGCGGAATCGCGTAGAGCCTCGGATCGGCCAGCCAGTCCGATTGGCCGCGCCCGACGATGTCGGGGCAGACGACGCGATACGTATCGGACAGCGCCGTGGCGAGCCGGTCGAAATCGCGCCCGGAACGGGTCAGCCCGTGCACGCAAACCAGCACGCGCGGGTTCGCGGGATCGCCCCACTCGGTATAGGCGACGTGGTGAAGGCCGGCCGCGCTCGCACACTGCACGCGCCGCTGACGGGGAATCGGGGAGTTCACGGGGGAAGTGGGCATCGGAGGCGTCCTGCCGAACGGTGCGGCGCGATGGCATGTGGGCCCGGCCCGCCAGGGCAGCCGGGGGATGCGATCGATTGTAAACCCGTTCCGGATCACGAGTCGCCTGACCACCCTTGCGGGCTTGCGGCTCGTGCGAGCGCCAATGAAATGTCACGCGGCCGTGCGGAATCGGGCGCGGTGTTCCGTGTTCAGCAGGCTGCCGATCCAGCCTCCGTTGCGGCCGCGGCGACGGCGCCGCGAACGCACCATCGTGCACCGGCCCGTCATGGCCGGGAAAGCGCGGTTATTTCTGCATGACCGCGCCGATGCTCGCACCGACCACGCACAGCGTGCCGGCGACCTGCAGCGTGCTCATCGGCTGCGCCAGCACGACATAACCGATCCCCGCGGCGATCGCGGGCTCGGCGCTCATCAGGATGCCGAATGCCGATGCGCTCATCTTTCGCAACGCAATCAGTTCGAGCACGTAAGGAAACAGCGGGACGAGCACCGCCAGATACGCGGCATCGATCAGTTGGCCGGCCGGCAAGTGGCCGCCGCTTTGCGCCAGCCCGAACGGTGTCGTGACGAGCGCGGCCACGAACAGCGACGCGGACAGCCCTTGCAGCCCGTCGAACAGCGTGCCGACACGCTTCATCAACACGATATAGGCGGCCCAGCCAAGCGCAGAGCCGACCGGGAAGACCAGCGCGGCCGGCGCCGTCACCCACATGCCGTCCTGCCGCGCCAGCAGCAGCACGCCAGCCAGCGCAAGTGCCGGCCACGCCAGCATCGCCGGCTTGCGCACGCCGATCGTGGCGACCGCCAGCGGCCCGAGAAAGTTGATCGCGACCGCCAGGCCGAGCGGCACGCGACGCACGGCTTCGAAGAAGCATAGCGTCATCGCGGCCATCGCCGTGCCGAGCGCGATGGCGGCGATCCAGCGCTGCCGGGAATAGGTGTGGAGCGGCGGCCGGACGACCACGGCCAGCGCGAGCGCGGCGAAACAGAGCCGCAGCCAGGTCGTGCTGACGGTGCCGTACTCGATCGTCGCCGGCCTCGACAGCGCCGCGCCGAGCTGCACGCTGCACATCGACGCGACGGCCAGCAGCGGCGCCACCGCATTCGTGAAAGGTGACGCCGCGCGCTGCGCGACACCCGGTCGTACCGTACTCGATTCCTCGCTCATGCAACCGCTCCGGTTCAGTGACACGCCGATGCTAACCGCGGCCGCATGCTTGATATAAGCTGATAATTCTTATGTCCGCATCAGGAATATTGATGACCCGCGATCTCGACAGCACCCTGCTGCGCACGTTCGTCACCGTGGTCGAAACCGGCAGCGTCAGCACGGCGGCAACGGCGCTGCATCGCACGCAGGCCGCCGTCAGCATGGCGCTGCGACGGCTCGAGGATGAAGTCGGCCAGCGCCTGCTCGAACGCTCGCCGCGCGGCGTCACGCCGACGGCCGCGGGCAACGTGCTGCTGCCGTATGCACACCAGTTGCTCGGCGTCGGGCTCGCCGCCCGTGCCGCGCTCGCCGCAGGCGACATCTCGGGCACCGTACGGCTCGGTGTCCTCGAGGACATCGCCGTCGGCCGTCTGCCGCACGCGTTGCGACAGTTCGCGGCGTCATTTCCGAACGTCGCGCTCGAGATCGTCGTCGATACGAGCCCCGTCCTGTCGCAGCGACTCGCGAGCCACGCACTGGATTTCGTGATCGGCGACCCCGCGCTGATCCGGGCCGAGCCGCTCACGACATGGCAGCATCCGCTGCACTGGGCCGCCGCAGCCACCGCCGACCGCCTCCCTCGCAACGAACCGGTACCGATCGTTGCGTTCGGCGGCACCTGCCCGTGGCAGGAAAAGCTGTTCGCGATGTTGCGCGACGCCGGCCGTGCGTGGCGCGTCATCTGCACCAGCACGAGCCTGTCCGCGATCCAGTCGGCGGTCGAGGCAGGCCTCGGCGTCGCGGTACTGCTCGACTGGAACGTGCGGCGCGACACGATGCGCGCACTCGACCCGCAGGCAGCCGGGTTGCCCGCGCCACCCGCCGCGGATTTCGGGCTGTTCAGCCGCGCGGACCTCGGCGATCACACGTCGGCGGCAGTCACGCTGCAACGCTTCCTGTTTCATGCGCTGCAGCTGGGTTCGCCCGACGACGGCACGCCCACCGGCGAACAACGCGTGGAATCGTTGCAGACCGCCGTCTGACGCGGCCGGGCGCGCATGCCACAAACAAAACGCCCCGCATGCCTGACGGCACGCGGGGCGAATCGACATGAAAAAACTCAGGCGACCGCGCTGACGTCGAGCGGCGCACCCGTCTTTGCCTGGATCTCGTCGGCGCTCACGCCATCGGCGAGCTCGAGGACCTTCAGGCCGGACGGCGTCACTTCGATCACGCCGAGATCGGTGATGATCAGGTCGACCACACCGACACCCGTCAACGGCAGGTTGCATTCCTCGAGGATCTTGTGCTGATCGCCCTTCGCGACATGCTCCATCAGCACGACGACACGCTTCACGCCGGCGACGAGATCCATCGCGCCGCCCATCCCCTTGATCATCTTGCCGGGGATCATCCAGTTCGCGAGGTCGCCCTGCTTGCTGACCTGCATCGCGCCGAGGATCGCGAGGTTGATGTGGCCGCCGCGGATCATCGCGAACGAATCGGCCGACGAGAAGATCGACGAGCCCGGCAGCGTCGTGACGGTTTGCTTGCCGGCGTTGATGAGATCGGCGTCGACTTCGTCTTCGGTCGGCGACGGGCCGATGCCGAGCAGGCCGTTCTCCGACTGCAGCCACACCTCGACGCCTTCCGGCACGTGGTTCGCGACGAGCGTCGGCAGGCCGATGCCGAGGTTCACGTAGAAGCCGTCCTGCAGTTCCTTCGCCGCGCGCGCGGCCATCTGGTCACGATTCCAGGCCATGTCAGTCTCCTTTCGCGCGTACGACGCGTTGTTCGATGCGTTTTTCGGGCGTCGCGTTCAGCACGATGCGCTGCACGAAAATCCCCGGCGTGTGGATGTGATCCGGATCGAGCTCGCCGTTCTCGACGATTTCCTCGACCTCCGCGACGGTGATCTTGCCGGCCATCGCGCACATCGGGTTGAAGTTGCGCGCGGTGCGGCGATAGATCAGGTTGCCCGACTTGTCGGCCTTCCAGGCCTTCACGAGCGCGACATCGGCCGTCAGCGACGGTTCGAGCACGTAGTGACGATCGCCGAACTGGCGCGTTTCCTTGCCTTCCGCGATCACGGTGCCGTAGCCCGTGTTCGTGAAGAACGCCGGGATGCCCGCGCCGCCCGCGCGCAGCTTTTCGGCGAGCGTGCCTTGCGGCGTGAATTCGAGTTCGAGTTCGCCGGCCAGGTACTGGCGCTCGAACTCCTTGTTCTCGCCGACGTACGACGAGATCATCTTCTTGATCTGGCGCGTTTCCAGCAACAGGCCGAGGCCGAAACCGTCGACGCCCGCGTTGTTGCTGATGCAGGTGATGCCCTTGACGGCCGAATCGCGCAACGCGGCGATCAGCGCCTCCGGAATCCCGCACAGGCCGAAGCCGCCCACCGCGAAGGTCTGTCCGTCACGGACGATCCCTTCCAGCGCGGCAGCCGCGCTTGGATAGACTTTGTTCATCAGTTGTCCCTTCCTCTATGGAAACCAGCGAAACCGGTTCACGCGCCACGTGGCCCGCAAGCCCGCCGCATCATTCTATGCATGCACGGCGATGCCTGCGTCGAGGCGCGCTGTTTTTATACCGCGGCAAACCGCCACGAGATGCCTGAAAGGGTACGATGCGGCGCGGATGCGGCACAATACGCAAAAATACATAAGCGTTTGCCTCCGCTTGCCTGCGCCATGCCCGCTCTCGATTACCAGACCGCCTTCCACCTCGCGCCGCTCGGCCTCGTCCTGTCGCGCGACCGCGTGATCGAGGATTGCAACGACGCGCTCGCGTCGATCTTCCGCTGCGTGCGGGCCGACCTGATCGGGAAATCGTACGAGGTGCTCTACCCGTCGACGGACGAATTCCAGCGAATCGGCGAACGTATCGCGCGCGTAATGGCCGCGAACGGCATCTACTCGGATGACAGAATCATGAAACGCGAGGACGGCGAGCTGTTCTGGTGCCACGTCACCGGCCGCGCGCTCGACCGCACCGCACCGCTCGCGGCAGGCGTCTGGACCTTCGAGGATTTGAGTGCGACGCGCCGGGTCGCCGTCGAACTGACCCCGCGCGAGCGCGAGATCGCCGCCCAGCTCGCGACCGGCAAGACCAGCAAGCAGATCGGGCGCGTGCTCGACATCAGCTCGCGCACGGTCGACATCTACCGCGCGCGGCTGATGCGCAAGTACGGCACCAACAATACGCCGGAGCTGCTGCAGCGCCTGCTCGGGCAGTAAATGTCGGCTCCCGGATGACAATCGGCCGCGCATGGCGGCCGATTCGTGAAACAGCAGGCATGGCGTGCCGCCGGCGCCCGGGCACCGGCCTCGCCGTGCCGACGCTCAGCCGACCTTCGTCGCGAGCGCGCGCTCGATCGTGTCGCGCAGCAACTGGGGCAGCGGTACCGACTTGCCGAGCGCGTAGTCGACCCACACGCAGCGCGCCTTGCCGCGCGCATAGACGTGCTGCGGATCATCCGCGCGCGTAAGCTCGAAACCGGTATCGAAGCTGCTCCGACCGGGTTTCGCGGCCGACATCTTCGCGATCACGTCGCCCGGATAGTGCAGTTGCTTGAGGAATTCCATCGACGCGGTGACGATGACGGGCCCCTGCCCCTCGCCATTGCCGCCGGCGATGCCGAGCTCCTCGAACCACGAGATCCGCGCCTGCTCCATGTAGCGGAAATAGACCGTGTTGTTCACATGGCCGAACGCGTCCATGTCGCCCCAGCGGATCGGCATCGACATCTCAAATACGGGGGAGTAATCGCTTGTTGCGCTCATTGCAGTCTTCTGTGTTGCTGAATGTCATCCGCTCAGGCGAGGCCGAAGCCGTCGTCGGCGGAGATAATCGAGCCATTGATGAACTGCGACTCGTCGGCCGCGAGCAGCAACAACAGCCCGTCGAGATCCTGCGGCTTGCCGACGCGCCGGCGCGGCAGCATCGACTGCAGCTTCTGGCCCTGCTCGGTTTCCCACAGGTAATGATTGATTTCGGTATCGATATAACCCGGACAGATTGCGTTGACGTTGATCCCGTGGCGCCCCCACTCGAGCGCCATCGCGCGCGTCATCTGCACGACCGCGGCCTTGCTCATCGCGTACAGCCCGATCTGCGGGAACACGCGCAGGCCGGCCACCGACGCGATATTGATGATCCGGCACGGCGGCTTGCCGTTGCCGCTGCCGTTCGCGCGCATGATCATCCGCTTCGCGACTTCCTGCGCGACGAAAAACGCGCCGCGCGTGTTGGTATCGAACACGAACTCGAAATCGGCCGGCGTCACGTCGACGAGCTTCTGCATCGTCGAGACGCCCGAATTGTTCACCAGGATGTCGATCGTGCCGGCCTCCGTTTCCGCATGCGCGACCGCCGCCTTGATGCTCTGGACGTCGGTGACGTCGAGCGACACGACGTGCGCAGCGCCGCCCGCCGCCTCGATCTCGGCACGCAACTCCTTCAGGCGCTCGACGCGACGACTCGCGAGCACGACCTTTGCACCGGCCTGCGACAGCACCTGCGCAAAACGCTGCCCCAGGCCGCTCGACGCCCCCGTGACCAGCGCAACCTTGCCTTCCAGATTGATCGAACGACCCATTTGCACATCCCCTTTCGATGTCGTTTCGCCGCTACGGGCAGCACGGCCCGAGCGGCATTACCCTAGCACAAAAATAGAACGATCGTGCTAATCTAGCCGCATGCTGTTGCGGCAAGCGTTTCGTTTCGCAGACAATACGCTCCCGAATAAAAGCATTCTAACGGTTAGAGGAACGCCAATGACCCCCGCAAGCCTCATCGAGCAATATGGCCCGCGCGAATCGATGGAATACGACGTCGTGATCGTCGGCGGCGGCCCCGCCGGGCTGTCGGCGGCGATCCGGCTCAAGCAGCTGGCCGCCGAGAAAGGCACCGAGATCGGCGTGTGCGTGCTCGAGAAAGGTTCCGAGATCGGCGCGCACATCCTGTCGGGCGCGGTGATGGACCCGCGCGCGATCACCGAACTGTTCCCCGACTGGAAGGAACGCGGCGCGCCGCTCGACGTCGAGGTGACGGAAGACCGCTTCCTGTTCCTGTCCGAGAAAAGCGCCGTCACCACGCCGAACTGGGCGCTGCCCGCCAACTTCCAGAACCACGGCAACTACGTGATTTCGCTGGGCAACGTCACGCGCTGGCTCGGTCAGCAGGCCGAGGCGCTGGGCGTCGAGATCTTCCCGGGCTTCCCGGCTGCGGAGATTCTCTACAACGACGACGGCTCCGTGAAAGGCGTCGCCACCGGCAACATGGGCGTGGGCAAGGACGGCGAGCCGACCGAGAACTTCCAGCTCGGCATGGAGCTGCACGCGAAGTACACGCTGTTCGCCGAAGGCTGCCGTGGCCATCTCGGCCGCCAGTTGATCTCGAAGTTCAAGCTCGACGCGAACGCCGATCCGCAGGCTTACGGGATCGGCATCAAGGAGCTGTGGGAAATCGATCCGGCCAAGCACAAGCCGGGCCTCGTGATCCATACGGCCGGCTGGCCGCTGAAGTCGGACACCTACGGCGGCTCGTTCCTGTATCACATGGACAACAACCAGGTGGTGGTCGGCTTCGTGGTGGGCCTCGGCTACACGAACCCGTACCTGTCGCCGTTCGAGGAATTCCAGCGCTACAAGACGCACCCGTCGATCCGTGCGTTCCTGGAAGGCGGCAAGCGCGTGTCGTATGGCGCACGCGCGATTACGGCGGGCGGGCTGCTGTCGCTGCCGAAGACGGTGTTCCCGGGCGGCGCGCTGATCGGCGACGACGCGGGTTTCCTGAACGCGTCGCGTATCAAGGGCAGCCACGCGGCGATCAAGACCGGCATGCTGGCCGCCGATGCCGCGTTCGACGCGGTGCAGGCGGGCCGTCAGTCGGACGAGCTCAACGCGTACCCGGATGCGTTCAAGCAATCGTGGCTGTACACGGAGCTGTACCGCGCGCGCAACTTCAAGCAGTGGATGGCGAAGGGGCTGTACCTCGGTACGCTGATGGTCGGGCTCGAGCAGAAGGTGATGGGCGGCAACGTGCCGTGGACGCTGCACCACAAGCATGCGGACCACGAGATGCTGAAGCCGGCGTCGCAGTGCGAGCCGATC
>NZ_LDUL01000073.1:0-59453 GCF_001043615.1 Burkholderia sp. LK4
CGTAATTTCGCAACAGCTTCTAAGGCAACGCTGGTGTTCCGGCAGTCGGACGCACCCGCGTTCGCGGTCAATTCCCGTACATGTCGAAATCGAAATACTTCGACTGGATCGCGTTGTAGGTGCCGTCGCTGCGGATCTGCGCGATCGCGCGGTTGAGCGCGTCGCGCAGGTCGCCGTCGGCCTTGCGCACGCCGGCCGCGTCGCCGTTGCCCATGATCTTCGGGTCGTACACCACGCCCCCCGCGAACGAGAAGCCCTTGCCGCGCGGCGTCGACAGGAACCCGAGCTGGCCTTGCACCGCATCCATCAGCACGCCGTCGACGCGCCCGGTGACGAGGTCGGCATACGCCTGGTCGTAGCTCGGATACGGGACGACCTCGACCTTCGATGCCGCCCACTTTTCACGCGCGTAGGTTTCCTGGATCGTGCCCTGTTCGACCGCGACGCGCTTGCCGGCGAGCTTCGCCGCTTCCGGGAGCAACCCCGAACCGGTGCGCGCGATCAGCCGCGTCTGGTTGCGATACAGGCGGTCGGTGAAGTCGATCTGCTGGCGCCGCTGTTCGGTCGCGGCCATCGACGACAGGATCACGTCGAACTTGCGCGCCTGCAACCCCGGAATCAGCCCGTCGAAACTGCTCGATACCCACACGCATTTCGCGTTCAGCTTCGCGCACAGCGCGTTGCCGAGATCGATGTCGAAGCCCTTCACGCTGCCGTCGGTCGCGGTCGACTCGAACGGCGGGTAGGTCGGGTCGACCCCGATGCGGATGGTCGTCCATTCCTTCGCCGACGCCAGCGACGCGAAAGCCATCGCGGCGGCGGAAAGGAGAATCGTGAGGCGCGTTTTCATGGTCAGGCTCCGTTCGTGTGGGGAAAGGTTGGCATGCGCGTCAGCTCGGGAATTCACCGCGCTGGAAATCGTTCGACAGCTCGAGGGCGTCGGCCATCTCGCCGACGGTGACGGGCTTGATCGGCGCGCGGATCCGGTAGTACCCGACCTCGCCGACGCCGCGTTGCTGCACGTCCGCGATCAGTTCGCCAACCGTCGTGCCGCACCAGCGCCCCTGGCACGGCCCCATGCCGCAGCGCGTGAACGCCTTCATCTGGTTCGGCCCCTGGCAGCCGAGCGCGGCAAGCTGACGGATCTCGCCGGCCGTGATTTCCTCGCAGCGGCACACGATCGTGTCGTCGTCGGGGCGGCGCAACGCGGCGGGTGGCGTATAGAGCGCGTCGAGCAGCGGACGCACCGCGAGATGGCGGCGCAATGCGCGCCGCACCGGACGTTCGCGTGCGGCTTGCCGGTGCGCGTCGAGCGTGCCGAGTTGCGCGGCGATGTCGAGCGCCGACACTTCGCCGGCGAGTGCAGCCGCCTGTGCGCCGCCGATGCCGGCGCCATCGCCCGCGATCCAGATGTGCGGCACGCTGCTGCGGCCGCGTGCGTCGCACTGCGGGCGCCAGCATGCCGACGATGCGTCCCATTCATGCGCGCAGCCGAGCGAACGCGCGAGCTGTGTCGACGGAATGACGCCTTGATGGAGCAGCACGAGCGACGTATCGAGCGTCTGCACGATGCCGTCTTCGTCGCGAAAGCGGATGCGTTCGGCACGCTGGTCACCGTCGATGCCGATCCCGGTCGCGCGGCGATACACCGGAATGCCGGCGTTGCGTACCGCGCGAAGCATGCGCCAGCCCTTGAACAGATAGTCGGCACCGCGCAGTGCCGGCAACGCGTGCGGGCGCGCACGGCGCCACGCATCGCGCGGTGTCGTGTCGACCAGCGCCCGCACGCGCCGGCCCGCATTCAGCAACTGCGCGGCGAACAGCCACAGCAGCGGGCCGCTGCCTGCAAGCACTGCATCGGCCGACGGCGCGAGGCCCGACGATTTCAGCAGCGTCTGCGCGGCGCCGACGCCCATCACGCCCGGCAGCGTCCAGCCGCGCACCGGCCACGGGCGCTCCTGCGCGCCGGTCGCGATCAGCACCGCACGCGCGCCGACTTCGAGCGTGCCGCTTGACGGGCCGCTTTGCGTGAGCATCGCGACGGGCTCCGGTTCGAACGCGACCTGCCAGACGACGCTGCGCGGCAGATAATGCGCGCCGCTCGCGAGCATGCCGTCGACGAGCGGCCGGCCGGCCGTGTAGTCGCCGCCGAGCCATGACGCGAGCGGCGCCGGCACGTCGGTCACGTTGCGGTAGATCTGGCCGCCGGGCGCGCGGCCTTCGTCCGCGACGACGACCGACAGCCCGGCCGAACGCGCGGCGGCCGCCGCCGCCATCCCGGCCGGCCCGGCGCCGACGATCAGCAGGTCGCACTGGCGGCGCGTCATGCGAGCCTCGCCGTGCCGTGCATCGCGCGCACCTGCATGCCGTCGGAAACGGGCGTCATGCAACCCTGCACGTTGGGCACGCCGTCGATTTCGACGAGACAGTCGAAGCACACGCCCATCATGCAGAACGGGCCGCGCGGCGCGCCGCTCACGGCGCTCGCGCGGCACGCGGCCGAACCGGCGGCGAGCATCGCGGCCGCGACGCTGTAGTGCGCGGGCACGCCGTGCGGCGTGCCGTCGATATGGATGCGCACGCGCTCGGACAGCGCGGCGGCGGGAATGAGGGATTCAAACATGCCGGGCTTCCGTGGGCGCGACAAAGCGCGCGGTGGTAAAGGCGGACAGGTCGGCGGGCGCGGCGCCGCCCGCGATCCATGGCGCGACGAGATCGGCGTGGGTCGCCGCGAGCGTCACGCCGCTGTGGCAGATCGCGATGAACGCGCCGGGATGCGTGGCCGACGCCTCGTAGACGGGCAGGCCGTCGGGCGTCATGATGCGCAGCGCGCCCCACGCGCGCACGATGCGCGCATGCGCGAGCGCCGGAAACGCGGTGCGCGCGCGGCGTGCGATGTCGACCATCGCGGGGCGCGTCTGCCCGTCGTCGAAGCCGACATCCTCGGCCGAATCGCCGAGCAGTACCGAGCCTTCCGGCGTTTGCCGGACGACGAGCGTCGGATAGTCGAGAAACGGTGCGAGGCGCTCGGTGACCATGATCTGGCCGCGCAACGGCAAAACCGGCGCGAGCAGGTCGACCATCGGCGCGAGCCGCGCGTTGTCGAGGCCGGCCGCGAGTACCACGCGCCCGGCTTCGAGCCGTGCATCGCGCGTGTCGATCTCGAAGCGCCCGGCGCGCGGGCGGATCTCGGTCACGTCGCTGCGCGGCAGATAGGTGCCGCCGCACTGCTGGAATGCGTGCAGCATCGCGCGCAGCGTATGGAGCGGATTCGCGTGGCCGTCGTTCGGCGACCACAGCGCGCCGGCCAGCGATGCGGACGCCGACGGGATGCGCCGGCGCAGCGCTGCCGGATCGAGCACTTCGTACGACAGCGCGGCTTCCTCCCGGCGCAGCGATTCGAGCAGGCCGGCCGCGCTGTCGAGTTCGGCGCGATGTTCGAACAGCTCGATGCCGCCTGGGCGTTCGAAACCGCAGTTCACGCCCGTTGCGCGCTGCAACTGCGCGGCGAACGCGTGCCAGCGCCCGGACGATTCGCGCGACCAGCGCGCATACGGCAGGCAGCGGCCGCCTTTGCCCTGCACCCACACGAGCCCGAAATTGCCGCGCGACGCGCGAAACGCGATGTCGTCGCCGTCGCAAACCGCGACGCGTTTGCCGAGCCGCGCGATGCCCCACGCGATGGCCATGCCGACGAGGCCGCCGCCGGCCACGACGACGTCGAAGCGGCGCACGGTCATGAGCGGCCCCGGTATCGCGGGTGAGGCGGTTGCGTGTTATATCCCATGACGACGCGGCTCCTTGCTTTCAGTACGTTGCGGAACCGATGGTCGGGCAGGCAAAATGTGCTGTCCAATACAGCTTGATCAACGACCCATAATCCAGTGTTATGACCACGCCGTCACTGAGGATTCGTCAGATCGAAGCGTTCCGTGCGGTGATGCAGCGCCATACCGTCACGCGCGCGGCGCGCGATCTCCATATCTCGCAGCCGGCCGTGAGCCGGCTGATCGCCGATCTCGAGGACCGGATCGGCTTCGTGCTGTTCGAGCGGCAGCAGGGTCGTTTCACGCCGACTGCGCAGGCGCGTGTGCTGTACGAGGAGGTCGAGCGCGCGTTCGTCGGGCTCGATCGCGTTGCGCAGGCCGCCGAGCAGATCCGCGCGATGCGGCGCGGCACGCTGCGCGTGGCCGGCTCGCCGGCCGTCGCGCTCGACCTGCTGCCGGCGCTCGTCACGCGTTTTTCGCACGCACATCCGGGCGTCGACATCACGCTGCTCGCGCACAGCGCGTCCACCGTCGTCGACAAGGTCGCGTCGGGGCAATGCGACGTCGGGTTGATCGCCGAACCCGTGCCGCATCCGGCCGTGCGCGGCGAGCGGCTCGCGGAAGCGGCGATGTGCTGCATCGTGCCGCGCGGGCATCGGCTCGCGCGCAAGCGCGTCTTGCAGCCGGCCGACCTGCGCGACCAGCCGTTCATCTCGTTTCCACCGAGTTTCGAGGCGCGCAGTGCGATCGATCGTGTGTTCGTCGAGGCCGGTGTGTCGCGTGTGCTGTCGATCGAGGCGCAGCTGTCGCAGACGATCGTCGCGTTCGTCGCGAACGGCGCGGGTGTCGCGCTGATCGATCCGGTGACGGCCGCGTATGCGGGCGGACGCGTGGCCGTCAGGCCGTTCGAGCCGGCCGTGCCCGATCACTTCTATCTGGCGACGTCCGCGTCGCAGCCGCTGTCGATGATCGGCGATGCGTTCTGCGCTGATTTGCGCGATGCGTTTGCGAGGATGCGGGAGAAGGGCGCCGCATGATTCGGCGGGAAGGGGAATGCAACAGCGACAGCGACAGCGAGCGCGCCGGGTGCCGTCGGGCACCGCGGCGCGCGATCGTTCAGGCGACGGCCGTGTCGGCCGCATCGACCGCCGCGGGCGCAGCCGCAGCCGCCGCCGCGCCCGCCAGCCGCCGATAACGCGCGAGCGCCCACAGCGGGAAGTACGCGGTATAGCCGTGATACTTCAGGTAGAAGATGCGCGGGAAGCCGGGTGCGTTGTGCGAACGATGCCACCAGAAACCGTCTTCCTGCTGCACCGACTGCAGATACGCGATGCCGCGCTTCACCGAATCGGATTCGCAGTCGCCGAACGCCATCTGCGCGAGCAGCGCCCATGCGGTGAAGTTCGACGTGCTCTCGCCGCCATTGGTGCCGCCCAGCTTCGGGTCGATATAGCTGTCGTTCGTCTCGCCCCAGCCGCCATCCGCATGCTGCCGTGAACGCAGCCATTCGATCGCGCGTGCGATATACGGCTGCGACTTGTCCTCGCCGGCGAGCGCGAGGCCGGCCAGCACGCTCCACGTACCGTAGATGTAGTTCGTGCCCCAGCGGCCCCACCAGCTGCCGTCGGGCTGCTGCGTGCGCTTCACGTATTCGATGCAGCGCGCGAGCGACGCGCGTTCGTCCGCGCGTTTCGTCACGCCGAAGCACAGCAGCACGCGGCCCGACACGTCCTCGGTCGGCGGATCGAGCAGGGCGCCGTGATCGGCGAACGGGATCGCGTTCAGGTACATGCGGTCGCAGTCGGCGTCGAACGCCGCGAAGCCGCCGTTGCGCGATTGCAGCCCGCGCATCCAGTCGAGCGCGCGCGCGACGCGCGGCGCATACGGGTTCGTGCCGTCCGCGTTGCGATGCGTGCGGCCGCGGCGATCGAGCATCGCGGTGACGACCGCGGTGTCGTCGATGTCGGGGTAGTACGGGTTCGCGTACTGGAACGCCCATCCGCCCGGCTGGACGTCGGCCGGCGCGTTCTCGATCCAGTCGCCGCGCAGGTCGTTCACCTGGCGTTCGGCCAGCCAGTCGTACGCGCGCGCGATGCGTGCGTCGAGTGCGCGCCGCGCGTCGTCCGGCTCGCCGTCTTCCGGCACCGCCACGCCGCGCGCCTGCTCGAGCGCCATCGTGCTCCACGCGGTATCCCACACCGGCGACAGGCACGGCTGGCAATACATGCTGCCGTCCGGCCGCGTGACCAGCAGCTTTTCCAGCGCGTTCTCGCAATCGCGCCGCAGCGGATGATCGTCCGGGTAGCCGAGCGCCTGCATCATCTGGTAGCTGTACACGATCGGCGGGAAGATCCCGCCGAGCCCGTCCTCGCCGTTCATGCGCTCCGCGCACCACGCTTCGGCGTGGCGGATCGCGCGCTGCCGCAGGCCCTTCGGCATCAGCGGCTCGACATGACGCACCGTGCGGTCGAGCGCGAGGAACAGCTTGCGCATGCCGCGCGCGGGCGGGAAGTACCGGCGTTCTTCATCCGGCGGCGTGACGAACAGCTCGCGGATCGAGACGTTGCGCGGATTGCGGGCGCGCGCCTTCAGCGAGCACAGCACGAGCAGCGGCACCATCGTCGTGCGCGCCCAGTACGCGACCTTGTACATCGAGATCGGCACCCACTTCGGGAACAGCACGAATTCGATCGGCATGAACGGCGCCGCGCGCCACGGCACCTGGCCGAACGTCGCGAGCAGGATGCGCGTGAACACGTTCGAGCGTGCCGCGCCGCCGAGCTTCAGGATCGCGTCGCGCGCGCGGACCATGTGCGGCGCGTGCTCGCTGTCGCCGGCCGCCTTCAGCGCGAAGTACGCCTTCACGCTGCACGACACGTCCGGATCGCCGTCGACGTACAGTGCCCAGCCGCCGTGCGTGTCGAGCCGCTGGTTCGCGCGCAGGTAGCGCGCCATCCGCTCCTGGCGGAGGTCGTCGATCTTGTCCATGAAATGCATCATCAGGATGTATTCCGCGGTGATCGTCGCGTCGGATTCGAGTTCGAAACACCAGCTGCCGTCGGGCTGCTGGAGACGCACGAGGGCGTCGCGTCCACGGGCGATGGCGGTGTCGAGCGCGGACCAGGGGGAGAGGGTGGATTGAGTCATGCGGCGGATCATACCATCCAGCCGGAATGTTTATATCGAGACGCCCGGTGCTAACATCCGCACCATGAAAAAGCACCTCGAATCCGCGCCGCACGATGTGGCCGAGCCTGCCGAACCGGCTGCCGTGGCCGGTGCGCGGGCGCCTGAAGCCTCGTCGGCGCCGGCCGTCGCCACCGCCGGCGTGCGTCGAAAAAAAGCACCGGACCAGGTGCGCGCGCAGCTGCTGGCGGCCGCATCGGAAATCGCGACACATCACGGCGTGGCCGCATTGACGCTCGATGCGGTGGCCGAGCGCGCCGGCGTGACGAAGGGCGCGTTGCAGTATCACTTCGCGAACAAGCAGGGTCTGCTGGATGCGCTGTTCGGTCAGGCGACCGGGCGGTTCGCCGCGCAGATGGCCGAGCGGGTGGCGGCGGATGCCGGCGGCGCCGGTGCGGCGGCGCGGGCCTACATGCACGCGGTGCTCGACGAGTCGCAGCCGGTCGCGAGTACCGATGTGCTGCGCGTGCTCGTCGCGTCGATGATTACCGACCAGGACACGCGCGAACGATGGTCGGTGCCGATGCGGGAATGGACACGCCCCGACCCGGTGCCGCTCGAGCAGGCCGCGACGCTGATGATCTGCCGGCTCGCCGCCGACGGGCTATGGATCTCGCAGTTGCTCGACAGCGTCGAGATCTCCGCCGAATTGCGCGCGGAGATCGAGCGGCAACTCGATGCGATGAGCCGTGGCGAGTTTCCGAAGGGGCGCGACGGGGCCGCGTGACGCGTGACGCATGCGCCGCGGCGTCAGGCCGCGTTCGCGCACCGGCCCGGCGGCGCGCTCAGAACTGCGCCTGCAGCGTGACCGCCCTGGCATCGCGCCAGACAGTCAGCGGCACCACGGTGCCCTTGGCGGTCGCATGCACGGCGTCGGCCAGGTCGGCCATCGTCTTGAGCGGGCGATCGCCGAACCGGATCAGCACGTCGTAGTTCTTCAGGCCGGCGCGATCGGCGACGGTGCCGGGCAACACGCCGAGGATCTGCATCGCGCTGCTGGGGACCTTCATCCCCTCCTGTATCCCTTCGTCCAGCTCGACAAAATGCACGCCGAAGCCCATCGGACGGTCCTTCAGTTCCTCCGGCACCAGACGGCGGTCGTTCGGAATGCTGGTGAGAAAGCGCGACAGGTACGCGGACGGAATCCGGATCCGGAAGACCTTGCCGACCGGGTCGTAGTCCGAGAGGCTGAGCACGAGGTCGGTCCCGCTGATCTCGTAGGTCTTCAGGTAGAGGCGGTCCAGCATGACGAAGACGCCGCCGTTGACGGGCCAGGCCTTGGCGCCATCGGCTGACGTGTTCCAGTATGGGGTGTCGGCGTAGCCGCCGCCGTTCAGCGTCGGAATCACGACCGGGATCTTCGGCTGCCGGTAGTGGGTGCCGTATGTCCCGTAATCGCGCACGGTATTGAAATTCCATTTCTGCGTCGTATGGAACGCGACGGCCAGCCCCAGTACCGAATCGACGCCTTGCGGAGACTGGACGAGCGTCAATTGCGCGTCGACGATGCCTTGGTCCGCCGACAAGCCCGAATCGCTGATGGTCAATACGGGGGAATCGTAGCGGGTGTAATCGGGGAAACGCTCGGACAGCCACGTATAGACGGGCGGCGCGGCCTTTTCCTGCGCCAGTGCCGCTTGCGCGGCCAATAACGACATTGCCAGCAGGCCGGCAAATACAAAACTACGTTTCATTTCGGAATGCCCTCTTTTTGGTTTTCTGTTATCTGAATGGAGGTGGCGCGGAGTCGCCACGGAATTCCCCGTTCATTTTCCGGCAAGCGTATCAGTTTTAAGCCTGCCGGTTGAAGTATGCCGCTTCGAATCCGCTTGCTCGCGATCGGGCAGTTGATTATTCTGATGCGCATGACCCATTCGCAAACCCGTTCGATTATTCGCGCCGCAATGTTGACGGCGGGATAACGATCGACTGAATGGATATCGTCACAACCCGCCCGGAAGGCGGGTTTTTGCTTTCTGGGCACGCGATGGAGAGCCTGGAAATGCAGACAGCGGAGTCACTACACGCAACCGCATCGAACGATGCCGTGTTGCTCCACATGGTATGCGGCAAGATCGCTTCCGGAAAATCGACGCTCGTCGCGCGGCTTGCCAGCGCCGGGCCGGTCGTTTCGATCAGCGAAGACGCGTGGCTCGCGCATCTTTATCCGGGCGAGATCCTGTCGATCGACGACTACGTCCGGTGTGCACGGCGCGTCGGCAACGTGATCGCGGATCAGGCCCGCGCAGTGCTGCAGGCCGGCGTGTCGGTGGTGCTGGATGTTCCGTTCAACACCGTCGCCGCGCGCGCATGGGGGCTCGCCGTTGCGCAGGCCGCCGGCTGCGGCCATCGGCTGCATTACGTCGATGTCAGCGATGCGGTCTGCAAGGCGCGGCTGCGCGCGCGCAATGCGCGAGGCGATCATCCGTTCCAGGCATCGGACGCCGAGTTCGACAGGATGACGCGGTACTTCGTCGCGCCGACGGCGACGGAAGGGTTGAACATCGTCGCTTATGACGAAGCCGGCGTCGTCAGGCTGGGTTCGTGAGGTGGGCCCGTCGATCGTCCACCGGGAAGGGCGCGAGACCGCTCAGCGTCGATTGACCCAAGGGCATTCCGTCCGGCCGCGGCGTGCCCTTTGCAGCGCGCCGGAGCCGGAGGAGAATACCTGCGGAAATCCCTTCGGAGGCTGCCCGACATGGCCCGATTCCAGCCCGACGGATGGCATACCGTCACGCCGCGCATCGTGGTGCCGGATCCGGAACACCTGATCGCATTCATGCGATCGGTGTTTCACGCCCAGGGCGCGTTCCGCCCCGGGTTGCCCGCGGAAATCCGGATCGGCGATTCCGTCGTGATGATCAGCGGCGAAGACGGCCTGCGCGATCCGATGCCCGCGTTTCTGTACGTCTATGTCGAGGATACCGACCTGACCTATCGGCGAGCGCTCGCGGCACACGCGATTCCACTCGAAGCGCCGGCCGACATGCCGTATGGCGACAGGCGGGCTATGGTGAAAGACCGATGGGGAAATACATGGCAGATCGCGACGCATCAGCGCGATCTCCCGGTTGACGAGATTCGTTCACGGCTGGCCGGCGGCGGTTAGATACCTGTCGGGACGCGTCGAGCGATTCGCGTGCCTCGTGTTTCTCGTGTTCTCCCCGACGCTCGCGGAAAGTGACCCACGCAATCGTTGGTACTGCTTGGCGCACGCGTCGAGCGCATCTTTCCGCTTCCTTTGTCGCAATCGTCAAGATTCGCGTCGCGTGCGGATAAAACCTCCCCGTTCTACCCGCCGTTAACCCGTTCGCAGCCCATGCGCCGCGTGTTGCGACACGGCGCGCGTCTTTCGTGATCCGGAATCCACATCCGCCGCTGGCCGCGCCCGGCCGGCGCAAGGGAACGTCATGCGAAAACAACTCACTATCCGTGGTGGTCTCGTCGCGACCATCGCGGGTTATACCGTGCTGCTCGTGCTGGTGGTCGGCGCGTGCATCGCGGCCCTCTATATGGGCAACGGTTCGCTCGAGGCGATGTACCGCGACGACACCGCGTCGCTGCTGCACCTGAAGACCAGCTCCGAGCGCATGCTCGTGCTGCGCGAACGGATGAGCGACGTCGCGCAGGTCATCAGCGCCGGCCGGTCGGCGAAGGAGGAGGTCGCGAAAGTCCACGCGCTCCTCAAGCAGAGCAACGACGAACTGGATGCCTACGCGCGCCTGCACGTGCGCAGCGCCGACGAACAGGCGCTGTTCGATACGCTGCAGAATCGCCGTCGGGCCCTGCTCGACGGCGTGTTCCTGAAGGCGCTCGCGCAACTCGACGGCGACGACGCGTTCGGCTTCCTCGACACGCAACGCACCGCGCCGCCGGCCCTGTTCACCGCATACCAGGAGGCGATCGATGCGCTCGAATCGTTCCAGGTTGCGCGTGAAAAGGCGCGCTACGAGGCGGCCGGTATCCTTTTCCACCGGATCGTGTGGGGGATGGTCGCGGTCGCGGTGCTCGCGCTCGTCGTCGGCTTCGTGGCGCAGCGCGTGCTCGCGAAGGCGATCATCGAGCCGATCAGGCTCGCGGTCGGTCAGTTCGAAAAGATCTCGAAGGGCGACCTGACCGGCACGGTCGTCGTGCCCGGCGAGAACGAGATGGCGTATCTGCTGCATGCGCTGAAGCGGATGCAGGACGGCCTCGTCGACACCGTGAACCAGGTGCGCACGAGTACGGAGACGATCGTCGGCGACGTCCGCACGATCGCGAGCGGCAACGTCGACTTGTCGGCGCGTACCGAGCAGCAGGCCGTTTCGCTGCAGCAGGCGGCGGCGAGCGTCGAGCAGCTGACGGCGGCCGTGCGTCAGAACGCGGACAACGCGCGCGATGCCCGCACCTATGTCGAGGGCGCGGCGGGCATCGCGTCGCGCGGCGGCGACGCGATGCAGCGCGTCGTCGAGACGATGTCGGCGATTTCGCACAGTTCCGCGAAGATCTCCGGGATCGTCGGCGTGATCGAGAGCATCGCGTTCCAGACCAACATCCTCGCATTGAACGCCGCCGTCGAAGCCGCGCGCGCGGGCGAGCAAGGGCGCGGCTTCGCGGTCGTCGCGACCGAGGTGCGCGGGCTCGCGCAGCGCTGCGCGTCGGCGGCGAAGGAAATCCGCGAGCTGATCGGCCATTCCGCGCAGCGCGTCGAGGACGGCAGCGGTCTCGTCGCACTGGCCGGCTCGGCGATGGCCGAGCTCGTCGCCGCGGTCGAGCGCGTCAATACGATCATGAGCGACACCAGCCACGCGTTCGAAGAGCAATCGTCGGGCATCGAGCAGGTGAACGCCGCGGTCATCCAGATGGAGCAGGCGATGCAGCGCAATGCCGCGCTGGTCGAGGAGGCCGCGGCCGCCGCGCTGTCGCTCGACGCACAAGGCGCGCGGCTGAGTGCGGCGGTCGCGCAGTTCCGTCTGCGTGACGACGCGCTCGCGTGATGCCTCGACGCGGGCGACGGGCACCGGATCGTCGGGCCGCGATCGCGGCAGGACACGGTGCGGACGTCGTCGAAGCAGCACGCTTCTGGTGCGGACATCCTGACTGCCGATATTGACGCAACCGATGCGCCGGCACGATGAGGAACCGGATCCAGGCGAGCGTCGAACCCGATGCGACGTTGTTCTCGTTCAGTGCCCGCGATGCGGCGACGGCGGCGCGGCGACGCCTGTCGGCAAGGGCGGCAGCGCGATTGCCGCCAGGTTCTCCACAGGGTTATGCACGGAAATTGTGGATAAGTCGGCGGCCGGTGCATAACTGCCGACGCGTTCCTGAACGCGGAGGTTGCAATGTGACATCGCGCGGCGCGAATTGCTTTGCTGGAAAGATCGTTTAGTGGCCGAGGCGGATCGGAATAGCATGACGACTCCCCTCAACCGGCCGTCGCATGCGAGGCCGATGATTGCGACCGTACCGGCCCGACCATGACGACACTGAACGACTATCTCGAACAGAAGCGCGACGCCTGGCTCGCGAAAAAGGATGCCGCGCGCAACGATCCGGAATTCAAGGCGACGCCGCTGAAAGCGACCGTGCGTGCACTGGGCCGCAGCGGCGTGCGCGAGATCCGCATTCGCGATTTCCAGGTGATCAGCGACAGTCCGCCCGATTTTGCGGGCTACAACCTCGGGCCGGCGTCGCCGGAGCTGCAGCTCGGCGTGCTCGGCAGTTGCCTGACGCACATCACGCTGATCCAGGCCGCGGAGCGCGGCCTGAAGATCGACTCGATCGAAGTCGAGGTGACTGGCGACCAGCATCCGCTCGCGCAGCAGCCGGGCTTCGAGCATGTGCCGGTGTTTCCGCACAACCTCCGCTACACGCTCGATATCGTGTCGCCCGAACCGCCGGAGACGATTCGTGCACTGCATCAGGCGGTCGAGGCCGTGTGCCCGATCTTCAACCTGTTGACGCTGCCGCAGACGATCGACGGCGAATTGCGGCATACGCACGGTTGAGCACGGTTGATGTGCGTCGGTGCACCGGCGCGTCGCGGCCTTGCATGGGGCTGCGACGTGAGCGGGCACGCTCGATCTCCCGCGCACCCTGTTGGGGCGCCGATACGACGGCGATGCTCGCCGCACGTGCGTGACACTGCGGATGCGTTGCCCTGGCGTTGAACGTGTGCCGGATCGGGGTCGGGAGATGCCAGCGACGAATCGGTGATGAATCAGTCCGGAATCAGATCGCGCGAATGTTCGTCCGCTGGAAAACGCGCGCTTTTATCAGTGCGCTCGTCATCGTTACCGCGATATCTGCATTGCTGTCGATGCGCGAGTGCGCAGGCAGAATGCGCAGCGGGGCTGCGCCGGGCTTCTTCGAGTGAGGAGGAGAGCAGCGATCGGGCGAGGTGTCGGGCGAGCGGCGCGACGCACCGGTTGCTGCCTGTCGTGAAGCCGGCCGGCCCGCACACGGGCCGACCAGCTGCCGCAATGCCGCCCGCTCAGGCCGCTACCCGCTCGGCATCGCGCTTGACCTGCTCGATGTCGCGGAACTGCGCGGCCGGATGTTCGTCCGGCAGCCGCGCCGACCCGCCGAACAGTTTCTCGCGCAGCGTGCCCGGCGCATAGCCGGTCGGATACACGCCGCGCCGCTGCAGTTCGGGTACGAGATGACGCACGACGTCCTCGAAGGTTTCGTGCGCGACCGCATACGCGAGGTTGAAGCCGTCCACGTCTGTCGCGGCGACCCATTCCTGCAGGATGTCCGCGACCGTCGCCGCCGAGCCGACGAACACCGGGCCCAGGCCGCCGATGCCGCCCCAGGCCGCGAGTTCCTCGATCGTCCAGGCGGTGTCGCCGCCCGACAGGTGCTCGACCGCCGACACGATCGCATTCGTCTCGACGCGCCGGACGGGATCGTTCGGCGCGTACTGGCCGAAGTCGATGCCGGTCCAGCCGGACATGAAGACCAGCGAGCCGTCGTACGACACGTACTTGCGATATTCGTCGAACTTGGCCTGCGCCTTCTCGTCGGTTTCGTCGACGATCACGGTGACGAGGTTGTAGATCAATACCTTGCTCGCGTCACGCCCCGCGGCGGTGGCCTGCGCGCGCACGTCGGCCACGTAGCGCGCGAGCTGCGCGCGGGTCGGCGCGGCGACGAACACGCATTCGGCATGCTGCGCGGCGAACGCCTTGCCGGGGCCGGACGCGCCGGCCTGGAACAGCACCGGCGTGCGTTGCGGCGACGGTTCGCACAGGTGGTAGCCGGGCACGTCGAAGAAGCGGCCCTTGTGGCCGATCTCGTGCACCTTCTCCGGATGCGTGAACACGCGGCCGTCGCGGTCGCGCACTACCGCGCCGTCTTCCCAGCTCCCTTCGAACAGCTTGTACAGCACCTCGACGTACTCGGCCGCGACCGCATAACGATCGTCGTGCGTGCGCAGGCCGTGATCGCCGACGTTCTTCGCGCCGCTTTCGAGGTAGGACGTGACGATGTTCCACGCGAGTCGGCCCTTCGTGTGATGATCGGCGGTCGACAGCCGGCGCGCGAACGTGTACGGGTGTTCGAACGTCGTCGACGCGGTGATGCCGATGCCGAGATGCTCGGTCGCCATCGCGATCGGCGCGGCGAGCTGCAGCGGATCGTTGACCGGGATCTGCGCGGCCTGGTGCAGCGCGTGATAGTTGCTGCCCTTGTAGACGTCGTAGTAGCCGATCACGTCCGCGATGAAGATCGCGTCGAAGATCCCGCGCTCGAGCACGCGGGCGAGGTCGGTCCAGTAGTCGAGATCCTTGTACTGCCACGACCGGTCGCGCGGATGGGCCCACAGCCCGGGCGACTGGTGGCCGACGCAGTTCATCTCGAACGCGTTGAAGCGGATGGTCTTGCCGGTCTTGCTCATTGCGCGGCTCCGGTTTCTGCTTGCGTGTCCGCGCCCGCGCCCGTGCCGTTGCCGACCTGCCAGACGAACGGCGGCGTGCGCCCGTTGATGACCCAGTCGCCGACGATCCGCGCCTTGTAGACGAGCGGATTGTGCGACGACACGGTGCGCGCGTTGCGCCAGTGGCGGTCGAGCGCCGTCGTGCTGCGCGTGGCGGACGCCCCGAGCGCATCGAACAGGTGCGTCGCCGCACGCAATACGAGTTCCGACACGACGAGCTGGCTCTGCGCGGATTCGATCTCGGCCGCGACGTTCGCGTCGTGCTCGGCCGCCGCGTCGCCGCCGAAGTGCGCTTCGTAGGCTCGTTGCAGCGGCTGCGCGGCGCGCTGCGCGAGCGCGTCGGCCGCGTAGGCCCACGACGCGATCTCGCCGACCACCTGCTGCAGCTGCGCGTCGTCGCCGGCACGCGGTGCGTTGCCGTGGCTGTACACGCGGGTGCGGTGGCGCACCAGCTCGCCGGCGTCGCGCACGATCGCGTGGCCGATGCCGGCCAGCGTCGCGATGTGGAAGAGCTGGTAGAACGCGGTCTGGTACTTGAAGCGTCGCGCGAAGTCGATCACGTCCCGTGCGTCGACCGTCGCGTCCTCGAAGCGCGTGGTGCCGCTGCCGGTCGTCGTCTGGCCGAAGCCGTCCCAGTCGTCTTCGCGGATCACGCCGGGTTGCGCGGTCGCGACGGCGACGATCACGTCGCTGCCGTCGCTCGCGCGTTGCGCGAACACGTCGATCCAGTCGGCAAACAGGCTGCCGGTGCTGTAGAACTTCCGGCCGTTCAGCACGAGCCGGCCGTTCTTTTCCGACACCTTCGTGATGGTCTGGCCGAGCGACACGTCGCCGGTCTCGGTCCACGCATTGCCGACGAGCTGGCCGCTCGCGAAGCGGTCGAACCACGTCTGTCGATCGGCGCCGGGCGGCGCGTTCAGCCAGTCCTCGACGAACGCGAAGTGCCCGCGCAAGGCCTGCGGCAGATTGGAATCGGCGGCGCTGAGCTCGGTCAGCAACTGGAACAGCTGCGGCAGCGATGCGCCGGCGCCGCCGTCGCGCACCGGCAGCCGTACGGCGCCGAAGCCGGCGGCCTTCAGCCAGCCGATCGCCTCGTGCGGCAGTTCGCGGCGGCGTTCGCGTTCCGCGGTGCCGGCCGCGATGCGTTCGAAGATCGGCCTGAAGCGGCTGGCAAGCGCGTCATAGTCGGTGCCGGTGGAAAGTTCGGTTGCGGCGGGAGATGAAGTCATGCGGTGGTCCTTGAAAGGCGGGGGCCGTCGATGCCGGCAGGCCAGTATAGGAAGCACGATGCGCACGATCCAATAACGGATTCGTACATCCTTATCGCTGCCGGGCATTACGCGGGCGACGCGCCGTGGCATCGATGCCGGGGCGTCGATGTCGCTGCTGATGCGCGGCTTTTTGCGCGCGGCGTGCCGCATCGTTTGTCGTTCGAAGGAATATCGTTGTGCGAATCGCTCGGTTTGCCGGCGCTCGGTGCGCTGCTAGATTGAACGTTTCCGTCAACCAGCAGGAGAGCCCGATGTCAGAGACGAGCGCCACGATCCAGGAACGACCAGCCGATACGCAACCGCAGGCGGCCAGCGTGATCGCCGACGACGCACAGGCCATCGCGGCCGCGCATGCGCTTGCGCAACGGCTTGCGCAAGGCGCGGCCGAGCGCGACCGGGAGCGCCGGTTACCGCGCGACGAGATCGAATGGTTCTCGCAGTCGGGGCTGTGGGCCATCACGGTGCCGAAGGCTTACGGCGGTGCGGGCGTCTCGCATGTGACGCTGACGGAGGTGGTGAAGATCGTCGCCGCGGCCGATCCGTCGCTCGGGCAGTTGCCGCAGAATCATTTCGGGCTGGTCGACGTGATCGCGCTGACCGGCACCGACGCGCAGAAGCGCCTGTTCTTCTCCGAAGTGCTGAGCGGCAAGCGGTTCGGCAACGGCTTTTCCGAGAAGGGCACGAAACACGTGCTCGACCTGAAGACGCGCGTGCGCCGGGACGGCGACGATTACGTCGTCGACGGCACCAAGTTCTATTCGACCGGAGCGCTGTTCGCGCATTACGTGCCGGTGCTCGGTCTCGACGACGAGCGCCGCGCGTGGCTCGCATACATCCGCCAGCCGGCGCCGGGGCTGACCGTGATCGACGACTGGTCGGGATTCGGGCAGCGGACCACCGCGAGCGGCACGGTCGTGCTCGACAACGTACGCGTGCCTGCGTCGCACGTGCTGCCGGCGCAACGCGTGTCGGACCTGCCGACGCTGAACGGCCCGCTGTCGCAGATCATCCAGGCCGCGATCGACGCGGGCATCGCCCGGGCCGCGCTCGACGATACGCTGGCGTTCGTGCGCACACGCACGCGGCCGTGGGTCGACAGCGGCGTCGAGCGTGCGGTGGACGATCCGTTGACGATCCGCGAGATCGGCCATCTGCACATTCAGCTGCATGCGGCGGAGGCGTTGCTCGAGCGCGCTGCGCGCACGCTCGACGAGATCGCGGCGCGCGGCGACGTGACCGAGGACGACGTCGCGCGCGCGTCGGTGGCGGTGGGCGAGGCAAAGGTGCTGACGACGGAGATCGCGCTGCTCGCGGGCGAGAAGCTGTTCGAACTGGCCGGCACGCAGGCGACGCTTTCCGAACACAACCTCGACCGGCACTGGCGCAATGCACGCACGCATACGCTGCACGATCCGGTGCGCTGGAAATATCACCTCGTCGGCAACTACTACCTGAACGGCGTGCGCCCGGCGCGCCATGCGTGGAATTGAATCCGTTGGGATCATGGTTTTTCGACCGGCGATGACCGAGTGAACCGCCGCGGTCTGATGCATCCACACGATCGTGTGGCGAACCCGGCACTGTGTTCGAAGCGCAGTCGCCGGGATCAACGGCGGATCGGGCGGCCGATCGTGTGCCGTGCGGCACTTGCGGCGATAATCGGCATCCCGACCTCGACTGCCGCCCCTCATGACCCTCCCTGCGTTCACACCCTTTCAGGATCTGGCCAAGGCCCTGCTGGCTCACTGGAGCGGCGCCGACGGCGACGGTTCCCACGACACTTCGCATCTGCAACGCGTGTGGAAGAACGCGGCCGCGATCCACGCGGAGGAAGGCGGCGACGCCGAGGTGCTGTTCGCCGCGACATTGCTGCACGACTGCGTGGCGGTGGAGAAGGATTCTCCGCTTCGCGCGCAGGCATCGCGGCTGTCGGCGCAAAAGGCCCGGCAGGTGCTGAAGTCGCTGGATTGGCCTGACGCGAAGATCGACGCCGTTGCTCACGCGGTCGAGGCGCACAGTTTCTCGGCGTGTATCGCGCCGACGACGCTCGAAGCAAAGGTGTTGCAGGACGCCGACCGGCTCGATGCGATCGGGATGGTAGGCGTCGCGCGGTGCTTTTATGTCGCGGGCCGGATGGGCAGTGCGCTGTACGACCCGGCCGATCCGCACGCATCGGAACGGGAACTCGACGACACGCGTTTCGCGATCGATCACTTCCGCACGAAACTGCTGAGGCTTTCAACCGGTTTCCAGACCGTCACCGGTACCCGGATGGCGATCGTTCGTCGCGACCGGTTGCAGCGCTTTCTCGACGAGTTCGCCGACGAGATCTGATTTCGTCGACGGAGCCTTCGGATGAGCAGTCGGCCGGAATCGGGAATGACGATTCATTTCATTTCATTGTGCGAACGATTTCACGATGAAACCCTTCCGCTACCGTTGGGATCCGATATGCATCGAAGAACGATCGGCGACTCTTCCGCATCGCGGAGAGTATCGCCCGACCGGGCAGGCAAGACGGCTGTCCATCGCGGAGCCGAATATCGACGTTACCAACGCATGAACCGTAGAGGTCGCTTTTTTGCGAGCCTGCAGCGTGGAAGCGCATCGCGCAACGGCTGCCCTGCAATTGAAACCCAGGCTTCAATCGCCTCCCGCCTGATAAAGCGCTTTCACCTGCGATAGCGCGTCGATGAACTGATCCTTGAGCGCCTGCGGCCCCAGGATTTTCACGTGTGCGCCGTACCCCAGTAGCGTCCGCGCGCCGTGCTCGATCGATTCGATCGGCATCAGATACTCCTTCCATCCCGGCGGTACCTCCGCACTGCCCGCATGCTGCAAGACCGGCGCGGTCCTGATTCGCGCGTTGGCGAGCCAGGTTTCGCCGCGCGGCGACACCGCGACATGGGCGGTCAGCCGATGGAGATCGGTTTCGTACCGGGTCATCGCGTCGCGCCAGTGCGTCGCCAGATCGAATCGCGCCGGGCGCTTGAAGCGGCGACGCGATGCATGGAGTTCGAGGATGTTCGCGAGCCGGAACGTGAGTGCGCCGGGCTTGCCGACCATCCTGGCAATCAGGTACCACGCACCGCCCTTGAGCACGAGGCCGAGCGGCTCGAGCGCGCGGCGGGACGTGCCGCGCCAGCTCTGGTACTTCACGTCGATACGGTACGAACCCCACACCGCATCGGCGACTTCGCGCAGGAATGCCGGCGTTTCCTGCGCCCGGTACCAATCCACGGTGTCGACGTGCAGCCGGCTAGCGACACGATCGGCGTGCTCGCGCGAACCGGGCGGCAGGCTGGCCATCATCTTCAGCCGGGCGGAGGCCGCCAGGCCGTCGAGTCCCAGTTCTCGCGCGGGCCCGGGCAGGCCCGCCAGAATCAGCGCGTGCGCCTCGTGGTCGGTGAGCCCCGTGAGGTCGGTGCGCCAGCCTTCGCTCAACTGAAAGCCGCCGTTGCGGCCGCGATCGCCCCAGATCGGCACGCCGGCCGTGGAAAGCTGGTCGATATCGCGCAGGATCGTGCGCTCGGACACTTCCAGCGCGGCGGCCAGCGCCGGTGCCGTCATCCGGCCGCGCGCTTGCAGCATCATCATGATCGACAACAGGCGGCTTGCTTTCATGAGCGCACGTTACCTCGAATACCTGACATGAGGTGTCATGTTATCGGACTTATGCTGTGTCGTATTCCCGATCCGCTTGATCGACACCGGGTTCCGGCATGAACGCGCGCATGCGGGTACCGCCGCCCGGTGTTCGACGCGGGTAGCGCCTGACCTCACTGGAGTGCGAACCATGAAGATAATTTCCGGGCCGCTGAGCATGTTTGGAGCGAAGGTCGAGATTGCGGCACACGAGAAGGGCGTCGACTTCGAGCTGGTGATGGCGCCCTTCAGCCAGCGTCGCGGCTACGACCCCAAACATCCGGATGTCGTGCGCATCAACCCGAAGCGCCAGGTGCCGGTGCTGATCGACGGCGATCTGGAACTCTTCGATTCCACGCAGATCTTCGAGTACCTCGAGGATCTGAAGCCCGCTCCCGCGCTGTGGCCGGCGCATCCGGCGGCGCGCGCGATCGCGCGCCAGCTCGAACACGGCAGCGACGAAATCTACTTTCCGCACGTCGTCCGGCTGATGGGGCTGGAAGCGACGCCGGACGATCCGGCCGCGCGGGCCGCGCGTGACGAAGCGGCCCGGTACTATCGGCGCATGGAGCGCGAACTGGCGGATCGCGAGTTTCTGGCCGGCGCGTATTCGTACGCCGACATCGCGTTCTACATGGCGCAGTTGTTCGGCGCGCGCAAGGGCGCACCGATGACGTACGAAACGCCGCGCCTGCTCGCGTGGCGTGAGCGCATGACCGCACGTCCCGCCGTGCGCAAGGTCGCCGGCGCGATGGCCGGGTATCTCGCCTCGATCGGAGAAGCGGTTCCCGATTTTCTTCGCGGGCACGACTCGCTGCCGTCGGGAGCGGACAGGCGCGGGGAGACGGCCTTCGGCGACGATCGCCGCTGAAGGCCGCTCTGGCGCTTGCCGTGTTCAGCCGCGGATGAGCGCGAGCAGGTCGGCGTTGGACGTGGGCATGCCGTGCGGGAAGCCCTGGTACGTCTTCAGCGTGCCACTCCTCGCCAGCTTCGCCGACAGGCGACCGGAATCGGCATACGGGACGATCGGGTCGTCGTCGCTATGCATCACGAGAACGGGAATCGTGGTGCTTTTCAGGTCTTCGGTGAAATCGGTCTGCGAGAACGCGACGATGCCGTCGCAGTGGGCCTTCGCGCTGCCCATCATGCCCTGCCGCCACCCGTTCCGGATGACGTCTTGCGCCGGTCTGGCGCCGTCGCGGTTGTAGCCGCAGAACGGGGCGGTCGTCCCGACGCGATCCGACGTGCCCCTCTATTTCGGTCCTTGACCTTAAAGTCGACTTCAATCCTAGAGTGCTTGCTGACGGCGGTGAGTCAGCAGGCTTCGGGTGTTGCCTGCCACGGTCGATCATCGACGAAAGGCGACGAACATGGACAGGCGGTTTACACAGGTCGAATTCGGGCCGCATACGGTCGACGTGCCCGAAGGCGGGTACTACGACCGGTTCCGGATGAATCCCGACCTCGACGAGGTGGCGCGCGATCCCGCCGCGGGGAACATCGATTTTTTCCGTCGGATTCCGAAGCGTCAGGTTGCTTCGCGGGTCGGCCCGACCTGGGCGCCGAATTTCTACTACCGTTCCAGCAGCATCCAGCTGCTGTTCCTTGCGCCGCTCGAACACCTGCGGACCACGCTGCCGGTGCCGCTCGAACCGCTGCGTGCGGTGCCCGGGTACGGGCTGGTCGCGCTGACCTTCTTCTCGTATTCGGTGTGCGACAACGATCCGTACGACGAAGTGTCCGTCGCGGTGGTCGTCCGCCGGCCCGGCGCGACAGGGTCGCATGCGCGCGAGCTGATCGATTCGATGCGGCGCCGGAGCTTCTTCGCGCACGTGCTCGCGCTGCCGGTCACCACGGAAATCGCGCGAGTGCGCGGCGTGCACGGTTATCAGTTGCCCAAGTGGCTCGCCGACATCGACGTGGACCTCGGCGCCACCGCCCGCGCCCGCATCGCCGGCCCGGGCGGCCGGCCGGACCTGAGCCTGAGCGCGCCGCTGCCGGAACTGACCCACGTCGCATCGCAGTCGCACATGGGCTCGACGACGATGATCAATCGCATCGACGGCGAATGGCACCAGACATCGGTGCAGACGAATGCGCTATCGTTCGCCCAACGCCTGTTGCCGCGCAACGTCGAGCTCGTGCGGCACGGCGGCCCGTTGAGCCAGCTGCTCGACGGGCTGGGTGCGGCCACCATCCTGCGTCTCGACGTGGTGAAGGACGCGCAGCTGGTCCTGAACCTGCCGACCCCGTTGAAGGCCTTCGATGCACCCGGAGAGCAACGCTGACGCCACGTCCGTTCGCGGCACGCCCGCGCCGAAGGAATCACCCATGAGGAACCGCCGATGACCCAGCCGACCCACGATCTCGTCGTATTCGGCGCCACCAGTTTCGTCGGGCAGATCCTGGCCCGCTACCTGTCCGAGTACCTGTCGGGCTCCGGCGAGACGCTGCGCTGGGCCATCGCCGGCCGCTCCGAAGCGAAACTCAGGCAGGTCAGGGATACGCTGGGTGCGGCGGGGCAGTCGGTGCCGATCATCGTTGCCGATGCGGCCGACGAAGCGCAGCTTCGAGCGCTCTGCGCGCAGACGCGCGTGGTCGTGTCCACCGTCGGCCCCTATGCGCTTTACGGGGAGCCGCTGGTCAAGGTCTGCGCGGAAACCGGCACCGACTACTGCGATCTCACCGGCGAAACGCAGTGGATCAAACGGATGATCGACAGGTACGAACCGGCGGCGCGGCAATCCGGCGCGCGCATCGTCCATTGCTGCGGCTTCGATTCGGTGCCGTCGGACATGGGCGTGTTCTTCCTGCAGCAGCAGGCGCGGCAGCGGTGGGGCGTGCCGGCCGCGCAGGTGAAGATGCGCGTCAGGACGCTGAAGGGCGGCGCGTCGGGCGGCACGGTGGCGAGCGTGATCAACGTCGTCCGCGAAGCGGCCGCCGATCCCGCGTTGCGCAGGGAGCTGCTCGATCCTTATTCGCTGTGCCCGAAGGGGCACGGCTTCACGGTCCGCCAGCATGCGGTGCGGTCCGCGGCGTTCGATCGCGACTTCGACGCGTGGATTGCGCCGTTCGTGATGGCGGCGATCAACGAGCGTGTCGTGCATCGTTCCAATGCACTGGCCGGCAACGCGTACGGCAGCCGCTTCACCTACGACGAAGCGGTGATCACGGGCACGGGCCTCAAGGGCCGCCTGACGGCGCTGACGATGGTGGCCGGCCTCGGCGCGTTCATGGTCGGTGTCCTCATCAAACCGGTGCGCAGCCTGATGGAGCGTTTTCTGCTGCCGAAGCCCGGCGAGGGGCCGAGTGCGGCCGCCCAGCTGGCCGGCCGCTACGATTTGCGTTTCTTCGGTCGCGCCGACGACGGGCGGACCTTGCGCGTGAAAGTCACCGGCGACCGCGATCCGGGTTATGGCTCTACCGGCAAGATGCTCGGCCAGGCCGCGATCGGTCTCGCACTGGACTGCAGCGGAGAAGGCGTCAAGACCGGCCGTGGCGGTGGCTTCTGGACGCCCGCGACGATGTTCGACGAGCGCTACATCGAACGCCTGGTTCGCCACGCGGGGCTGCGTTTCGACGTGATTTGATCGTGCGCGCCGTCGGCACTGCGACAGGAAGCCGATAAAGATCGGATAGCGAATCAATTTCAGGAGACAACCTGCAGCCCCGACGGGACGGATGGCCGGATGGCCGGATGCGATCCGGCGAAGGAGGATCGGAACATGAAGATCGGGGAACTGGCGGAACGCACCGGCCTTACTCCTTCGCGCATCCGCTTCTACGAGCGCATCGGTCTGTTGACGCTCGTCGCGCGCGAAGCGAACGGCTATCGCTCCTATCCGCAGGAAGCGGTGACGGTGCTCGACCTGATTACGGCGGCGCAGAAGGCGGATTTCAGCCTCGACGAGATTCGCATGCTGATTCCGGCCGGCCTCGCGCAGTGGCCATGCGATGCGTTGCTGGAAGCGCTGCACCGCAAGGTGCGGGACATCGAGGCACTGGAGGCGCGGCTGGCGCGCAGCAAGGCGCAGGTCTTGTCGCTGATCGCCGAAATCGCTGCGAAACCGGCGTCGGTCGATTGTGCGACCCATGCGAAACGATTGCTGTCGCGGGTCCCGCCGGGGAAGGCGGCGGAGGGCGGCGAGGCCGCCGCCGGATTGTCGGATGGCAGTACACATACCGATGGCTTCGATACGCTGCCGAGGCAAACCACAACCCTTAAGCAAAGTTGAAGGTCAAGACCCTTTCGCTTTTGCTTTCGCTTTTGTTTTCGTCTTCGCTGCCCGCGCAGGGCTGACGGGCAGTACGAGTCCGTCCAGCAAGGTTGTCAGCGCATCTTCGATCGCGTGATCGCCGACTTTCTCGCGCACCAGCCGCCTGTCGATCGCCAGCATCGTCAGGCCATGCAGATGCGCCCAGCAGGCGGTCGCCTGGCCGAGCGCCGGGCGCGCGCGGATCGTGCCGGCGCGCTGGCCGTGTTCCAGGATGTCGACGACCAGCAGGAAAGGCGCCTGCACGCGTGGATCGAGATGGATGTCCGAGGGCTCCCCGGCATCCGCGGCAAACATCAGTCGATAGAGATCAGGGTTGCGCTGCCCGAATGCGAGATGGGCATACGCGAGCGCCAGCAGCACGTCCGGTGCGCTCGCCGCGGGATCGATGGACGCGGCGAGCTCGTCGCGCAGGCGATCGAAGCCGATCAGTGCGAGCTCGTGCAGCAACGCGGCCTTGTCCGGGAAATGCCGGTACGGCGCGGAGTGGCTGACGTTCGCGCGCCGCGCGATTTCGCGCAGCGTGAACTGCCAGCCCTGCTGCTCCTGCAGCGTGTCGAGCGCCGTTTCGATGATCGCGCGACGCAGATCCCCGTGGTGATAAGCCTTTTGCCCGGCGTCCGCATCCTCATCCGACGACATCGTATTGCTCCTATGTTGACAGGGAAAACATTGTGGGCCTATGATCCGCCGCATGCAAGTTGACAGTGTCTACATCCGCGCAACCTCGTGAGGTGCACCATGGCCGTTTCCGCAGAATCCATCTCGAGCTTCGACCCGGCGGTGCTGCTGGCCCGCCAGCGCAACGCGTTCGTCAGCGAGGGGCCGCCGACCTTGCAGCAGCGCAAGGCCAGGCTCGCGCGGCTGCGCGCCGTGGTGCTCGCGTATCGCCGCGAAGTGGAGGAGGCGATCAACGCCGATTTCGGGAATCGCTCGCGGCACGAGACTGCGATCATGGAACTGGTCGGCGTGATCCAGGCGATCGACTACCTGACGCGCAACCTGCGCCGCTTCACGAAGCCGCAGCGCCGGCACGTCGGAATTCTCTATCGGGCCGGGCAGGCTCACGTGGAGTACCAGCCGCTTGGCGTGATCGGCGTGATGGCGCCGTGGAATTACCCGTTCTCGCTCACCTTCATTCCGCTGGCGACCGCGCTGGCCGCGGGCAATCGCGCGATGCTCAAGCCGTCGGAACTGACGCCGCGCACCAGCGAGGTGATGCGCCGCATGCTCGCGGAGACCTTTCCGAGCGAAGAAGTCGCGGTCGTGCTCGGCGGCCCGGAAGTCGGTGCGGCCTTCAGCGGCCTGCCGTTCGACCATCTGCTGTTTACCGGCAGCACGCAGGTGGGCCGCAAGGTCATGAAGGCGGCCAGCGAGAACCTGGTGCCGGTGACGCTCGAACTCGGCGGCAAGAGCCCGGCGATCGTCGCGCGGGGGCATGTCGATGGCCGGACGATGTCGAGCATCGTGTTCGGCAAGCTGTCGAATGGCGGACAGACCTGCGTGGCGCCCGACTATGCGCTGGTGCATGAAGACGACCTGGACGCGTTCGTCACGCAATACGATGCAGCCGTCGCGCGCTTCTATCCGGACGGGCCGGCGAGCCCGGATTACACGTCGATCGTCAGCGACCGGCATTACGACCGCCTGAAGGGGCTCGTCGACGAGGCGCGCAGCAAGGGCGCGCGCGTGATCGAGGCGGGCGTGAGCCCGCAGCAGGCGGCGACCCGCAAGCGGACGCTTGCGCCCACGCTGATCGTCGGCGCCGGCGACGATACAGCCGTCATGCAGGAAGAAATCTTCGGGCCGATCCTGGCGGTGCGCACGTATCGCACGATCGACGAAGTCGTCGACTATGTGAATGCGCGTCCGCGTCCGCTCGTGCTGTATTACTTCGGTGCGCAGGACGGCGACTGCGAGTCGCTGCTCAAGCGCACCACGTCGGGCAATGTCGGCATCAACAACACGCTCCTGCATGTCGCGCAGGAAGACCTGCCGTTCGGCGGCGTCGGTCCGAGCGGGATGGGCGCGTATCACGGCATCGAGGGATTCCGCGCGATGAGCCACGCGAAGGGCGTGTTCGTGCAGGGGCGCTGGAACCTGCCGAGCCTGCTGCGCGCGCCGTTCGGCAAGCTCGCGGATCTCTCGCTGGCGGCGTTACTTGGGCGGAGCCGGGAACCGGTAGACGTGCGCGCGGGATTGAGCGCCAAGCGCTGAACGGCGCCGCACGATGCCTGCTAGGGTGTAGTGCGCTTGCCCGCTCCCGTGCGAACGGCGGCTTCGTCGAAGATCGTCGCGGCGAATTCGACCGCGGCCGGCATCCGCGCGTCATGCATCAGCACGAATTCGACTTCCGGCAGTTCCGGCAAGCCGTCGGCCACGCCGAGCTCCCGGAGCGTGCCGTCGATCGCGCTGCGCGGCACCGGCGCGATCGCGATGCCGGCGCGCACGCATGTCCGGATGCCGCTGACGCTCGGGCTTTCGCACGCGATCCGGTAGCGCAGGTCGGCCAGCGCGAGCGCCTTGAGGGCGGCACCCCGGTACGGGCAAGGATCGGGGAAGCACGCGAGCGGCACCTCGCCTTCCGGCAACCGCTCGTGGCGCGCAAATGCCCAGACGAGCGGCTCTTGCCACAACGTCGCGCCCTGATCCGTGTGCGCGCACCGGCTGCCGATCACGAGATCGAATTCGCCGCTGGCATGCCGCCGAAACAGACTGTCGCCGATGTCGACCGTCAGGTCCAGCCGCAAGCCGCGCCGCGTGGCCGAGTGGCGGCGCATCACGTCCGGCAGCCAGCCTTCCGCGAAATCCTCCGATGCGCCGATGCGCAGCCGGGTATCGGCTGCGTCGCCGGCTCCCAGCCGCGCCCTCGCTTCCCCGCTCAGATTGAGCATCGCGCGCGCGTAACCGAGCAGCGTCTGGCCATGCGCGGTGAGCGTGACGCTGCGCGTATTGCGCACGAGCAGCGCCTGGCCGACCTGTTCTTCGAGACGAACGATCTGGGCGCTGACCGCGGACTGGCTGAGATTCAGCCTGCGACCGGCGCCGGTGAAACTCCGCACGTCGGCGACGGCGACGAACGTCTGAAGCAGCGCCGTGTCGAGAGGATTCTCCATTGATCACAAATCCGGGTTAATTCAATCAATTAATATCGTTTCCAAATTATAAGCGGGCTCGATACGCTGCGAACCGTAGTGGGCGACCGCGCATCCGGCGCGTCGCCGTCACTCCTGGCAAGGACCGGCTCCATGACGTGCGTGCTCTATATCGAAGGCTCACCCAACAAGGCATATTCCGCATCCATCGACGTGTGCAATGCGTTTCTCGACGCGTACCGGCACGCGCACCCCGATCATGAAATACGGAAGCTCGACGTGTGGGATCTGGCGATGCCCGAATTCGACGAAGACGCGCTGGCCGCGAAATATGCGGGGCTGAGCGGCACCGCGTTGACACCGTCGCAGGCGGCGGCATGGCAGCGGATCGAGCAGCTCGCAGCGCCGTTCCACGCAGCGGACAAGTTCCTGTTCGGCGTGCCGCTGTGGAACTTCAGTATTCCGTACAAGCTCAAGCACCTGATCGATGCGATCTCGCAGAAGGACGTGCTGTTCACGTTCGACGACGCGGGTTTTACCGGCAAGCTGGCCGGGAAAAAGGCGGCCGTGGTCTACGCGCGCGGGCTCGGTTATCAGTCGCCGGGTTCGTTTACGCCGGCCGCCGAGTTCGATCTTCAGCGCCCGTACATGGAAACCTGGCTCAGGTTCGTGGGCGTGACGGACGTCACGGGCATCGTCGTCGAGCGTACGTTGTTCGGTGCCGACGGAAAGGTCGATCGCAGCCGCGCGATCGACGAAGCCCGATCGATCGCGCGCGGGTTCTGACGCTGCCGCGCAGCGTATCCGGTGCGCCGGCGGTGTGCTCCCGGCGCTTGTGTCGGCGTGCGGCGCGGCCGCCCGGATCAGCGCCCGCCGCGCGCGATGGCGAGCGCGACGCCGAAGCCGACGAGCAGGCATCCGAAGGTGCGGTCGATCCAGTGCCGCAGCGACAGCAGGCGATCGCGGACGGCCGTCGCGGAGAAGCACACGGCCACCAGACTGAACCAGCCGGCGTGCGCCAGCGCGATGAATGCACCGTAGCCGATCTGCACGATCAGCGGTGTGTCGGGCCGCACGGCCTGCATGAACAGGCTGACGATGAACACCGTGGTCTTGGGGTTCAGCGCATTGGTCAGGAAGCCGGTGCGCAGCGCGGCCAGGTCCGACAGCGGTGCGGCCGGCGCGTCGGTCTGCCCGCTGCCGGCCTTCGTCATGAGCATCTTCACGCCGAGGTAGACCAGGTAGATCGCGCCGATCAGCTTGACGGCATTGAAGAGCCACAACGATTGCCGGATCAGCAGGCCGACGCCCAGCAGCGTGTAGCTCACGTGAACCGTGACGCCCAGCCCGATACCCAGCGCGGTGAGCACGCCCGAGCGGCGCGACAGCATCAGGCTGTTGCGCGTGACCATCGCGAAGTCCGGGCCCGGGCTGATCACGGCCAGCAGCGTGATGGTGACTACGACTATCAGTTCGGTCATCGTCCTGTCCTTGCGATTGATGATTTGATGGCGCAATCTTATGGGTCATGTTTCATCCGGAATAGCGATGATTTCTGACCAGAATGGTGAGTTGGATTCACAATCGATGCGCGCGAACCTGCCTTCGCTGATGGCGCTGCGTTGCTTCGAGGCGGCGGCGCGTCACGAAAATTTCAGCCGTGCCGCCGACGAGCTGTGCCTGACCCACGGCGCGGTCAGCCGCGCGGTGCGGCTGCTCGAGGACGACCTGGGCGTGGCGCTGTTCCAGCGGCGCAGCCGGCGCGTGTTCCTGACCGACGCGGGCCGCAAGCTGGCGCAGGCGGTCCACGACGGGCTGGGGCTGATGCGTCACGCCGCGCAGGAATTGCGCACCGAGGCCGCCCGGGCGCGGCGCTGGGTCCTGTCGTGCGAGCCGACGCTTCTGATGCGCTGGCTGATTCCGCGCTGGCCGGATTTTCAGGCGCGACATGCGGGCATCGACGTTCACCTGGCGGCCGCGGGTGGCCCGTTTTCATTCGACAGCGGCATCGACATGGCGATTCGACGCAACGACTTTGCGTGGCCGGCGGGTTATCACGCGGAGCGTCTGTTCGCGGAGCGGGTGGGGCCGGTGTGCCGGCCGGACAAGGTCGATGCGTGGTTTTCCGCTCGTCGCGGTGGTCACTCGTTGAAGACGGACGTTCCGCAGTTGCACACACGGACACGGCCGGACGCGTGGAAGGAATGGGCGGTTGCCGCGCATCAGCCGGCCGTGCGCGGGCGCGGGCAGGTGTTCGACCATTTCTACTTCAGCCTGCAGGCGGCGGTTGCGGGGCTGGGTGTCGCCATCGGCCCGTGGCATCTCGTTCGCGACGATATCGAAAGCGGTGTGCTGGTCGCGCCGATGGGGTTCGTCGAGGATGGTTCGCACTACTGCCTGTTGACGCCGGAGCCGGTGGTGGCAGGCCGTGCGCAGGCGGATGTGCTTGCGTGGTTGAGGGCGGTGGCCTGAACGGCACGCGGACGCCGCGGACGGGCGGTTGACGATGAGCGGGACCGGCGGCTTTCGACGTTGAAGTGGTGTGCTGACGACCGGCTCGGCCAGCGCGATCGGGCGACCTTGGTCGCAGTCGCTACGGTCGGGCGTCCGGCGCGGACGTCCTGCCCGTCACGTCCACGATGAAGTCGATTGCCGCGCGAATCGTCGGCGCATGTCTGAGGTCGGCATGTACGACCAGCCAGAGATCCGTTCGGGCGGCAGACGGCGCGACGTTCGTTCACGGGATGGCGCGGGCGTTGATCGTTTCGGTTCTGTTGCTGGTGGCCGGTGCGGTGATGGCGTGGCGGAATCTGGGGCAGGCAGGGGCGCGAGGAATTCGGGCTCGCGGGGCGAGCCCGCAACGTCAATGACCGACCCGATAGACGCGACCGCTATGCACGCCTTCCACGCTGCGTCGATAGGCCATGGCTACACGTGACGCCGGCACGCTCTCGCAGCCGGGAAAGAACGGACCGAACCGATCCATGGATTCCGTCAGCACCGTCGGGCTCACGACGTTGATCCGGATGCCGCGCGGAAAATCGCACGCGGCCGCGCGCACGAATCCTTCAATCCCGGCATTCGATGCGGCGGCATGGGCGCCTTGCGCAATCGGATCGTCGACCGCGATGCCCGAGGTCAGCGTGATCGACCCGCCGTCGACCAGGTAGTGCTGGCCCACCAGTGCGACGCGCACCTGGCTCAGCAGCTTGTCCTGCAATCCCTAGTGGAAATCGGCCGCCGTCATCTTCTCGATCGGGGCAAGGATGACATTGCCCGCGGCGGCGACGATTGCGTCGACTTGCCCGATCTTCTCGAACAGCGCACTCACGCTCTCGTCACGGGTGATGTCGACCTGATGGTCGCCGGAAGTGCGACCCACGCGAACGACTTCGTGTTTTCCGTCACGCGCAAGCTCATCTGCCACGGCACGACCGACGTCTCCGCCGGCGCCGATTACAACGATCTTCATGGAACCACTCCTTTTCGGTTTCAGGTTGGAGCAGCCATTGTTCTTCGAACCAATATTGAGATAAATGTGCTCTAATTTCCGACACTACTAATCGCCAGTTCGCAATATGGACAAGCTGCGTTCAATGGAAACCTTCGTTGCCGTCGTGGAAGGGGGCAACTTCACCGAGGCGGCGCAGCGGCTAGGCATGTCGGCGGTCATGGTGGGCAAGTACGTGCGCGAACTCGAAGAGCGACTCGGCGCGCGCATGCTGGAGCGCACCACGCGACGGCAGAGCCTGACGGATGCGGGGCGCGTGTTCTACGAAGACGCCAAGCGCGCGCTTGAACAGGTGCGGATCGCCGAGACGTCGGTCGAGCGATTGCGTGCGTCGCCGTCCGGCACGTTGCGGATCAGCGCGCCGATTACCTTCGGCGCATGCGTCGTCGCGCCGCTGGCCGCGACGTTCCAGCAGATGCATCCGCTCGTGCGCATCGAGTTGGCGTTGAGCAATCGCGTCGTCGACCTGGTGGACGAGGGTTTCGATCTCGCCGTTCGAATTGGCGAACTGGGTGACGTCGATCTGATCGCAAAGCCGTTGACCATGTATCGCATGGTGATTTGCGCATCGCCCGGTTACCTCGCGCGGCATGGACGTCCGGAGACGCCGCAGGATCTGGGCATGCATCACTGCCTGTCTCACTCCGTGTGGAACGGCCGTAACGGGTGGAAGCTCGGCGGGTGGGACGGGCCGCAGGTTTCGCAGGATCCGGTCTTCACGTGCGACGACGGGAACGGGCTGCGCATGGCCGCCATCGCGGGCGCGGGATTGTTGCTGCAGCCTGAAGTTCTGGTGGCGCACGATCTGGCGAGTGGCGCGCTGGTGCCGGTGTTGCAAGCGTACTTGCCGGCCCCGCACCCGGTTCATGTCGTGTATCGGCACGATCGGCGGCCATTGCCGAAGCTGACTCGTTTCGTCGAGCATTTGATCGAGCATGGTGCGGGGCCGGGGGGCGAAGTCGAACGCAGGTAGCGATCGTGGATTCGTGGCGAATCGAATGTCGACAGGAAACGACGCGTTGCTGGTGTCTATGTGTCAACTGAACCAACGGGAAGCAGGCGACGCGTCGCGAGCGCGTGGCACTTGAGAGCCGAAGCGATCGCCAGCCCGCTGGCGCCGCGCCATTTCTGCGCGGCCGGGATTCCATTGGCGACCGAGTCGAGGTTGAACGCCCAGGTTTCTAAGCGAGCGCGCGGTGGTACACGAAGCCGGCATTCGTTCCGCCGCCCCGACCTACGGCGATCTGAATATTGAGGTGTGCCATGGCCTCGAGATAACGGGCGTTGTCCAAGGGGCCGGTCACGACGGGCGCGAACCCCGCACTTTCCGCGATCCCGGCGACCGTCGTGTTGGCCTGGACGTCGTCGCCCGCGATGAATGCCGTAACGGCATGGCCGCCCCGATCGATGCGATCCGGCGTCATGATGTCGGCGAACACCGTGTTGAAGCACTTCACCAGACGCGCGCCCGGCAGCAGGTGGCCGATCGCCTCGGCTGCCGATCCGTCGGCCCCCAGCGGAAGTGGCGACCAGTCGTCCTTCAGCGCATTCGTTGCGTCAACAACGACCTTGCCGGCCAGCTGATGTGCAAGGGAGGGAAGTACCTCGGTGCACGCCTGATAGAGGACGGCGATGACGACAACATCACCATGCGCCGCAGCCTCTTCCAGCGACACGATTCGGTGCCGGGCGCCCGGACGCGCCCTCGCGGGATTGCGCAAGCCGACCACCACATCATGTCGCGCCGTGACCAGCAATTCGGCCAGATTCCCGCCAAAGTTTCCACCGCCCAGGAATGCGATCTTCATGGCATGTACCTCACGATTGATTGGGTGGCATCATTCTTTCAATTCCGGTTTCTGCAATCAATTAGGTACCCGAGGGTAACCATGACGAAGAAGATCGAGTTGCCGCCCGATGCGTTCCTGAAAGTCTGTCCGTCACGCGCGGTGCTCGCGCGTATCGGGCAGAAGTGGACCGTGCTGGCCATGGTCGCGATGAAGGATGGGCCGATGCGTTTTGGCGACATCAAGCGTCGCCTGGAAGGTGTGTCGCAGAAGATGCTGACCCAGACGCTGCGCGCGATGGAGCGCGACGGACTGGTGGTGCGCAATGTCTATGACGAACTGCCGCTGCGTGTGGAGTACGCGCTGAGTTCTCTGGCCGGTACGCTGCTTCCGCTCGTCATCGATCTCAAGGCGTGGGCGGAGAATGCGCTCGCGGCGATCGAGGCGAGTAATCGTGCGTTCGATCGTGAGCATGCGGAGTAGAGGGAGGGGGCTGGTTGGGTTCAAGCCTTTTATGTGCTGGCGTGCTCGTGGTTCGCGCGGTCACTCGCGAATCCGCTGACAACGCGGGTGCGTGACAATGCCCGGTTCCAACGTTTCTCCGATCACCTGCTGAACGATTCCATCAAGTTGTTGCATCGACCGGTTGAATCTGCACGAATGACCGAACGACCCGCGCTGGACATAAACCACCACACCCGCCGCTCAATCAAGATAAGGCTCCAACACCCCCTCGATCCAGTCCATGAAGGCCCGGACGCGAGGCGACAGATTGCGCCGATGGGCCACGACAAGCGACGCGGCGAGCGGCTCGGGACGCAAGTCGGGCAGCACCTCCACCAGCGCGCCGCTTTCGATGTAATGCGCAAGCGTCGGATATCCCGCCTGGATCAACCCAAGGCCTGCCAGCCCGGCTGCATGATAGGTCTGCACACTGTTGACCTGCATCGCGCTCGGCAGCGGAAGCGACGCATAGCCGTCGCCGTCCGGGTATTCCCATCCGGCGTGCCTGGCACCGAGTGTCAGCGTGTAGTGGATCATCCGGTGTCCCTGCGTGCGCAGGTCATCGAGCGTGTGCGGTGTGCCGTACCGCGCCAGATAGCTCGGGCTCGCCGCATTGGTCATCCGCAGTTTTCCCAGCGGGCGGGCAATCAGCGTCTCGTCGACGATCGGCCCGAGCCGGATCACGCAATCGAATCCTTCCTGGACGAGATCGACACGCCGATCGGTGCTCGAAAGTTCCAGTTCCAGTTCCGGATGCGCCGCCATCAGTTGCGGGAGTGCGGGAATCACGACGCTGCGTGCGAGCTCGGTGGGCATGTCGACGCGCAGCCTTCCCCGCAACGGTGTGCCGTTGCCGGAGAACATCGATTGCAATTCCTGTACTTCGGCCAGCAGGTCGCGCGCGCGTGAATAAAAGGCGCGCCCGTCTTCAGTCAGCTGAACGCGCCTCGTGGTCCGGTGCAGGAGCGCAACGCCCACATCCCGCTCCAGCTCACGGATCACCATCGACACACGTCCCTTCTGAATTCCGAGGCTTTCGGCCGCGCGCGTGAAGCTCGTCATTTCGGCGACACGGGCAAAGATCAAAAGCGCGTCGAGGTTTTGCATTGTTCACCCAGGGAGTAACAGAACGTTCAATTTGTCATCGTTTATAACTCAGTTGCGGCTCGGTAGAGTGGCTTTCCATGTTGTCCACCGCGGACAACCCGAACGAAAGGAAGCACCCATGACACCACACGCCGCTCCGGTCAACACAGTCGTCGTATACCACTCCGGCTACGGGCATACCGAGCGCATGGCAAGCGCTGTCGCCGAAGGCGCCCGCGCCGTGCTCGTCGCGATCGACAGCGAGGGAAACATTCCGGCGGATGCCTGGGAAACGCTCGCCGGCGCGGACGCGATCCTGTTCGGCTCGCCGACCTACATGGGCGGCCCGAGCTGGCAGTTCAAGAAGTTTGCCGACGCATCCTCGAAGGTCTGGTTCGAAGGCGGATGGCGGAACAAGATCTTTGGCGGCTTCACCAACAGCGCCAGCATCAACGGCGACAAGCTCAACACGCTCGAATACTTCTTCCTGCTGGCCGGGCAGCACGGCGGTATCTGGGTCAGCATGGACATCAAGCCGGCGAACGTGAAAGCCTCGATGCGTGACGACCTGAATCGCATGGGCGCCTATATCGGGCCGATGGCGCAAACGCCTGCCGATGCGTCGCCCGAGGAAATGTCGCCAGGCGACCTCGAGACGGCACGCCGCCATGGCATGCGCGTCGCGACGATCGCCGGACAGTTCCGGTCCGGAACACCTCGAGGCAACTGAAATCCCGGCATGCGCGACGGGACGGGACGTGACGCAACGCAACGGACGCCGCCGCATGCCATCCAGCCACGTTTGAAGGGAAGGGTGATGAAATACAAGCAACTGGGCCGCACCGGCCTGTACGTTTCCGAGTTGTGCCTCGGCACGATGACGCTGGGCGGCAACGCCGACGCCGGCATGTGGAAGGCGATCGGCG
The DNA here is from genome assembly GCF_001043615.1 of Burkholderia sp. LK4. NCBI lineage: Bacteria > Pseudomonadati > Pseudomonadota > Betaproteobacteria > Burkholderiales > Burkholderiaceae > Burkholderia > Burkholderia sp. LK4. The sequence continues at coordinate 34,971 of NZ_LDUL01000073.1, forward strand.
CCGTCGAACAGGACGAGGCGAACCAGCTGATAGCCCGCGCGCTTGCCGACGGAATCAATTTCATCGATACCGCCGACATTTACTCCTTTGGCCAGTCTGAACGCATCGTCGGGCAGGCTCTCCGGGACATCGGCGTGCCGCGCAGCGAGATCGTGCTCGCGACCAAGACGGCCGGCGTGACGGGCCGCAAGCCCAACGAACAGGGGGCGTCGCGCGGCCACATCATGGATTCCGTGCAGAGAAGCCTGGAACGGCTTCAGGTCGACCATATCGACCTGTACCAGATTCACGCCAACGATCCTGTCACGCCGATCGAAGAGACGCTGCGCGCCCTCGACGATCTCACGCGGCAGGGGCTGGTGCGATATGTCGGCGTGTCGAATTGGCGCGCGGGCAAGATCGGCAAGGCGCTCGGGCTGAGTGCGGCGCTTCGAGCCACGCGCTTCGAGACGCTCCAGGCCTACTATTCGATCGCCGGACGTGACGTCGAGCGCGAACTGGTGCCGCTCGTCGTCGAGGAGCAGATGGGGCTGCTCGTCTGGTCGCCCCTCGCCGGCGGGTTGCTGTCGGGGAAGTTCGGTCCCGGTGCGTCGACCGACAGCGGTTCGCGGCGCACCCATTTCGATTTTCCGCCGGTCGATCGCGAGCGAGCCTGGCCGTGCGTGGCAGAGATGCGCGCCATCGCCGATGCGCACGATGTCTCGGTCGCCCGGATCGCGCTCGCGTGGCTGCTTGCGAGGCCGCACGTCACGAGCGTGATTGTCGGCGCCAAACGGATCGAACAGCTTGAAGACAATCTCGGCGCGGTCGATGTCGTCCTGACCGAGGCCGAGCTTGCGCGTCTCGATGCCGAGAGTGCTTTGCCGGCCTGCTATCCCGGCTGGATGATCGAGCGTCAGGAGGCGGGCAGGCGCCCTCAACCTTTCCGGCGCGTCGCGTCGGAATAGAACCGGCTAATGCACCTCAATCCGGTCGAAGCAAGTCGTTGAAGATCGCCCCCCGCATTGAATTGCGTGTTCCTGCTACCCAAGAGAGATCGACATGCCAAAAGGTTATCTAATCGCACATGTCAGCGTTTCGGACCCCGTCGCCTATGCTGCTTATGCAGAAGCCGCGGGCGATGCAATCAAGGCTTTCGGCCCCAAGGTCATTGCGGCCTGGGGGCAGTATGAAAACCTCGAAGGCGAGGCCCATGAGCGGCATGTGGTCCTCGAGTTCGATTCGTTCGCCGAGGCCAGGCGTTTCTATGAGAGCCCCGAATACCAGACGGCCAAGGCGCTCCGCGCCGGGGCGGCAACCGGGACCTTCGTCATTCTCGAGGGGGCTTCATGACGCTGATCACGACACGTTCCAACATGAGCGTCTTCGGTTCGATTTCGCGGCAGGGGGGGCTCATGAATCGCGGCCGTCCTTCGCCGGAGGTGCCCGGCTTGCGAATGCGGGGACGCTGGTTTGCCGACACGTCCTCGCGGTGATCAATCATTCGGCTGAATGTCCCCCGGCCCATGCGACCGGACGAGCGACGGCCTGACGATGATCTTGCCGATAACCTGGCCAGATTCTTGCGCCTCGTGGGCTTCGACGATGGCGTCGAGCGCGACTTGCATGCCTATGGTCGGCGCATAGGCGCCGTCCGCGAGGCATTGGCTGATCGCCGAAACGGCTGCGGACTTGGCGGCTGCCGGGACGGTGTAAATGTAGACGAACCGGAATGAGCAGCCGGCGATCATGGCGTCGAGCAGGGGAAGCGGCACCTGATCGGCAGCGGATCCTACGGCGTACGAACTGATGATGCCGCCGTTGGCGAGGCAACGCATATCGATGGCGAGGTTGTCTTGCAGACTGACTTCCACGATACGATCGACTCCCCGCTGCCGTGTTGCCGACTTCACGATCGCGACCACATCCTGCAGCCGTCGATTGATCACGAGGTCGGCACCCGCACGCCGTGCGGCGTCCGCCTGTCCGGGCGTTGAAACGGTTGTCGCGACCCACGCGCCAGCCCATTTTGCGAGCAGGATTGCCGCGGTTCCGACTGCTCCCGCGCCGCCCTGGACGAGTATCGCGCAACCCTTGATGTCGCCGTCGGAGAAGAGGCAGCGATGGGCCGTGAGTGCCGGAATGCCCAGGCAGGCGCCGACCTCGAACGAAACGTTGTCGGGCAAGGGAACGGCCTGTGCTTCCGGCACGACCGCATATTCCGCGGCCGTGCCGAAGGGGCGGCGATATTGGGCTTCGAACAGCCACACCCGTTCGCCTGTCCGAGTCGGCGCAACGCCGGCACCGACCGCGTCGATCACGCCAGCGCCGTCTTGATGCGGAATGACCATCGGGAATGCGGAAGGGCCGGAGAAGCCGGTACGCGCCTTGATATCGCTGGGATTCAGGCCCGATGCGTGGATGCGCACGCGGACTTCGCCCGGACCCGGTTGCGGAACCGGAAAATCTCCGAGCCTCAATACTTCCGAAGCGTTGCCCTGACGTTCGTAATAAGCGGCCTTCATCGATCTGATCCCTTGAATGAGTCCGGTCGCCGGTTATCGGCGGCCGATGTAACGATGCCGGGACTATCGGCGGTCGGCCGCTTTTGCACAAGAAGGCACGTCTTTGATATATAGGGAAAGAAATTATCCTATTGGGAGCCGGCATGACATCTTCGGTTAGCACGTATCCGTGCTCGGTCGCCGCGACGGTCGATGTCGCGGGAGGGAAATGGAAGCCGCTGATCGTGCACTATCTGCTGGGCGGTACCAAAAGGTTCGGCGAGTTGCGCGGCTTGATCGGAGCGGTGACCCAGCGCTCGTTGACGTTGCAGCTTCGCGAGCTCGAATCGGATGGCATCGTGACCCGGACGGTTTTCGCCGAGGTTCCGCCCCGCGTCGAATACACGTTGACCGAATTCGGCAGAACGCTCGCCCCGGTGCTCGACGCGATGAAGCAATGGGGCGATGCTTACCTCGCGCGACTGGAGCAATCCGTGGGGCGCCGGCCGGGTTCGTGAGTGTGCCGTTGCGGCGCCGGTGGATGTCCGGACACCGTTGCCCGGCGAGTCGTTGAAAACGCACACGTGCCATAATTCGCCGGTTCCTGGGCTATCCGACGCATCGTGTCCTTCACGAAATGATTTTGTTCAGATCTCTTGCCGCCGCCTGCCTGTTGCTGGCGGGATGTATTGCCGCGGCGCACGCCGAAACGTATCCGCCAGAAGTGTCGAGAAACATCGACAAGCTCCAGTCCCGATGTGCCGGCAAGTCCAACGACCCCAAGGCGGCCGCCTGCATCGAATACAAGGACACGCTGGCCCGCACCGTTCCACCCGCTGTCCAGGCGTTGATGCGTCAGGAAGAAGTGGTCGATGGCCAATGCAGGAACGGCGCGGCACCGAAACTCTTGCCTGACGGGCAATATGCTCCGGGCAGTGCGTGCGCACAACGCGAGTTGATGATGAAAACCATTCGCCAGCACGGCTGGTGCTGGGGGCACACGGACATGGACAGCTATCATCCGGGCTGGGTGGTCTGTCATCCCGGTGAATGGCAGTGAAGCCGGGCGAAGCTGTTGCTGAAACGCTCGCGTGACGGCATCGGCGGCGTTCGCGGATGGTTGCGGATTCGACGCGCCGGGGGCGACGGGCCGAGGATTGTGAACGATCGAGCGGCTCGTGCCAAACGACCGATTGAATCCGCCGCCGAACCCGGTCACTGCCTGCTTCGACAATCCGCGACTGACGTGACCCGATCCGCTAAAGGCTGTCGACACCGGTGCGTGTTGAAAACACGCCGACTGTCAGTCGGACGACGCCGGCACCTCATTTCCCTGAGCCGCACCGCATTGATGGCAATGCGGGAAGAAGAAGAAATTCCGGCCGCCGCATTCGCAGACATTGAAGAGTCGTAATCCGCAATGCACGCAGAACGTGGAGTCGTCGCCGCCGAGATTCCATTGTTTGTCGCATGACGGGCAGCGCTTCTTTTCGAGCGAACGAACGGCTTTTTCGTAGCCGATCGTGCGCGCGCGTTCTCCCTGATCCTGCTGCAATTCGAGCCGCTTGCGTTCGGTATAGCGCTGAAAGGCCTTCATCATGTAAAGGCCGGCGAACACCGTGAGCGCAATGCCCACCAGGACCCGGACATAACCGCCGAAATTCGGCAAGTACGGAACCAGTTCGATGAAGAACGCGCTCAGTGCAAACAGGCCAAAACCGTACATGAAAGGCCAGTAGCGCATCTTGCGATAGCGTATGAACAACCAGATCGCAACCAGGAGTATCGGCAGCGTCAGCGCAAGCCGCAGCCCGAATACTTGCAGCTCGTAGTGCCGTGTCGCTTCGTCGAAGCGCCGTTCGGCTGCCGCGTCCGCTTCGGCGATCTGCGTGTCCACTTGAGTCTGCTGCGATGCCAGCGCCCGTTGCTGGTCGTTGATCGCATCGATCTGATGCTGCCAGTTGACCACCACGGCCTGGAGCGAATCCAGCTTGCGAGTTCTCGCCAGAATGTCGGGGTCCCTCGCACTGTCGCCGGTCACCGAGCGCGTTGCCAGCCAGTTGCGGAAGCTTTCCTTCTCGGCCGCATACTCCTTCGCGGCGCGGCTGCGCGCGACCTCCATGGTGTCGGCCTTGTCGGCAAGCGCGTTGTGCTGCGCCTGCAGATTGCGTCGCGCTGCGTCCAGCCGCGCTTTCGTCGGCGCATCGGCGAATTGCTCGATGGCGGGTGGGCCGCCCGTCGGGGCAAACGCCATGTCGCGGATCACGAGGCTGCCGAGCATGTTCAGAAAGACGGCGAAGATGATCGCGATTACCCATGAGGCGAGTCGCAGGAGCCGCGCGGGACTGGTCAGGCCGTCGCCGGAAGTCATCATTGTTTTGCCTTTGTTGGAATGGTTCGCAGTGTTATCAATCTTGACACAATGGTCGGCTGTCGCTTTTTGGCCGGCTGCCGCCCGATGCGCTGCACCACGCAGCCCTTGACGTTGACTCAGAGGAAATGCGGGCTTGCAAGGCGGTCATCGTGGCGAATCCAGGCCGAGTTGCTCCACTAGCTCAGGGAAGCCAAGCGACGTTGCCATCCTGGCAAAGGCATCCTGCTCTGTTGTCGATGCAACTGCAAGTGCCGCTGCGATCTCCTCAAGCGCGTTGACGTCGTCGTCCTCGGCGTGCAAGTTGCTCCGCTGATCGATGTACCTCACGGCCAGTACAAGTGCCTTGGTTATTCCATCCATGTCGCCCTCAAAAGACCAAATGTGAAGTGGACCATGTGTACAGAGAAGATCGCTGCTTTGATAAGAGGGTTGTCATGGCTTGACAAAAAATTATACCGGCTCTTTTCGGGGAGATTATTCAATTAGCAACGTTTGAAAATAAAAATTTCCCCCTTGACTGCCGGGTAGGAGTTAATAAATTCATTGCATGCGGCATCAATATCAATCGACTGTGGAAATATTTGATATTTCAACGTAAGCACGGATGCCACGTTATTGGCGGTTACGAAGTCCCCAAGAGGTTCGCATCCTCACGCTGTGGCGATTGCCTTCTTCCTTGTGGATTTCGAAGGCGTATCGGTCACCTGTCGTGGCTATCAGCCGAAACCGAGTCGCGGATCGTTGCTGTGCGACCGCGTCTGCCAACGCATGTTGACATTGCGCTCTCGTGCGCGGGAGCCACGACACATGGCGAGCCACTTGCGAGCTCATCTGCAATTCGCAAAATCGCTCGATGTCGGACGGTACGTGTTCACGGAGTCGAACGGGGGCATGAATTCATTCAGGTACCGGACGCAGTCAGGCGCATTTCTCGAAAGGCGTCGTACGCGGTCACGGAATCATCAAGGCCCGGGCGGCGGATGCCGAAGCGACGGAAACCTCGATGGCAACGAGCACTTCGAGAGAACGGCGCGCTGCTTCTGTCTCAACGGGGTAGTGCCCTGCGATGCGAGCCAGGATACCTCGCTTTCCGTTGCCATTTTGACCTCGGCCCGACGTCGGATAGGGAGCGTCTGCCGTCAGCGCATAAGCGCTCCCGTTCCACAACGGTTTTTCGTCTGATCGTCGATCAACGTCACGGCGCGGATCTTGCTGACGCGGTGTCCTTGGGCCAGTTCCTATAAGGGTAAGTCCGGCATGGCGCAACGCCATCAAACCAGATTAACTTATATCAAACAATTTTTGACGCAAAATTATGTTCCTGATATGGTCTTTCGCACTCGCTAAGCGCGATCCGGCCACGTTGGTGCCCGGCGAATAGGTTCGCGTACTTCGCCAGCGGTTGAACCGGACGCTCAAGCAGCCTGCAATGGCGGCCGGTACTTCCAGACGGTCTTTTGTAGCAGGTGGAGCGTGGTCCGGTTTCGTCATCGCCGGCCTTGCTCGCGGGCATTGCACGGGCGCTGGACGTGACGACGCCGGACTGCTCCGAAATGCCATCGGGGAAAGTTCGGCTGAGCGCGGTGATCGGCTCGAGTCGTCCGGCTTCGCGGACTCGGTACATCGGTTCGCCGGATCATGAATACGGCGGGAGGATGTCAGTTCGAATGAATCCTCTAGTGCGCGCTCGTGGTCAAGGCGTACCCGGAAATCACCGCGCAGGGGGCAAGTTTCTTCGCGTGATCGACGGTGAAGTTTCGCCGGAGCTGGAAGGCAAGGTATCGATGCGGCAAACAGGCGACCCGGCACATTCTCGATTCACGGTGCCATATGGCCGGAGCGACAACGGAAGCAAGGAAGCGGCTTTGATCCAGATCGGGATGCCGCGATTGTTCTGATCGAAAGCGTGCCGGACAGGTCGAGATGCGTGGTACCTCTCCGCATGCAATTTTGAGGATGACGAAATGATTGATTTGATTATGCCGATCTGGCGAATATGACGCTGGCCGTTGCGGCCGAGACGACGCGCAGGCCGTGCGCCGTCATCTGCATTCGAATACGACACAACCCGTTTCAAACAATCCCAAAACCACTCCTGACTGTGAAATACAGATGAAAAACAAAAACATCAACGTCAGCGTTATCGCTGTTGCCGCATTCGCCGCATCTTCGGCAGCAATGGCGCAGTCGTCGGTCACCCTGTACGGCATGCTCGATTCGGGTATCGGCTACACCTCGAACATCAATGGCCACAAGCGGTTCGGCCTCGACGGCGGTGCCGTAGGTTCTAACAAGTGGGGCCTCAAGGGGGACGAAGACCTCGGCGGCGGCCTCAAGGCGGTATTCAAGATCGAAAACGGTTTCAACATCGGTACAGGCGGGATAAACGGCCAGGGGCCGATTGGTTCCACGCGTTCGCTGTTCAACCGCCAGGCCTACGTCGGCATTGCTTCCGATCGGTACGGTACCCTGCGCATGGGGCGCCAGCTCGACGCCGTGACGGAAATGGTGCAGGGCCTGACGGGCGACGCCATTTCAGCATCGACGTTCTCGACGCCGGGCGACGTCGACAACAACGACAACACGACGAACCAGAACAGCGCCGTGAAGTACATTTCGCCGGTCATCAACGGCTTCCAGGCTGAAGGCGCGTACTCATTCGGCGGTGTTGCCGGTGCGATGGGTTCGGGGCAATCGTGGTCGGTGGCGGCGAACTACGCTCAAGGCGGCCTGACCGTCGCCGGCGGTTACTTCCGCGCGACCAACCAGGGTGAGAACGGGTGGCAGAACGCAACGGCACAACCGGGTTTCGGTACCGCGTTGGGCTATCCAAGCTCGGGTTATAACGGTGGCAACGCGTTCAAGAGCGCGGGCATCGCCCAGGTCGCTACCCAATACCAGATCGGTCCGTACACGGCGGGCTTGCGGTACTCGAACGCGCAGTACCAGGGCAACAACGGCCAGCCGTCGATCCACTTCAACGTGCTGGGCGCGCTCCTGCAGTACCAGGTCACCCCGGCATTGTCGCTGGCCACCGGGTACACGTATGTCTACGGTTCCGCAGCCACGCCCAGCCAGGCTGCCGAAGGCCGCACGATGGCTTCGATCAACCAGGCGTCGCTCGGTGCCATGTACGCACTGTCGAAGCGCACGTCGGTTTACGCCGTCGGTGCCTACGTCCATGCCCAGGGCGCTCAGGCTTCGGCTGCCGACTTTGGCAACACCTCGTCGGGCGGTAACCAGGTTCAAGTCAACATCGGCATGCACCATAGCTTCTGATCCTCAAATTGCAGGCCAGGAAGCCCGGCGTTGTGGGTGCAATACGTCGGGCTTGCAGCATTCTGGTGGTTCCACATGACCATGAGCGCTCGGATCGTCAACGATTCGAGCGCTCGTGTCAGACGGCTGCAAGCGGGGCTGCAAACGGGCCGCAAACGGCCGGGGCGCAGCTGGCCGCCCGATCTCGAGTCTCGATCGACGAATCGCCCGGACTTCACGGCAGCCGCGACCGGCTTCCATTCCTCCATGAGCGCCGCCGCCGGTCCATGCGACGCCTTGTCGCCCGCGTGTAGCAAAAAGGCCTGCTGAAGCCGGCGGTGTCTCGGCCGCATTGACGGCTCATCGATCGCGCAGCCGCTCGACTTGCCGGCGCGCAGCACGAATGTCGTCACGGCACTCAACTCTTCCACGAATCTGTCGTTAACTCAGGGCGGCTGCCTCCGAGTGGGCGGCGCTCCGGCGTCTGAACCCGCCGGACAAGGGATCGTCAAATGCGACGTCGCGGCCCATGTGCCACGCCCGCCGCCGCGACGCCTCACGCGATGGGTCAATGCCCCGTCTGCGAGTTCGATGAGTACGCAACCATTCGAGGCAAGCGATATCGCACCGTGCCTGTCGCGGCGGGCGAGCCTGAAGGTTGCCGGATCGAAGCGCGCCGGCGAGGGCTTTTCGTCTTGGTTAGAGAATGTATCCGAGCAGCTACGATGTTCCGATTGCGCGCCTCGTCGCGCGTCAGATTCTGTCCTGCACGCCCGCCACGTCGGTGCGGGAGGTCGCGCGACGCATGTTCATCGAGCGTTGCAGCTCGATCGTCGTGATGGAGGATGAACAGGTCGTCGGGATCTGGACCGAGCGCGATGCACTATCGGCCGGCGATGATCCGCACGGGCTCGATCGGCCGGTCAGCGAGGTAATGAGCCATCCGGTGCTGACGCTCGAGGCCAACACGCCGCTGGGTGAGGCCGCGATGAAGTTCAAGCAGTCGGGCGTCCGGCACTTCGTGGTGGTCCGCGATAGCGCCCCGATCGGCGTGCTGACGCAGACCGACGTCGTCGTGAACCAGGGGCCGGAGTTCTTCCTGCACCTGAAGCCGATCGAATCGATCCGCATCCATCCGCCCGTCGTGGTGTCCGAGCAGGTCGCGCTGCACGACGTCATCGCACGGATGCGCACGCAACGACTCGATGCGATCCTGGTCGGCTACGACGACGGTGAGCACGGCATCCTGACCGAGCGGGACATCGTCCGGCTCCTGGCGGAAGGCACGTCCCAGGGCGCGGTCGGGGCCTACGCGAGCAAGCCGCTGCAGATGCTGAGCGCGAAGCAGAGCCTGTATACAGCACAGCGCTTCATGACCGAGCACAATATGCGGCACGTCGGCATTCGGGACGAGGCGGGCAGGCTGACCGGGCTGCTTTGTTTCGCGGACGTGCTGCAGAGCATCGAGCATGAATACGCGAACGAGTTGCGCAGCGCCGTGCGCGAGCGCGACGAAGCGCTGGGACTCGCGCGCTTCAACCTGCGCATGGCGGATCGGGTGTTCGAATCGGCGCTCGAAGGCATCATGGTCACCGATCGGCACGCGAGGATCGAGCGCGTCAACCAGGCCTTCACGCGCCTGACCGGGTACACCGCGGACGAAGTGATCGGGCGCAACCCGGGCCTGCTGAGTTCCGGGCGCCAGACGCCGGATTTCTACAAGCAGCTGTGGCATTCGCTGACGACCGATGGCCACTGGCAAGGCGAAATCTGGAATCGCCGCAAGACCGGCGAGCTGTTTCTGGAATACCTGACGATCACCAGCATTCGCGACAACGACGACGAGATCTCGCACTATGCGGCGATCTTCTCCGACATCACGCAGCGGCGTCAGGCGGAGGAGCGGCTGGGTTATCTCGCCACGCACGACGTGCTCACCGATCTCGCGAACCGGGCGCTGTTCGAGGAGCGGCTCGCGCACGCGATCGCTCACGCGAAGCGGCTCGGTCACAAGGTCGCGGTGATGTACCTCGATCTCGACCGCTTCAAGCTGGTCAACGACACGCTCGGCCACAACGCCGGCGACGAGGTGCTGAAGCAGGTTGCGGAGCGCATCGTCGCGTCGGTGCGCTCGAACGACACGGTGGCGCGCATGGGCGGTGACGAATTCGCGCTCGTGCTCGAGGAATTCGACGATGTCCGCGACGTCGGGCGCGTTGCACGCAAGCTGCTGGACGAAGTGGCGCGGGCGATCGATGTCGGCGGTCGCGAGATCTTCGTGACGCCGAGCATCGGCATCAGCATCTATCCGGACGACGGCACCGAGGCGGAACACCTGATCCTGCTCGCGGACCAGGCGATGTACGGCGCGAAAAGCCGCGGCAGGAACGTGTTCCAGTTCTTCGAGAGCAAGATGACATCGTCGGCGATGGAGCAGCTGGAGACGCTCGGCGAGCTGCACCGCGCGCTCGAGCAGAACGAATTCCGGCTGTTCTACCAGCCGCAATACGATCTGGCCAGCGGCCGGATCGTCGGCGTGGAGGCGCTGCTGCGCTGGCTGCATCCGCGCAAGGGTCTGGTGCCGCCGGGCGACTTCATCGGGCTGGCGGAGCGGTCGGCGCTGATCGTCCCGATCGGCCGGTGGGTGCTGCGCGAAGCCTGCCGGCAGGCGCGCCGCTGGCTCGACGAGGGTTTCGAGTTCGGGCGGGTGTCGGTGAACGTGTCGGCGCGGCAGTGCTTTACCGACCATTTCCTCAGCGACCTGACGACCATCCTCAGCGAAACCGCGCTGCCGGCCGAATGCCTGCAGCTCGAGTTGCTCGAAAGCATGGCGATGAACACCCGCGAGGAAATCGGCATCCTGCTGCGCGAACTGGCGACACGGGGGATCAGCCTGGCGATCGACGATTTCGGTACGGGCTATTCGTCGCTGGTGTACCTGAAGGATCTGCCCGTCGATACGCTGAAGATCGATCGGTCGTTCCTGACGGACTGCGGTTCGGGCAGCACGGATGATGCAATCGTGCGCGCGATCGTTGCGATGGGGCGCGCACTGGGGCTCGATGTCGTGATGGAGGGCGTCGAGACGGAGAAGCAGCTGGCGTTCCTGCAGGAAATCGGCTGCCACCAGGTGCAGGGATTTCTGTTCGCGCGACCGCAGCCTGCTGAACAGCTGGCCGGGATCTCGTTGCGTCGCGGTGTTGAATTGCTGACCGAGTGAGGCGGTCGGGTGTCAATATGTCAGCCGCCGAGGTTCCCCGCGATCGCGCTACTGCCGTTTTTGAACGACAGCATGTCCGTCACCTTGCCGGTATAAAAATCGATGATTTCACCGCCATGCGTCAGCAGCCGGTCGCCGAACCAATCTGCTGCCAGTCGCGCGGGCGGCCCACGGTGACGTTGAATGGCATGTTCGACCGCACCGGTATGTGCGTCGATCACCAGATCCTCGCCCCAATTGCAGCGTGCCGTTTCCGGCAAGGGTAAGCACAAATGGCTGCCACTCTCGTTGAACAGGATGTTGGCCGAGAGAACCTCGCCAAATTCGCCAATATCGCGCGACCATACCACCGAGCCATTCCGGTCACAGCACAGCAATTGATTGGTGTCGCTCGCGACGAACATGACTGACCCATCGCGCGCAAAGCGCAGGCGCTTGACCTTGCCGCCCGCCGGGAGATTGACCGTGTTGATCTCGCCGCTGCGGCAATTCACGGTCAGCACCGAATTCCTGGTTCGTTCGTCTGGAGCCCACAGGAGTCCGTCGACCGGATCCACGTCGCCGAAACGTGCATCGAAATCGCGCGCGACAGGATCGCCAAGCTCGCCTGTGTCCAGATCGATCACCACCGGACGGCCTTTGTCATTGCTCTTGAAGACGCTTACCAGCGCATAGCGCCCGGAAGGATCCAGGCGCGTCCAGAACGACAGAAACTTGTCGGTCTGATGCAGGACGGCGCCATCGGCAACCACGGTCAAGCGGCTACGGTTGGTATTGCGTGCGACTATCCACGACGCCGATGCCAATGCAAGGCGACGGCCGTCGCGCGATACATCACACACCGTATCGTCCGTCTGCGCGCCCGCGACCGATGTAATCGTTTTCGAATCACGGTCGTATTGCACTAACGCCGGCTCGGGAAGGAAAGCGTCAGTTGGGTCAAAGAACACGAGACCGCGGGGGACATCGATGTACACAAGTAACTCCGGCAAGAATTGCGAAAAAGACGTGTCGATCGCGATTGTTTGGGTTACCACTGACGCCTTGCGTCGGCGGATCATGTCCTGATTATCAACAGACTGGCACGTGGCGTCGAGCGATTGGTCGTGGGCGGCTGGTCGGAGCTGGTTGACCGTGGTCGAACCTGAAGAGACGGTCCGGTTTGCCGGAAGCAGGCATTCAACATTACACTTGGCCTTTGATTTACCTTCCCCTATCGAGCTTTCTTTCGAGCCCGCTTTGTCATGGATGACTCCGCTCAAATCGACAAAATCGTGGAAGATTCGTTTGGCCTTTGGATTACGGGTCTTTTCAGCGCGATCGGCGGCAATTCACCGGGTATGGCCTTCCATAGCCATAGAGATGCATTCTTTCGAGTCGTCGAGCATCTACTTCAGACGGGAAGGATCAAGTTCATTGCCCCGGGAGCGGATTGCTATGTCTCGCCCGAACATCCGAATCCTCGATTTACGATCAACGATCACCAAGCGCAGTGGCACGCTTCGCCTGACGAGATCATCTCCTACCTCCGAGACAGGTGGCCGGAGGCTGCATGCCATGAGCACGATCTGTTACTGCTCGATTACTTCTACAGCATCCCCGCAGTGATATGGGTTGGCGACGATGGCACCTTGGTGGCATCTTGATCGGAGCGATCGCGCCAACTATTCGAGAAGCTGACCGAAGCCCGATTGATGACGATCTAGGTGGTGATGCCGGATGTCTGAAAGTGGCCGACTGCAGCCCGACGGTGAGCCGTTGTCGGATGCCGGCGTCGAACGGACTGCATCCGGTTGAATCCACCACCCACAACGGCCGTTGCTGCCGGGCAGGCTTGCGCTATGTCTGGGGCTGACCATCTGCATTCCAATACTCCCAGACTCCAACCTCGGTTCCCCGATCATAGTTACCGGACGCAGCAATGCTGCCGTTAGGATGGAAGTCCTTCCATGGACCATGTTCGACGCCGTGATCATAGTTTCCCTCGGAAACTACGGTGCCATTCTCGCTATATGCGACAAAGAGACCATGCCTAATCCACCGACTGCCGTCGGAATTGAGGTACCGAGAGTAACGATATTTGATGTCACCGTTCTCGTAATAGATCTCCGCGATCTCCAAATCGGGCATGCTCTATTGTTCTCCGAGTTTTCCAGAATCCCAGTATGAGTTTCTTGTCTGCGAAGCATATCAGTGACCGCACTTGGCCGGCAGCAGACTGCGCTGGCTGGTAATGCTTTTCCCTCTCAAATAGTTGAGCAGGTCTTCTTGTGTCAAGTCCGGGTTCCCCAGTCCAGCCAGTTGCGAAAATATTCCGGGTAAGCGAAATGCACACGCTGGCCAACCTTGACGAAACCGTCTTGCTTGCCATGGGCGCTCACGAAACGAAGGTGCTCAATCGTCATTACGTAAGCGTTGCGCGCATCGTCGCTCGGAAAATATTCTATCGTCGGGGAAACCCGGTACGAGGAGTCGCCAAGAAGCAAGTCCACAAGGTCCAACGCGTGGCCGCCGTCAACCAGCCGAAGGATTTCAGATCTATCCGCTGCGCTCACATGATGCTCCCTTTCAAAGGTAGGGATGAGGTGCGACTCTCGGCCATCCTACCCTACTACCGACTAGTAGGGCCGCCGGCCTCCATTGAACCCGCTCCTGCCAGATCGGGCAATCTCAGTGAGCGTGGCGAGTGGCTGCTCCTGGCCGCCAACCGACGGATGCGGCCGACGGTTGCCGACCCTCAACGGCCCATCAGCTCGCCAAACAGCGGCCATTCGGACGCTCCTTCGCGCCTCACGAAATGGCGCTGCGTCTCACGACCGTTCCAAGACGTGGAACTCGTTCCTGAGGGTTGCGATCAGTTTCTCGACATCGTTTTTTTCATCGTCATGGAAGACCGTGCCCATGCCGAGCGCTCTTGGTGCAATCAGATTCCCTCGATTGTTGTCGATGAAGATACTCTCGTCAGGCCTTATTCCGACACATCGTAAAGCATGTTCAAAAACAGCAGAACCGTCCTTTCCCGAGCCGAACTCGGCTGACACAATTATCGGGTTGAACAGGACATCGAGACCTTGCGATTTCTTCAGTGAATCGATCCGATCCCGCTTGTTGTCCGTGATGATGCCGAGGGAATACTCGGGCTTCAGGCTGCGCGCCAGAGCAAACATTGCGTCATTTTTCGGCGTGCTTTGAAATGCCTCTTCGAGCAATGAAAAATCGACTTTGCAACGTATCTCCGCGCAAACTGCATCCCAGATTTCGGCATGTGTGACCTTTCCGACAAGCAGGTCTGGGTTGTGTTTTGCGAATGCCTTGCGAACAGTCTCATACTCAACACCGGTTACTGTACTCAGATATCTGTTCGTAGTGAGCGAACCCGTTCTATCAGTCGTCAGCACCCCGTCGTAATCAAAAAAAATGGCTTTTATCACACCTGGAGTCCTTCGCGGAAAGAGAAATTTGCTTCACGGTTTCGTGGCACCGGCCAAGGCCAGCCCTGCATATCCCAGAGATTGTCTGCGATCTCTACGATGCTGTCGAATGATCCTGCCCAAGTGTCACGTACAGCATAAAGTTGAATAGTTTGATGCATGTACGGAGGATGGGATGCCGGAAACTGGAGTGCCGAGAAGGCAGTACACGGAAGAATTCAAGTCCGAGGCGGTGAAACTTGCGGAGACTAGGGCAACACGAAGCGGCCCGGCGGCTGGGCGTGCCGGTGGCGACGCCGGGAAACTGGAGCCGAGGGCGGCGCCGTGCGCCGACGGGAAATGCGTCGGATCACGAAGTAGCAACCAGCGCTCCAGCAAGACGCGCGGAAAGCGACCTCGAGGCCGAGGCCCGTTCTGGATCGACAGCAGCCTGAGCCTGGTCAATCAAGGCAATTGAATTATGGGCGCATTGTCACGGCGTAAATCATGATGAACTTGAATCGCATCGGTGACGAGACCGACCATGGCGGCAAGGTCGAAACAGGTTCCAGCACAATGCGTTTCGATGGCCGCTTTGTCGCTCGCAAAGGCGATCGTGTTTCGTGCCCGCAGCATCCCGAGGTGTCGCCGAACTTCATCGAGGAAGACGATGCGCCCATGACAGATGACGGTATCCCGATTGCCCGGCACGGGCATCAGGCGACATGCGGTTTGTCAGCTCATTTCTTGTCTTATCTGAAAGAGCCGCGTAGTTGGGGCGATCTTGTGCGCGACGCACGCGCACAAGATCGTCATCTTGCGACTGCCGCGCGGCCAGCTCGGGTCGGGTGGCCAGACGTCGCAACGCTGGCACGATCTCACCTACGGCGGGGATTGCGGCGCAGGCCGGGCCGGCCGTACCGATCGCTTGGCCGGGTCAGCTCGACAACTCGTGCTGCCCTTCGAGATCAGGAGAGCTGCCTGGCTCAGACTCCGTCACCAACTCGCGATGAAGCCTGACCGCCGCAACCGGCGAGTCGACGACGGCATGAGAGACGTTCCATCCCACAGCTCGACGGTCCACTTATCGCGCACGCGGCAGACACCGATCGTCCAGCCGCTTCGATGCGAATAGCCGCTCACGGGCGAAAAGTTATCAAACTTCCTGCTGTACGTGGAATCGAGGCAGGGTCACACTGTGCTGGCGCCAACGAGCGAACAGTAAATGATCGCTTGACGTGAGTTCGCTGTGCTCTAGGGAGTAGCTTTTGCTGGTGACGGCAAGCGATCTAACAAAGGAGTCCTTATCCGCCACAGATAGGCGATTGCAGCCACAACAAGCAGGGCATTGATACTCCACGTGCTAGCCGGGCCAAGCCACCGATATAGTTGCTCGTTCAGCGCGTTGGCGGCCAACATGCCAATTGCACCGACGACCGAAACCAATCCGTACGTTGTTCCGCCGAGCGATTTGTCGCCGAGCTTTGTCGACAGGTATTCGACTCTGAAGGAGACGACAATTTCCGCGATAGTGAATAGTGCTACGGCCAACACGAGGAGCACTGACACGCCAACGCCCGGAGAAAAGTATGCAATCGAGCCAAGTAGGAGAAAGAACGCGAGGAAGCACCAGAATCCAAGGTTGACGCCCGCATTGGCGATGCGACGGGCGCTTGTGAATTGCACGCCAGCAACAACAACCGCATTGGTCGTGAAAAGTATTCCGACCAATCCCTGATGACCTTGCTCCGTACTGAAGATCGGAAGTAAATATTCAAGATTAGAATAGAAATAGAAATAAATGAACTGCAGCAACATGACCCGCTGAATGCCGGGAAGTCGGATGACTCGAAGAAAGTCCGCCGGACGGATTGTAGAGATTCGCGCGGCTTCGAACGTTCGGTTTGAAACCCATACAATTGTACCTAAGCCGACGAACATCACGGTTACGCAAAGGCACGTCAAACTGAAATCCCAGTACAGAAAGAATGTGCCGAGAAGTGGGCCAATTGCGGCCCCAAGATTGAGCAACGCGCTTCGCAGGCTGATGACTGCTGTCAGACGTGAATCGTCTTCTCGCACGGCGAAAAACAGCATCTTTCGAATAGCCATATTAAATAGGGAGCTACTCGTCCCATTTGCAAAGGCGGAGATTACGAAGCTTGACGGGCTGCGGTCGAAGAACAGAATCAGGAATGAAGTTGCTCTGAGCAGTATTCCGACTTGACTAATGAGCTGGGCCCCAAAATAATCAGTTAGCACTCCGCCGAATAGCGTAAGGCCACGTTGGGAAAACATTCTCACCGAAACAAGTATGCCGGCAAATGCGACTCCGTAGCCGAGGTTCTTGCTTGTGTACACGGCGTAATACGGGATCAAGACATAATTTCCAAGGGCGAAAAGAAAAATCGACGTCAAGTTCGCTCGAACGGCAAATCGGGATTGCAGGTGTTGCGGGTCCATATTGATGCGGTGATGACAGTAAGTTCAGGTGGTGGTATGGCGAAATGCGGATCAGCCCCAGAGCGCCGGACGCGGGGCGGATACCACGCCATCGCACCAGAGAGTCGGCTCGCGATCCGATGCGAGGAATGACGGTCCGTCGACATCGATGTACGTGGCCCGATCGAACAACATCGTTGATGGTGCCATGCCGAGTGACGTGCCAATCATGCATCCGAGCATGATCCCAAGACCGTGCGACTCTGCGATCGTTGCCGCTACCAGTGCGGACGAAAGCCCCCCGAGCTTGTCGAGTTTGATGTTGACGAAGTCATAACGCGAGGCGATAGCCGAGAGGTCATTCGGGTCCGTAAAACTTTCGTCAGCGCAGATCGGCACGATGCGATTGAAGTGCGATAGCGCAGTATCCGATCCTGCGGGAAGGGGCTGCTCTATCAGCTCAACCCCGAGCTCCCTCATCGTCACGGACCACGTCGCGAGTTGATTCATCGTCCACGACTCGTTGGCATCGACAATAAGCCGTGCGTTCGGTAGGGCGAGTCTTACCGCACGAACTTTTCGGTCATCATCTCTCCCATTCAGCTTTAACTTCAGCACTTCGGCTGAGCCGAACATCAGCGCTTGGCTCACCATCTCGTCGGGCGGTCCAGCACTGATTGTTTGGATCGTCTTCCTTGTAGTCGGTGTTTGCATTGACGCCATAGTCCACGCACGGGTCCCACAATGTTTTGCAGCAAGGTCCCAGATCGCGCTATCGAGCGCGCTTCGCGCTGCGCCCGACGGCATCATCGCGACGCGGCACCCAACGTCGGTGGCCGTCAACACCCCGGTACCAAAGGCCTTTGCAATCTCACCGAGACACGAGCTGGCGCTTTCACCGAGGCTCCGGCTCGGGGTTGCTTCGCCGCGGCCGGTATGTCCATCGGCAGCGATCTCGACAACTATCACTTCCACCTCAGTGCGAGAGCCGCGCGCGGTGACAAATGGGATTTTCAGGTCCCAGCGCTCAACCATGGTCGTCAGGTTGATATGTCCGGAGAGTGTGCTCAGCTGACGTTGCATGCAGATGCGTACCGAGGTTGGTCGCTATGGGATGGGGAGGCTAAGACACGCTCTTTCCCGGACAACTTCACAAGCAGTTTGTTGAGGTTATCTCGGACGGACGACCGACTAGGCCCGCTCACAATAAGATGACCAATACGATCGCGAGAGTCGCCATAGTGGAGGCCTTTACCGTGATCCATCCCAAGGTGCGCATCCAGCGCACCACCTTCAGAAACTATCGTCTCGAAGGTATCGCGTATCGCGGACGGTATTTCACCCGAAACGAGGAATGCAATACGGCTGACTCGGTTGCGCGTTCCGTTCAGACTTGGAGTTACTCCGACCGCCTTGAGAATTGCCGCCGACAGTAAGTCAACACCAGTGGCTTCTTCTACCAACAGGGGAATCAGATCACCAGCGATCCGCTGATTCACTTCGATCACGGAGAGGCCATCGCGGGTCACATGGAGCTCCACGTGGCAGCACCCCCAATCCAAACCGAGCGCCTTGACGGCGTCTTCCGCGAGTTTGCATGCCGATTGCGCAAGATCGCTTGGAAGGGCGGATGGCACTTCGTGTCCAACTTCAAGGAAAACCGGTAATGGGCTAACGAATTTATCGCAGACCGCCACGGCCATGCCATCGAAGACTTCAACCGATACTTCGGGGGCACAGACGAAGTCCTCGAGCAGGACCTTTTGTTGGATCGGTACGCCTCTATGGGTCTCTGTACGGGACAGCCAGGTTCCAGCGTGTACATTCAGTTCGTCGTCAGACGTGATGTACTTGACACCCACGCTACCAGCACCGCTGACGGGCTTGCAGACAAGCGGATATCCGATTTCTCGTGAAGCAGAAAGTGCTTCATCCACCGTACTACAGACGGCAAACTTCGGCTGGGGAAGGCCGTGATGAGCGAAGACGGTTCGCTGATTATGTTTATGTCTCGCTCTTCTCGCGGAGTCGACATGCGGGCCGGGCAGAGCCAGTGCACGTGCAACTCCGGCCACCGCAGGAACGTAGAAATCGTATACGGTTGACACGCCGACGAACTCATCGCGCCGCTCATGCTGAAGAAGAAACTCGATCAATCGGCTTTCGTCGTTCGTGTCGACATGAAGAAGCCGAAGCTGAGGGATATCGGGAAAGTCGAATCGACCCGGATTATTGCTGATCACCCACGGTGAGTACCCTTGTTCGCAGAGCTTCTTGATCATCGCGAGACCAGTGCCGGTCGAGCTGCTCTCGATCAGAATAAATATCTTTTCCATAGGATTGCTTATTTATTTAATTTTTTTTGGTAGGGCTTCTCGGGCGCTTCTTCTCGTCAAGCAGAATGAATTCGCTGGTCTTTGCAGCTCAGTATGATATTGCTCGCACGCGCCAGCGCTCGGAATACCTCCGGGCCGACCCCAATAGCGGCGGGGATGCCGAATTCACGAGCGCGGATACTCATATGGGAGTTTTCTCCACCGAATGCTGTGACAAAACCGTCAATCGGGTGGGTGAAAATCCAATCGTAACCTGGATCGGCACTCTCTATGAGCACGATCTTTCCGTTCAGGTCTGCGTCTGTTGATTCGCTGCCGGTAAGCACGATAGGTGCGGCCGAGATTGTCTTGCTGGTGATGTAGTTTGGCTTCGTTCCGCTTATCTCGAATGCGAAGAAATTGTCGGAATGGTTGAACACGGCGGGCGTTCGCACGCTCAAATCCCTCGCCCATACATCCTCGTTTTTCCGCCCCTTGGCCAGAAGGTCGACGTCTCGGCCGTACGATTCCATTGCGACACGGAGATCATTGAGGGATAGATGACTCAGGCAGTTGCGGTTTATCCCACGGGCAGCACCCCATTCAGTGAGGCGGGAAAGCGCTTCAGAGACTAAGCCGGCGTAGACATACTTCGACTGTTCTCTCGCGTGAATGGCGGCTTTCGCGAAAGTGATCAGTTGAAATGCGTCGAAGCCCAACTCGCAAGCGCGGAGCTGCGTAGTAATGTTTGAGATGAATTGACTTACGTCGGCGATGGGACTGCTTGGGTCCTTTCGCGCCTCCGTCCGCTTGAAGTATCGATCCGGAGCTTCATCGTAACGCTCGATAGTGACGTCGTAGGTGCCGGGGCGGACGTGTCCGTGTTGCTCCAAGAACGCATGAAGTTCCAGGTCTGCATAGTCATCCGCGATTTGCTTGCCTATCGTACGAACGCTAGCCGTCACTTGATCAGTCAACCCAGTAAGTCGCTCGTCGGCATGTTCGAGGTCCTTCAACAATGCAGTCGCGATGAATGCTGCTCGAGCGAGACCGGAAAATGTCTCGGCGACCACGCTTGCGTCGGAGATGCACTGCCAGAATGAGATAGCGGTGTCGCTTCGATCTGCTTTGTAACGTGCAAGTTTTCGGGCGTGCAGTGGCAAAAGATCGAGATCGCGATAAAACACGCTGCCTGGTGCTACGATCTGCTCGGTCAGCGACTTAAGTTGGTCGAGATATACCTTTCGTTCGATGTGGGACAGCGCGTCGGCCAAGTGGGGATAGGAGGAAAAGTCGACGTTGAGGTGCGGAACGTAACAGGTAGGGATAACCGCAAACTCGAGCTTGTCGTGCAAAGCCGGGTGATCCGAGACGTATCGGGAACAGTGTTCAACGATGCGATGCGCAACGTCCGCTGGAACGCCGGCTGGAATGAATGATTCGACACTAGACGCCACGTCGATATAGGGACTACCACCGAGACAGATCATCAATTCGCGATGCCGAAGATCACGATACCCATACCGAAAGCGAGCAGAGGCCCAGTTCATCCGCGTGATCAGTTCGCGGTAAAGAGAATATGCAAGCGATCGAGGCTTGATGCCGATCATTTCAGCCGGATTCCAGTCCGACATCACGCTGAACGTGTTGTGCTTTCGTGCGCTAACCGTCGGCAAGGTCGAATTGATTTGTTCGAGAATGTAGGCGGCATGGAGTCGCGGCGCCGGGCTGGATTTTACGGTCGTCATCGGCCGGACCTGCAGGAGCACGACTCCTGCTTCATCCATCGCGAACTCAACGTCAAGCGCATCATTATTTGTGATCTCGATCAGTTCATCGAGAAGTGGTAGGATCGCGGCCACCGGCGATGAGAGGCGTGCTTGACTACCAGAATGCACGATGACGGTTCGAACTTCACCTGCCCCGGATGTAACAGCTGCGGTGTCGCTACTCTCCGAGTAATTGATTACAGTGTATGGCGCCCCAGTTTCGGGGTCTCGCGTCATAGCAACGCCCGATCTCCGAACACAGTTCAACATTGGTTGAACAAACACTTCATCATGATCAAGCGCGGATCCGTAAGACTTGATGACTCGCTCGATCGCATCTCTGACAGACGTGAGCCCAACAGCGTTACCTACCGATAAGTATTTCCCTGCGTTTGACGAAGTCCCGGTGTCTTCAGACAATGCACTGGAGCGAACGATAAGTGGAATGCAACCGAAGCGACGCACAATTTCTTTCTCGACAGCATCCGCATTTTCTCGCCAATCGTGGACGGTAAATGCGCATTGGTCCAAAACACGACCATGAGTGATGAGGTTGGCAAGAGTCGCCAACGTGGAAGCCTTGCTTCCGAACGCAAAAGCCGGGTTTTTCATTTTTGTAACGTCTAATCTCTCAGGAAATTTCTGGCCGTCATCAAAATGAGCGAACAATGTCCGGTCGCACATAAACGCGAGCGCGAGCGAGCACCACCCAAAAATAGCGGGGCTCCATGACAAAAAATTCGACAACGATCACGTAAACAATCTACATAAATGCATCGATCTGTGTAACTGTCACAAAAGTGTCATGCGATTCATCATACCCAAGTGGAAATTCCTTCGCAATATCCCAATTCTGGGATTTTTTTATTTGGCGGTCGTATATTATTTTTTCAAACATAATTATTGCGAAAGAAAAGTGGAATTAAAATGAAATACTGCCCAGGAAGGGGGGCTCTGCGGACTTGCTCCTGCATCTCCGGACACGCGCTCGAACAAACTCGTCAATATTGAACTGCTCTAGGAATTCTGGACACAATTGAGTGTTAGTGTTTCGGTGACCTTACCTCGCCGAGTACACCATTCGCAATTTAGTGGACTCGCCGGTTCCCGGTTGATGCAGTTGCCGGAATTGGTCCGGCGCCACGTTCCCCAAGGCACTATGCGGGCGCAACGAGTTGTAGTCAGTGCGCCACGCTTCAATTGCTTGCGTGCGTCGTCGAGATTGACAAACGCATGCTGGTTCAACGCAAGCGGTCTTTTGATGAGGTTCCTTGTCAATCAGGAAGTCTGAGTGACCGATATCACCGACGCAAGGGCAAGCAGCGATGCGCCCAGCAAAACCGTACTTTTGCGGACCCGGTCGGCGACGATGCCGGTGAACGGAAGGATCAGCAGGGTCGTCGCCCACGTTGCGACCAGCGTCAGCGTGAGTGCCGACGGGTTCGCGAGACCCTTGAGCAAAAGCCAGGTGGCATAGAACTGCAGGATGCGAGACGAAACCGTCACGGCTGCGTCGGCGCACACATACGTCACGATCAGTTGCCACCGGGTCGAGGGCATCATGCTATTCGTTATTCTGAAACGTGTCGGCGACGGATTTGAAAATGGCTGCCGCATTGAACGCCCGCGCATTCCCGGCAAAACCTTGCAATGAATACCTCGCGGATCTGCTCGGCCGATATGCCGGGATGCAGAGGCAGCGCCAGGCTGGAAACGCAATGGATTCTCGCAGCCGCTCACGGCACTGCTTACTCCAAGCGTGACGAGGTGCCGCGTCTTCAGGTCGATGCCGGGCCGGCGATACGCGTATCCGTAAATGTCCAGACTCTTTGCGAATCGCGCGAACTGCGGGGCTATGTTTTCAGGTAAACAAAGTCTGGTAAACAAAAAAAATATTGGTGCGCGTCACGCAGCGGTTCGCACATCCCCGGCAGCGCAAGGGGCGTGACAAGGTGCGAATTCGGGATTCTCGCCCACGTCATATCGATGACAGAAATCGTTGTTTGCGGGTACGTCGTGCGGCACGCTAGATTGGCCGAACCGGCGTCGATGCCTGCGCGGCGCAGTCATGCTCAACGTGGATCGACGTGGAAGCTGAAGCCGATAAGCCGCGGCACGCTGTCCCCGCCCAAGCGGGATTGCCCCTGCGCAAAGCGTCCCGCCGCACGTTTCCGGTGACCGGGTGGCGTTGCGCACATGGCGCCGCTCGCCGAGAGGCACATCTTTTCGACACGCCATTGACGACGACTTCATCAAATCCCCGAATTGATCGACGGCATCGCGTCGCGCGGCAGCCCGTCCTGACGGCCATCGGCGTGTCGAAGCGCTTCGGCGCGACGACCGCGCTCGCATCGCTCGACCTGTCGATCGGCGCCGGCGAGGTCGTCGCGCTGATGGGGGCCAACGGCGCGGGCAAATCGACGTTCGTCAAGATCCTGAGCGGCGTGATCCGTCACGACGGCGGCACGCTGACGCTGCGCGGCACGCCTTACCGGCCCGCTTCTCCGCACGCGGCGAAGCAGCTCGGCATCGCGACCGTGCATCAGTCGGTTGCCGACGCGGTGGTGCCGACGCTGTCGATCGCCGACAACCTGCTGCTCGACCGGCTGTGCGATCCGGCATCGCCGTGGCGCGTGCCGCCGGCCGCCCGGCGCGATGCCGCACGGCCGCTCGCCGAACGCGTCGGGCTCGATGCCGACCTGGCGGCGCCGCTCGCGTTGCTTTCGCTCGCGGACCAGCAGCGTGTGACGCTCGCGCGAGCACTTGCCGGGCAGCCGGGCCTGCTGATCCTCGACGAACCGACCGCGAGCCTGTCGGCGCCGGAGGCCGAGCGCCTGTTCGCGCTGCTCGATACATTGCGTGACGAAGGCGTCGCGGTCCTGCTGGTGTCGCACCGGCTCGGCGACCTGCGCCGTATCGCCGATCGCGTCGCGATCGTGCGCGACGGACGGATCGTCGCCGATCTCGCCGCACCGGTCGATTTCGACGCGGCGGTCGAAACGATGGTCGGGCGGCCGTTGCCGAAGGCGCGTGCGCCGGGCCCGGCGCCGATCGCGCGGCCCGGCGACAGCGGCCTGAGCGTGCGCGGGTTGCGCCTGACGCAGGCCAGCGCACCGTTCGATCTCGACGTGCGGCGCGGCGAGATCGTCGCGATCGCGGGGCCCGTCGGCGGCGGCAAGTCGCGCTTCGCAAACACGATCTTCGGCGCCGTG
>NZ_LDUL01000074.1:0-135650 GCF_001043615.1 Burkholderia sp. LK4
TCCGGGTCAGCCGGACCAGCGCCACCGCCGGCACGACGGTTATCTACGAGGATCGAGTTTCAACATGAGAACCAAGCGTTTCAATCTTGCGCTGGCGCGCTCCGCACATGCGCGCATGCTCGCCGGCATGCTGTCTGCCGCCGCCCTCCTGCCCCTCGCCGGTTGCGGCGGCGGAGGCGGCGGCGACGGCAGCAACCCGTCTTCTTCCAACGCGGCACCGGCACCTGCCCCCGCCCCGACGCCCGCTCCCGGCACACCGACGACCCCGCCCGCCTCGGCCGGCAGCAATGCATGCGCGACGCAGCAGGCCGCCGTGCAGATGGCGGCGCAGGCCGCACCGGCAGAAGCGCCGATCGATCACCTGATCGTCAAGCTGAAGACGCTGACGGCCACGCGTGCGATGGCGGCCATCGACAACGGGACGCGGCTCGACGCGGTCATCCAGCGCTCGATGACGCGCTGGACGGCACCGGTCGCCGGCAGTGCACGTGCCTATGCGAGCACGGTCGGGCAAGCCCCGGTGAATGTGCAGGTCGAACGGACGATCTCGAACGGCGCGGCCGTGCTGTCGCTCGGCCAGCGCATGGCCGCCACCGACGCAGCCGCGCTCGCGCAGGCATTCGCGGCCGATTCGGACGTGGACTACGCGGAACCGGATCACCCGATGCAGATCCGCGACACGCCGAGCGATCCGCTCTACAACCAGCAGTGGTACCTGTCCGACCCGACCGCCGGCATCGACCTGCCGCCCGCCTGGAACGTGACCAAGGGTTCGCCGACCGTCGTCACGGCCGTGCTCGACACCGGCTACCGGCCGCATGCCGACCTCATGGGCAACCTGCTGTCCGGCTACAGCTTCATCAGCAACGTCAACACCAGCAACAACGGCCTGACGCGCAACCCTGACGCGACCGATCCCGGCGACTGGGTCACGCAACAGGAACTCGACAACGCAAACGGCCCGTACTATCACTGCGCGAGCCAGCCGAGCGACAGCAGCTGGCACGGCACGCGCGTGATGGGCGTGATCGGCGCGACCGCCAACAACGGCACCGGCATCGCCGGCGTGTCGTGGCTCGGCCAGATCCTGCCGGTGCGCGTGCTCGGCAAGTGCGGCGGCGTGACGAGCGACATCGCCGACGGGATGCGCTGGGCAGCCGGCATCCCGGTGAACGGCGTGCCGACGAACCCGCGCCCCGCGAAGGTCATCAACCTGAGCCTCGGCGGCGTCGGCGCATGCAGCACGACGTTCCAGCAGGCGATCGACGACGTGACCGCGAAGGGCGTGACCGTCGTCGTCGCGGCCGGCAACGACGGCCTGTCGACCGGGCTCGACCAGCCCGCGAACTGCCGCGGCGTGATCAGCGTCGGCGCCACCGACGCGACGGGCCGCCGCGCGTCGTTCAGCAACTTCGGCGCCGATGTCTCGCTGAGCGCGCCGGGCGTCAACATCCTGTCGACGTCGAACACCGGCACCACGACGCCGGGCTCGGACACCTACGGCCTCGCGAACGGCACCAGCCTCGCGACGCCGCAGGTGTCGGGCGTCGCCGCGCTGATGCTGTCGGTGAACGGCAACCTCACGCCCGCGCAGATCCAGCAGAAGCTGCAAGGCGGCGCGCGCACGACCAAGCTCGCGGCCGGCACGTCGTGCACCGCGATGCCGGCTGGCTCGGGCATTGTCGACGCAGGGGCCGCCATCGCGGCAGCGGGCCAGTAACCCGCCCCTGCTTCCACGCGGCCGCGCGCATGCCGATCACGCATGCGCGCGGCCGTTTCATTCGCGGCAATCCGGGGCCGCGCCGCGCACACGTCACCCCGATTACGCATCTCGAAATAACACCTGACAAAAGGGTTGACGCTTCGCACAGCGAGCCATTACCATCGCTCCCGTCAAATTACATGGAGTGTTCTGTGAACACCGATGCGAGTTGTAGTTGGTGCTTGACCAACTTGACTGCTGCCTGAGGAAAACGCGCAGAGCCTCGTCTTCTGCCGCATCCCGGGAAGCAGGATGCGGCGTCTTTCCAGCCTGACCACGGGCCGGATCTCCCGCCGAATTTTCGATGTTGTCGAATGCACGCGACGCGCCCTCGCGCGTGTGCGTTCGTGTCGCGCGCGGCGCCAGCCGCGTGCGCCCTCCGTTCGCGTGCCGTCCGGCCGCGCGCCCTCGTGCGTGCGCGGCTGCCGATCGCCCGTGCCGCCTATCCGCAACCGACAGGAGTGCAGATGAACTCAGACGACAGTAGTCGATTACCGCTCGCCGGTGCGACGCTGCGCATCGCCCCTCCGGCTGCCCCGCACGCGCCGGCGAGCGTTCCATCCATCACCGATCCACAGCCGATCGCGCCTGACGCGACGCGGCGGGGAGCGCTCGTGCGTCGATAACGTCACGGTCGCTCCCCGCCCGCCGCCTCGTGCGCAAGGAGCGACTCATGACGACACGACACAACACCTCGCAGAAGAATCAGCGCGGCTTCATCAAGACCGGCGCCGGCCAGCAGAACGAACCGCGCATCATGCGCGTCGCGCAGGAAGCGGCCCGTCCGCTCGAAGACACGCTGAAGGCGCTGCATACCAGCACGCGCGGCCTCACCTACGACCAGGCCGCCGATCGCCTGCAGCACTACGGCCCGAACGAAATCGCGCACGACAAGCCGCCGCACTGGACGCGCCAGCTGCTGCTTTCCTTCCACAACCCGTTCGTCTACGTGCTGCTGGTGCTGGCCGCCATCAGCTTCTTCACCGACGTCTGGTTCGCCGCACCCGACGATCGCGACTATGTCGGCATGACGATCCTGCTGACGATGGTCACGATCAGCGCGCTGCTGCGCTTCGTGCAGGAATTCCGCTCGCTGCGCGCGGCCGAGAAGCTGAAGGCGATGGTCCGCACGACGGCCACCGTGCAGCGTTCCGTGACCGACACGTCCGAGCCGGCGCGCCGCGAAGTGCCGATGCGCGAAGTCGTGACCGGCGACATCGTGCACCTGTCGGCCGGCGACATGATCCCGGCGGACGTGCGCCTGCTCGCATCGCGCGACCTGTTCATCAGCCAGGCCGTGCTGACCGGCGAAGCGCTGCCCGTCGAGAAATACGACACGCTCGGCGCGGTGGCCGGCAAATCCGCGAGCTCGCCCGCGGACGGTGCGGCGAACGATGCATCGGCATCGCTGCTCGACCTCGAGAACGTCTGCTTCATGGGCACCAACGTCGTCAGCGGCACGGCGACGGCCGTCGTCGTCGCGACCGGCGAAGATACGTACTTCGGCTCGCTCGCGCGCAACGTCGTGAGCCACAAGCGCATCGAGACGAGCTTCGACCGCGGCGTCGCAAGCGTGAGCTGGCTGCTGATCAAGTTCATGTTCGTGATGGTGCCGATCGTGTTCATGATCAACGGGCTGACCAAGGGCGACTGGCTGAGCGCGCTCACGTTCGCGCTCGCGGTGGCCGTGGGCCTCACGCCCGAGATGCTGCCGATGATCGTCAGCGCGAACCTCGCGCGCGGCGCGGTCGCGATGGCGCGCCGCAAGGTCGTCGTGAAACGCCTGAACTCGGTGCAGAACTTCGGCGCGATGGACGTGCTGTGCACCGACAAGACCGGCACGCTCACGCAGGACAAGATCATCCTCGAGCATCACCTCGACCTGTCGGGCCACAAGAACGAGGACATCCTGCGGCTCGGCTGGCTGAACAGCTTCCACCAGAGCGGCCAGAAGAACCTGATCGACATCGCGGTCGTCGCACGTGCCGACGAGATCGGCGAGCGCGTGAAGCCGCAGGGCTACAAGAAGATCGACGAACTGCCGTTCGACTTCGTCCGGCGGCGCCTGTCGGTCGTCGTCGAGGATACGCGCGGCACGCACCTGCTGATCTGCAAGGGCGCGGTCGAGGAGATGCTGGCCGTCTCCACCCACGTGCAGGATGAGGACGGCGTGCGTCCGCTCGACTTCGTCGCGCGCAAGCGGCTGCTCGAACAGGCCAGCGCGTACAACGAGGACGGTTTCCGCGTGCTCGTGCTCGCGACGCGCACGATCCCGCGCGGCGACGAGCGCGAGCAGTACCGCACCGCCGACGAACACGACCTCGTCGTGCGCGGCTTCCTGACCTTCCTCGACCCGCCGAAGGAATCGGCTGCGCCGGCACTCGCCGCGCTGCGCGAAAACGGTGTCGCGGTGAAGGTGCTGACGGGCGACAACCCGATCGTCACGATGAAGGTATGCCGCCAGGTCGGCCTCGAACCCGGCAAGCCGATCCTCGGCACGGAGATCGAAGCGCTCGACGACGCGACGCTCGCGCAGGTCGTCGAACGCACGACGGTGTTCGCGAAACTGACGCCGCTGCAGAAGGCTCGCATCGTCAAGGCGCTGCAGGCGAACGGCCACACGGTCGGCTTCCTCGGCGACGGCATCAACGACGCCCCCGCGCTGCGCGACGCCGACGTCGGCATCTCGGTCGACAGCGGCGCCGACATCGCAAAGGAAACCGCCGACATCATCCTGCTCGAAAAGAGCCTGATGGTGCTCGAGGAAGGCGTGATCAAGGGCCGCGAGACGTTCGGCAACATCCTGAAGTACCTGAACATGACCGCGAGCTCGAACTTCGGCAACGTGTTCTCGGTGCTCGTCGCCAGCGCGTTCCTGCCGTGGGAGCCGATGCTCGCGACGCAGCTGCTCGTGCTGAACCTGATCTACGACACGTCGCAGATGCTGCTGCCGTGGGACAAGATGGACCCCGAGTTCCTGAAGAAGCCGCGCAAGTGGGAAGCCGGCAACATCAGCCGCTTCATGCTGTGGGTCGGGCCGACGTCGTCGGTGTTC
Source organism: Burkholderia sp. LK4 (assembly GCF_001043615.1). NCBI lineage: Bacteria > Pseudomonadati > Pseudomonadota > Betaproteobacteria > Burkholderiales > Burkholderiaceae > Burkholderia > Burkholderia sp. LK4. The sequence continues at coordinate 4,818 of NZ_LDUL01000074.1, forward strand.
GACATCACGACGTACATCCTGATGTGGACGGTATTCGGCGCGGGTGCGATGTATCACCTGAACGGCGGTTCGGGCGGCCAGATCGTGATGAACTCCGGCTGGTTCATCGAGAGCCTCGTGTCGCAGACGCTCGTCGTGCACCTGCTGCGCACGCAGAAGATTCCGTTCCTGCAGAGCACGGCCGCGCTGCCGGTGCTGCTGTCGACGTTCACCGCGATCGCGATCGGCTGCTGGCTGCCGTTCTCGCCGTTCGCGGAGTCGCTCGGCTTCATGCACCTGCCGGGCACCTTCTGGCTGTGGCTCGCCGCGACGATGGTCGGCTATATCCTGCTCGCGCAGATCGTCAAGACGATCTACGTGCGCCGCTACAAGCAGTGGTTCTGATTCCGTTCGGATGACGATGTACCGGCCCGCGCAACGCGCGCGGGCCGGCCTTTCACGACGCTCTATCGGTAATGTGATGAAAAGAATCCTTCCGCTCGCCGCCGCGAGCGCACTCCTCGCACCGTTCGACGCCTATCCGGCTCACCCGCTCGTCAGCGACGATACGGGCACGCAGGGCAATGCGAACTGGCAGTTCGAGTTCAACGGCGAGGAAACCTCGAAACAGGAAGAAAACGGCCGCCACCAGCTATGGAACGCGACGCTCACGCGCGGGTTCGGCGAACACGTCGACCTCTACGTCAACGCGCCTTACACGCATCTGCAAACGCGGACCGACGAGAACGGCGCGGGAATCGGCGATGTCGAGATCGGCATGAAATGGCGCTTCGTCGAACGCGGGCCGCTGTCGCTCGCGCTGAAACCGAAGGTGACGATGCCGACCGGCAACGACGGCCGCGGGCTCGGCACCGGCCGCGTCGGCACCGGCGCGACGCTGCTCGCGCAGGCCGACATCGCTCGCTTCTCGCTGCTTGCGAATGCGGGCCTCACTTACCAGCCGAATCGCCAGGGCGACCTGACGTCGATCTGGGCCGTGTCGGGCGCGGCGATCTACAAGGCGACCGACAAGCTGCAGATCGTGGCCGACATCGGCACGTCGCGCAACACGGAGCGCGGCGCCGGCGCGAATCCCGCATTCGCGATCGCGGGCGCGATCTATTCGCCGAAGCCGTGGCTCGATCTCGACATCGGCTACCGGCGCGGGCTGAACGACCAGACCTATCGTCATTCGGTGATGGGCGGCGTGACGGCGCGCTGGTGACACGCAGGTGTGCGGCATCGAACCGCATACCGAACCGCCAGACGACGGGCCGCTTCCAGCGGCCCGTTTTTCATTGCGTGTCGTTCGCGCCGAACAGTTGCGCGCACACGGCGCGCCCTTCATCGGTCAGCGCGGCGCTGCCGGTGCCGTCTTCGTTCAGCGTCGTCGCACTCAGGCCGGCGGCGTCGAGCTGCGTCAGCACGCGGCGCAGCGTGCTCATCGGCAGTTGCGCGCGTTTCGCGATCTTCGGCAGCGACCAGGTCTTGCCGGCCGGATCGCTCGCGGCGTCGTTCAGCGTTGCGAGCGTCGCGACGAGTGCGGGATCGAGTGGGGATTCGTCGGATTCTGAGGTCATCGATTCGGTCCGTAGCAGACAGGTATTCATTCGCGCATTCAGCGCCGATTGCGGAAACTATATCGCTTCGTCCGTCAGGCTTCCTTGATCGCGGCACGCATGAACGACACGAAGCGCGTGGTCACGGGATCGTCGCGATCCGACCGCCACGCAAGCCCGACGCGCCACTTTGCATCCCGGCCATCGAGCGGCAGCACTGTCGCATCGCGCAGCAGGTACTGCGCGCGCGACGGAATGAATGCGACGCCGACACCGGCCGCGACCGACGTCAGCACCGACTGCACGTCCTCGGCCTGCTGCGTCACGTGCGGCACGAAGCGGCGCTCGACGCACCATCGATCGATCTGCGCGGCGAGCCCCGGGCCCCGCGCACGCTGCAGCGCGATGAAGCCGATCTCGTTGAGCACGTCGAGATCGGCCGGCACGCGCTTGAAGCCGAGATGCGGCGGCACCGCCAGCGCGAGCCCCTCGTCGATCACCTTGAATGACGACAAACCTTCGTCGGACGGCAGGCGCAGAAACCCGGCATCGAGCTTGCCCGCGCGCAGCCGGCGTGTCTGCTCGGACGACGACAGGTCGCTCAACGTGACCGCAATGCCCGGATTGCGGCGACGAAACTCCGCGACCCGCTTCGGCACGATCGTCAGTACCGACAGGCAAATGCCGAGCCGCAGATGCCCGCGCTGCCCGCTGGTCGCCTCCCGTGCGCGCGCGAGGATCTCGTCGGCATCGCGCACGAGCGCCTGCGCGTCGGGCAGGAAACGCTCGCCGAACGGCGTCAGCTCCGCGCCATGCCGCCCGCGCTCGAACAGCTTGCCGCCGAGGCTCGCCTCCAGCGCGCCGATCTGCTTGCTCAGTGCCGGCTGGCTCATGTGCAGCGCATCGGCCGCGCGGCTGAAATGGCACAGCTCGGTGACGGTCAGGAACGTACGCAGCAGTTTCAATTCCATTCTTAAAAGGAATCGTAACGATTAAAACATTCATTTTACCGATCGAATGCAATGGCGTTCAATACGGGCATGCCCTTCCCGGAACCGACTGTCATGCCCCTCGATCATGCCGCCGACTGCGTGGCCGACCAGCCGTGCGACATGGCCGTCGCGAACGAACGCACCGCCGCGGCCGATACGCGTGCGCCGAAACGTCGTGCCGAACGCAGCGACGGACGCAGCCGCCGTTTTCGCTTCGGCGATGCGCTCGACGACGCGCCGCCGCGCGTGGTAACGGGGTCGATCGCGATCAGTTTCGCGGTCGTGTCGCGGCGGAACTGGCCGCGTTAAGCGGTATCGGCCGCGCAAAGCCCCGCCATGTCGATCCGATACACGTTGCCGTCCGTGCCGACAACGTAGAGCGCACGACCACGGCCGACCGCGCGTGCCACGCCCACCGGCGCCGAGCCACCATTCAGCATGCGATACGCGCGTACCGCCCGTACCTGGCCATCGGTGCCCAGACGCACGACCTGCAATACGTCGCGATCGCCGTATGCCCCGCACAACAGCGCCACGCATTCACCGTGTTGCGCCTGGTCTTCCATCACCGCGAACGCGTGACTGCCCTTGACCGGAACACGCCATGACGCAACAGGCTGCCGGTCGCGCAAGTGGACGAGCGCGAATTCGCTGTAGTAATACAGCCAGACGTCGTGGTCCCCTTGAACGTTGAGCGCATAACAGTCGTCGATCGGGCGCAGTCCCTCGGGCGGCGAGAACGCATGCAGCAGCTCGCCGCGCCGGCTCCACGCGACCAGTCCGGGCGCCCCGACCGGCGCCTCCCAGCCGAAATTGCCGAAGACACCTTCGTCGAAATAGGATGTCCAGATTTCTCCCGTGCCCGTGACCTGCACGGACTGGATGCCGTCGCCCAGCAGTATTTCTCCGCAACGCGTGCCGTCGCGGCGATAGAGGCGGCCGTTCAGGTCGAAATCGTCCGGCCCGCGATAAGAGGATCGACAGCAGACCAGCAGCAGATCGTCTCCCACCGGCTGGATCTCGTGAATATCGAACGGTTCGTTGTCGACGATGAGATCGAGCAGCGTGTCGCCGTCCCGCCATGCAATCAAGCGATGGCGCTGCGCAGCCGAGGGTGTCGTGATCGCGAACGAAGCGCCGTCGGAGCGTGCGCGGTCATCGAGCGGTTCCAGTGCAAATGCCATGTACAACGCATCGTCCGCGCCGACGTTGAAGGCAACGAGTTCACCTGTCGCGGACAGGCTGTCGATCGATGCAAGCGGCAGCACGGGCAGCGCGTGCGGTTGGCGTGACATGGGTTCTCCTGACGATGAGCTCGCCATCTTGCCGGCCGTACCATCGTTTGTCACGCCGGCGCGACATATCGACGCAAAACGCGGCACACCGCGGCGGCAGCCGGCAAAACAGCGCGCCGACGGCCGGCCGCTATCGTCATCCTCTCGCGAACGACCTTATAATTTCCCGCACCCGCTGACCGCCCATGCATTCCGCGCCGCCACTTCGCGCGTGGAAAGGAGACTTTCGCTTGACCGGCCTCATCGCGCGCGTGCCTCGCGCACGGACCATGCTGATCCTCGCCCTCTCGTTCCTGCTGCTCGCGTTCGCCGCGAACGTGTCCGCGCAGCGCGTGCAGCCGCATCGCACCGCGCAGGCCCACGCGCACCCGCACAAGAAAACCGTCAAGAAGAAACCCCACCGCAAGCACAAGGCGGTCAAGCATCGTCGCCCGAGTGCGAAGCATCAGACGATCAAGCGTCACGCCGCCCCGGCCCCGCATCGCCGCGCGAAGCGCACGAACGCCGTCCGCCCGCGCCCGGCCGCCGCGAAACCGCGCCTGATGGCAAGCTGCGGCTACTCCCCGCGCGCGCTCAATACCCTGCATTCACGTGCGGCCTACGTGCTCGACGTCGACTCCGGCACGCCGCTGCTGGCGCGCAACGCACGCACGGTGCGGCCGATCGCGTCGATCTCGAAGCTGATGACGGCCGTCGTCGCGCGCGACGCCGACCGTCCGCTGAACGGCGTGCTGCGCGTCACCGCGCGCGACCGCGACACGATCAAGTTCACCGGGTCGCGCCTGCAGGTGGGCTCGGAACTGTCGCGCCGCGAGATGTTCCATATCGCGCTGATGTCGTCGGAAAACCGCGCGGCCGCGGCGCTGAGCCGCGACTATCCGGGCGGGCGCGCCGCGTTCGTCAACGCGATGAATCGCGAAGCGCGCCGGCTCGGCATGCGCCATACGCACTTCCGCGAGCCGACCGGCCTGTCGCCGCACAACGTGTCGACGGCCGAGGATCTCGCGAAGCTCGTCGGCGCGGCGGCGCAGGACCCGCTGATCCGCTATTTCTCGACGGATACGTCGACCACCGTGCGCCCGGGCGACGGCGAGCTGGTGTACGTGAATTCCGACCCGCTCGTCCGCTACCGCCGCCTGCCGATCCGGCTGCAGAAAACCGGCTTCATCAACGAGTCCGGGCACGGCGTCGTGATGCGCATGCGTGTGAAGGGCCGCCGCGAAACGGTCGTGCTGCTCGGCGCACCGACGCGTGCGGGCATCTCGAGCGATGCCATCAAGATCCATCGCTGGCTGTCCTGCTCGATCCAGTGAGCGCGCGGGCGGCCGGCGCATTCACCTACGGGAGCGCAGCCATGCAGGACGAATACCGCTTCAACGCCTTCGGCCGTCTGCTCGCCGTCGTGCGCAAGGACGGCCGCTGGGCCGTGTTCGATCTCGGCACCGAAGGCAAGCGACGCGCGGCCAACCTGCACATTCCGTCCGCGCTCGCCGCCGACGAACTCGCGCAATACCTCGGCGACCTGCTGCACGAAAACGCGACCCCGAGATACAACGAGGTCGTACCGATCCCGCTCCGCGGCGCGTAACCGAACACCCGGCCGTACCTCGATCCGGCGGTCAATTCGACAGTTAAACTTGCAAGTTTAACTGTCGTGTTCTATGATCCGCCGCATGAACCCTCCACGCAAATCCGGCGTTTCCGCCGATATCGTCGCTGCCGACCTGACCCTCGCGGTCGGCCAGCTGATCCGCCGGCTCCGCTCCGCGATCGAATCCGACGGGCTCGGCATGTCCCAGACGAGCGCGCTCGCGCGACTCCAGCGGCACGGGCCGATGACGACCGCCGATCTCGCGCGCGCCGAAGCGATGAAGCCTCAATCGATGAAGGCGATTCTCGCGAGCCTCGAGGAAGACGGTCTCGTCGAGCGCGAACCGCATCCGACCGACGGCCGCCAGATCCTGTTCCGGCTGACCGCGGCCGGCCTCGACGCGCGGCTCAAGCGCAACGCCGCCAAGCACAAGTGGCTCGGCGCCGCGATCGAGCAGCTCGACCCCGCAGACATCGACACGCTCGCCGCCGCAATCCCGCTGATCCGCCGCATCGGCGAGCAGTGAACCCGGCCCGCGCGCCCCGCGGCATTCGCGCGCACGGCTTTCCTCGTCCCTTCCACGGAGCCCCCATCATGAGCGCAACCCGTCTCGACACGAACACGGCACTCGTCGTCATCGACCTGCAGAAAGGCATCGTCGCCCTCCCCACCGCGCACCCGGTCGCGCCGGTGATCGCCCACGCCCGCGAACTGCTCGACGCCTTCCGCAGCCGCGGCCTGCCGGTCGTGCTGGTCAACGTCGCGGGCGGCGCACCGGGCCGCACCGAGCAATCGCCGCCCGTGGCGCAGCTCCCCGCCGACTGGACCGAACTCGTGCCCGAACTGAACCGCCAGCCGAGCGACCACGTCGTGACGAAGCGGACCTGGGGCGCCTTCACCGGCACCGGTCTCGACGCGCACCTGAAGGCAGCCGGCGTCACGCAGATCGTGCTGGCGGGCGTCGCGACGAGCATCGGCGTCGAATCGACCGCGCGACAGGCGCACGAGCTCGGCTACAACGTGACGCTCGCCATCGACGCGATGACCGACCTCAAGGCGGACGCTCACGTCAACAGCGTCGAGCGGCTGTTCCCGCGCCTCGGCGAAACGGGCACGACGCAGGACATCGTCGCGCTGCTCGACCGGCGCGGCGCGTGAGCGACCCACGCATCCAGCCGGCGCCGGGCCACGCGGCCGGCCGGCTCGATCCGTCGATCTGGAAAGTCAGCACGGTCGCGACGCTCGGCTCGCTGCTGTCTCAGCTCGATGCGACGATCGTCAACGTGTCGCTGTCGAGCCTCGCGACCGACCTGCATGCGAGCCTGTCGACGATCCAGTGGGTGACGAGCGGCTACCTGCTCGCGCTGACGCTGGTGTTGCCGCTGAGCGGCTGGCTCGTCGACCGCATCGGCGCGAAGGCGCTGTACCTGTGGTGCTTCTCGGCGTTCACGCTCACGTCGGCCCTGTGCGGGCTCGCGTGGTCCGCGCCGTCGCTGATCGCCTTCCGCGTGCTGCAAGGGGTCAGCGGCGGGCTGCTCGCGCCGATGGCGCAGATGATGATCGCGCGTGTCGCCGGCCAGCAGATGGCGCGCGTGATCGGCTACGCGGCCGTGCCCGTGCTGCTCGCGCCGATCCTCGGCCCGGTCGTGGCCGGCGCGATCCTGCAACATGCGTCGTGGCGCTGGCTGTTTCTCGTGAACCTGCCCGTCGGCGTGCTGGCGCTCGCGCTGGCCGCGCGGTTCCTGCCCGCCGATCGCGACGACGCGCCACGGCGCACGCTCGACTGGGTCGGCCTCGCGTTGCTGTCGCCGGGGCTCGTGCTGTTCCTGTACGGCATCGAGCGGATCAACGAAGCGCCCGGCATCGCGGCGATCGTCGTGTCGGCGCTGTTGCTCGCCGCCTTCCTGCGGGTCGAGACGCGCAACGGCGACGATGCGCTGATCGACCTTGCGCTGTTTCGCGGCAAGGTGTTCGGCGCGGCCGCGTCGACGCAGTTCCTGTCGAACGGCGCGCTGTTCGCGGGCCAGATGCTGATTCCGGTGTTCCTGATCCAGGCGTGCGGGCGCACGCCCGGCGAAATGGGCTGGCTGCTCGCGCCGATGGGCCTCGGCATGCTCGTCACGTATCCGTCGATGGGCGCGCTGACGAGCCGGTTCGGCGTGCGCCGGCTGGCCTCGGCCGGCGCGTTGCTCGCACTCGCCGCGACGCTGCCGTTCGTGTTCCTCGCGCTGACCGGCTACGATCCTTACCTGCTCGTGCCGGCACTGTTCCTGCGCGGCATGGGCCAGAGCGCGATCGGCGCGCCGTCGATCGCCGCCGCGTATGCGTCGGTCGAGCGCCGCAACCTGCCGATGGCGACGACCTCGCTCAATATCGTGCAGCGTCTCGGCGGCCCGACGTTCACCACCGTGTGCACGCTGTTCCTCGCATGGCGGCTGCAGGTCGAATCGGCGGCGGGCGGCGGCACGCCGGCGAACGCGTATGCGTGGGCGTTCGGCCTGCTTTGCGTGCTGCACGCGGCAAGCGTCGTCACGACGCTGCGCCTGCCGTTGTGGTCGACCGGTGCGGGCGGGCAGCCGGCCGGCACCGCGCGCGCCGGTTCGCGCTGACCTTCGGGCGACCGCAAGACACGTGCGGCCGACCCGCTACGGCAGCCACATCGGCACGATCGAGATCACGAGCAGCACGCCGAGCGCCGCATTCAGGCAGTGCCACTGCCGCTCCGTGCGTAGCACCCGCGCGAACAGCAGCCCGGCGAAACACCAGAGCGACAGCGACGCCATCGCGGCCACGCCGAACGCCAGCCCGAGCAATATGCCGAGGCGGGCCGGGCCGGACGCGAGCGCGGCAAACGACGCGGCCGCACCGAGCGTCATCGCCCAGCCTTTCGGGTTGTGCCAGAGCATCCAGACGCCGCTGAGGAATCCCTGCGGCCGGTGCACCTCCGCATCGAGCCGCGGCTTGCCGCCGCGCCCGATGCGCACGGCCAGCCACGCGAGGTACACCGAACCGACCGCCTTCATCACGAGTTGCAACGCGGGCAGCGCGAGCAGCACGCCGCCGAGCCCGGCCGCCGCCGCAGCGGCCATCGACGCCAGGCCGGCCGCGATGCCCGCCATCATCGGCAGCGAACGCCGGTAGCCGAAATGGGCGCCCGACGCAGTGGCGAGCGTCGTCGCGCCGCCCGGCGTCACGGTGGACACGATCACGAACAGCATCAGCGGCAGGTAGTCTCGGAACGGCACGGAAGCTCCCGGTCGGCGTTGTCGAAGCCCTGTTTTACGCGCGATCCCGCCATTACGACAGCGAAAGCTTTTTATGCCTGTCATTAGCGCTCATAATGCGTCGCATGGCACGTCATCTCGACCTCGCGCTGCTGCGCGCCTTCGTCACGGTCGCCGATCATCGCAGCATGACGGCGGCCAGCCGCGCGCTGCACCTGACGCAAGGCGCGATCAGCCAGCAAGTTGCACGGCTCGAAACGCTGGCCGGCCCGCTGTTCGTCCGCGAGCACCGCAACCTGCTGCTCACGGCGGACGGCGAGCGGCTGCTCGAGCAGGCGCGCCGGCTGCTCGCCGTGCACGATGCGCTGCTGGCCGACATGACGGCCGGCGCGGTCGACGGCACCGTGCGCCTCGGCGCGCCGCAGGATCTCGTCGGCACCTGTCTCGCGCCGATCCTGAAGGGTTATGCGCAGGCGCATCCGCAGGTCGCGCTCACGCTCGTGTGCGAGGCGTCGCCGGAGCTGCACCGGGGGCTCGCGCAGGGCGAACTCGACGTCGCGCTGATCGAGGCGCCGGTCGGGCCGTCACGCGGCGAGTGCATCGCCGTCGACCGCCTGGTCTGGGTCGGTGCGAAAGGCGGCACCGCGTACCGGAACACGCCGCTGCCCGTATCGATGGTCGCGCCGACCTGCGCGTTCCGCCCGACGGTGCTCGACGCGCTGCGCGGCTGCGATCGCGCGTGGCGCACCGTGTTCGAGAACGGCAGCATCGACGCCACCACCGCGACCGTGCGCTCCGACCTCGCCGTGACCACATGGCTCGCGTCGACCGTGCCGGCCGACCTCGATATCCTGCCGGCCGACAGCGGCCTGCCCCCGCTGCCGAACTTCGCGATCAACCTTCATCTGCCGCGCGGCCAGCACACGCCGGCCGCGACGGAACTCGCGCGCCACCTGCGCAACGGCTTCGCGCGCTTGCGTGCGGCCGCATAGGCCCGACACTACACGGTGCCCGGCTCCTGTGGCGCCGGCGTCGTGCCGGCGGCCTCGAGCGCCTGGTGCAGCGTCGGGAAGATGCACGACGCGCCGACGATCTCCGTGATCCGGTGGCGATCCATGTCCGCGCGCAGGTAGCGGTTGACACGCCCGAACAGCACGCCGATCCCGCGCGCGTGCAGCATCCTGACGAGATCGGTCAGCGTGCGTGCGGCCGAATAATCGATGTCGGTGACGGCCCCCGCATCGACGACGAACCAGCGCGCCGGCACCGGCGCCGCATCGACGAGCTCGGTCACTTCGGCGGCGAACAGGTGATCGTTCGCGAAAAACAGGTCGGAGCCGAACCGGTAGATGATCAGCCCCGGCGCCGTCATCGCCCCCCGCCGCGTGGGCACCGGCTGCCACCTTCCGTTCCCTTCGACCGGTTCGAGCACCATCGTGTGCGGCTGGTAGCTGTGGCGCACGTGCCGCATCAGCGACAGCGCGACGGCCAGCAGGATGCCGTGCTCGACGCCGACCGTCACGACGGCCACGGCCGTGACCAGCGCAAGCGTGAACTCGCCGGGGCTTTCCTTGCGGATCGCGGCAAGGCTGCGCACGTTGATCAACCCGAGCGCGATCGTGAACACGATGCCGGCCAGCACCGCATGCGGCAGATACTGAAGGTAGGTGCTGAAGAACAGCAGCACGACGGCGACGACCGCCGCAAACGCGAGATGCCCGATCTGGCTGCGCACGCCCGCGCCGTCGGCCATCGCCGTCTGCGTCGGGCTGCCGTTGACGACGAACGCGCCGCCCACCGCCGCCGCGGCGTTCGCGGCCGCGAGGCCGAGGATGTCGGCATTGGTATCGACGTCCTCGCGATACTGCTGCGCGAACACGCGCGCGGCGGCCGCGCTCTGCGCAATGATCATCACGAAACACGACGCGGCGACCGGCACGAGATCGAGGAACTGCTGCCACGTGACGGACGGCCAGCGCAACGGCGGCAGCCCGCCCGCGACCGGCCCGAGCACCGCGATGCCGTGCGCGGCGAATCCGAACGTGCCGCTCGCCGCGATGCTGCCCGCGACCGCGATCATCGGCATCGGCACGCGCGGCAGGAACCGCTTGCCGGCGAGAATCGCGACGACGACGAGCGCCGCGAGCGCGAACGTCGGCCGGTTCGTGTGGACGAGATGCGTGACGACGTAGTCGAGCTGCGCGAGGCTGCGCGACGCCGGGTACGGTACGGCCAGCCCGAGCATGTCGCCGAGCATCGCGATCGACACCTGCACGCCGACGCCGGCGAGAAAACCGACCAGCACCGTGCGCGACAGGAAATCGGCGAGAAAACCGAGCTTGAAGATGCGCGCGAGCAGCAGCATCGCGGCGGTCAGCAGCGCGACCATGCCGGCCAGCGCCACGTATTCGGCGCTGCCGGCCGACGCCATCGACGACAGCCGGCTCGCGAAGATCGTCGCGGTCGCGGAATCGGCGGCCACCACCAGATGCCGCGACGCGCCGAAGATCGCGAACGCGACGAGCGGCAGGAACACCGTGTAGAGGCCCGTGACGGCCGGCATGCCGGCGATGCGCGCGTAGCCAAGCACCTGCGGGATGTCCATCGACGCGAGCGAAATGCCCGCGAGAATGTCGCGGACGGCCCCGCCACGGCGGACCGGGAGGATGCCTTTCAGCAGCCGCACGCCTGACGGGCGGCTTTCGTTGGAATCTTGCATGCGTGAAGTGCGTGAATACGGGGTGACGTGGTTCGCGAAGTCGTTCGCGCATCGTGCCCCTGGCAGGCATCGCATGGCAAGTGCGCGAAGGCGGCACGTGTCGCTCACCGTCGACGGAGGGCCCGCGCGCCAAGGCGGACGGCACGTCGACAACCCTGCGACGCCCGCATGATTGCATGGATCGCCGTGCACGCGCATTGAAGCGCACAGGCCCGCCGCAGCGGCGTCGCGCCGATTCCGGACGAACCGTCGGCGCATCCGGCAACCCGCACGCGCACCGGCTTGCGGTGACGCGCTCTCGTCATCCTCCGTCACCCGATTGCAGAGGAGACCTGCGCAATGGTGAGCCGATCCGGGAGCCGCGCGCCGCGCATTCACGGCGACGTGCCTGGAACCCGATGGCACAATCACGGTCCCTTTCATGTGCCCTTCACCGGGCGCGCGTCGCGTCGCGGCGCCGATTCAACGCACGAGAAGGCCCCTGCTTGCCCCTATGACCCTGAACGAATCCTGGTTTGAGCCGCTCGTCGGCATCCTCATCCTGCTCGCCGCCGCCGGCGCGATCACCACCGTCGTCCATTTCCTGCTGTTCCGCGTGGTCGCGCGGCTTGCGCGGCTTTCCGCCACGCGCGTCGACGACGCGCTGTTCGAGTTCGGCGCATTCAAGTGGCTGAACCGCATCGTCCCGTTCGTCGTGATCAAGCTCGGGCTCGGCGCGGTGCCCGGCATTCCCGATACGGCCGCGCAGGTCGCCGACAAGGCGCTGTTCGCGCTGATCGTGTTCCTCGTGACGATGACCGTGAGCGCGACGCTTTCGGCGCTCGAACACGCGCATCGCACGTACCAGCGCGACCAGCCGCGCCTGTCGCTGAAAGGCGCGATGCAGCTCGTCAAGCTCGTGATGTTCATCACGGCCGCGCTCGTCGTGATCGGCGACGCAACCGGCAAGCAGATCGGCCTGCTGCTGTCCGGCATCGGTGCGATGTCGGCGGTGCTGATGCTGATCTTCAAGGACACGCTGCTCGGCCTCGTCGCGGGCGTGCAGCTGTCGTCGAACGACATGCTGCGGATCGGCGACTGGATCACGATGCCGTCGGCCGGTGCGGACGGCACGGTCATCGACATCACGCTGAATACCGTCAAGGTCGCGAACTTCGATCACACGATCATCACGGTGCCCACGTGGAAACTGATCACCGAGAGCTACCAGAACTGGCGCGGGATGACCGAGGCAGGCGGGCGCCGCATCAAGCGCGCGCTGTTCGTCGACGCGACGAGCGTGCGTTTTCTGTCGAACGACGAGATCGAACGGCTCGAACGCCTGACGCTGCTGAAGGACTATCTCGAGGACAAGGTCGACGCGATCGAGCAATGGAACGGCACGCTCGGCGCGGCCGGCGACTGCCCGGCGAACCGCCGCCAGCTGACGAATCTCGGCACGTTTCGCGCGTATGTCGCGAACTACCTGAAGGGCCATCCGCGCATCCGCCGCGACATGACCTGCATGGCGCGGCAACTGCCGCTCACGGCCGAAGGCATTCCGCTCGAACTGTACTGCTTCACCGACACGACGACCTGGGTCGACTATGAAGCCATCCAGTCCGACCTGTTCGATCACCTGATCGCGGTGCTGCCGGAATTCGGGCTGCGCGTGTACCAGCACCCGTCGGGTTTCGACATGCGGCAGATGGCCGGCGCCGGGCAAGCCGTGCAAGCCGGGCTGCAGGCGCCGCACGCGGGATGACGCGCGACACGGCGGCCGGTCATCGGCCGCCTGCCGCCGGGCATGGCGGCGCTCACCGCGCCGCGCACTCCGACGCGAGCCGCCCGAGCACCTTCAGCGCATCCTCGATCTGCCGCGACCATGGATAGCTGTAGTTGAGCCGGATGAAATGCCGGTAATCGGTGCCGGCCGAGAACATGTGCCCGGGCCCGACCGTGATCCGCTCCGCGAGGGCCAGCGCATACAGCTTCATCGCGTCGACCTGCTTCGGCAGCTCGACCCACAGCACATACCCGCCCTGCGGCTGCGACAGCCGCGTACCCTCCGGGAAGAAGCGCCGCACCATCGCGCTCATCAGGCTCGCCTGCTGCGCATACAGCTTGCGCATGCGCCGCAGGTGAAAGTCGTAGCCGTCGTGTTTCAGGTACTCGGCGATCGCGAGCTGCTCGATCGCGGGCGTCGCGAGCGTGTTCAGGAATTTCAGCTTCTCGACCTGGTCGCGGTAGCGGCCCGGCATCGCCCAGCCGATCCGGTAGCGCGGCGACAGGCTCTTCGTGAACGACGCGCAATGCAGCACGAGCCCGTCGCGGTCGAACGACTTCAGTGCGCTCGGCGTCGTGTCGCCGAAGTGCAGCTCGTGATAGACGTCGCTCTCGATCGCCGGCACGTCGTGCTTCGCCAGCAGCTCGACGAGCGCGCGCTTGCGCGCGTCGGGCATCTGGAAGCCGAGCGGATTCTGGAAATTCGGCATCACCATGCACGCGGCGATGCGCTCGCGTTCGAGGACGCGTTCGAGCGCGTCGAGATCGATGCCGTCACCCGGGTGCGTCGCGACTTCCAGCGCACGCATGCCCATCCGCTCGATCGCGTGCAGCATCGCGTAGAACGTCGGCGACTCCACCGCGATCGTGTCGCCCGGCCGCGCGACGGCCTGCAGGCACAGGTTGATCGCCTCGGTCGCGCCGATCGTCACCACGATCTCGCCGGGTTCGACCGCGATCCCGCGCTCCGCGTAACGCCGCGCGATCTGGCGGATCAGCTCCTGGTTGCCGGGCGGCAGATCGTCGATCACGCCCCAGCGGGTGCGGCGGCGGCCGATCGTCTGCGCATAACGCGCGAGACGCTGCACCGGAAACTGCGACGCATCGGGATACGGCGAGCCGAGCGGCACCGCGTCGTCGCGCGCGATCGAACGCAGCGTCGACAGCACGAGCCGGCTCACGTCCACGGCCGACGGTTCCGCGGCCGGCGCCGACATGTGCAGCTCCGCCTCGGCGGGCACCGACGCGCGCGCACGGACGAAGTAGCCCGATTGCGGCCGGCTCTCGATCAGGCCGCGGCTTTCCAGCACGAGGTACGCACGCAGCACGGTCGTGACGCTGAGCTGCTGCTGCCGGCTCGCCTGCCGCACCGACGGAATCCGCTCGCCCGGCCGGTATACGCCACGCTCGATCTGCGCCTGGAGATCGTCGGCCAGTTGTTCGTAACGCTTCACGCGCCTCCCTTTCAACTTCCCTTCAACAACACAGTTGCGATCCGCACTGCCTGAATGGCCGCAACTGTACTCTTTTTTGAAGCGAACAGGTGTACACACAGCCGGACGGGGCCCGCGCGTACTCTGCGGCCATCGACCCCGACACCCGTTGCATCATGAAAAAGAAATCCGCTACCGCGCGCATCGAACCGTACACCCACCCGGCCGCCGGCTGGGGTGCGCTGAAGGCCGTCACGATCAACCTGATCAAGGAAAAGGTCGCCGGCGGCAACTACCGCACGCTGCTGCGCCAGAACCAGCCGGACGGCTTCGACTGCCCGGGCTGCGCATGGCCCGACCGCCAGCACGCGTCGACGTTCGAATTCTGCGAAAACGGCGTGAAGGCCGTGGCCGCCGAAGCGACCAGCAAGCGCGTGACGCCTGAATTCTTCGCCGCGCACACGGTCACCGAGCTGCTCGAACAGACGGACTTCGAACTCGAGCAGCACGGCCGGCTCACCGACCCGATGGTGTACGACGCGCAGACCGACCGCTACGTGCCGATCGCGTGGGACGACGCGTTCGAACTGATCGCGCGCCACCTGCGCGCGCTGCCCGATCCGAACCAGGCCGCGTTCTACACGTCCGGGCGCGCGAGCAACGAAGCGGCGTTCCTGTACCAGCTGCTCGTGCGGCTGTACGGCACGAACAACTTTCCCGACTGCTCGAACATGTGCCACGAGGCGACGAGCCGCGGGCTGCCGCCGTCGGTCGGCGTCGGCAAGGGCACCGTCACGCTCGACGATTTCGAGCACGCCGACACGCTGCTGATCTTCGGCCAGAACCCGGCCACCAACCACCCGCGGATGATGGGCGAGCTGCGCGAATGCGCGAAGCGCGGCGCGACGATCGTGTCGATCAACCCGCTGAAGGAGCGCGGCCTCGAACGTTTCGCCGATCCGCAAAGCCCGATCGAGATGCTGACGATGTCGGGCACGAAGATCGCATCGACGTTCATCCAGCCGACGATCGGCGGTGACTTCGCGCTGATCAAGGGGATGGCGAAGCGCGTGCTCGAACTCGACGACGCCGCGCGCGCCGCCGGTGCGCCGCGCGTGCTCGACACCGCGTTCATCGGCGAGCACACGGCCAGCTTCGACGCGTTTGCCGACGATCTTCGCAACGAAAGCTGGTCCGCGCTGACCGCCGAAAGCGGCGTGCCGTACGAACAGATCGACAGCCTCGCGCAGCTCTATGCACGCAGCGAACGCGTGATCGCGACGTGGGGGATGGGCATCACGCAGCACAAGCATTCGGTCGCGACCGTGCAGATGCTGACGAACCTGATGCTGATGCGCGGCAACATCGGCCGCCCCGGCGCCGGCCTGTGCCCGGTGCGCGGCCACTCGAACGTGCAGGGCAACCGCACGGTCGGGATCGAGGAAAAGCCGTCGCAGGCGTTCCTCGACCGGCTCGGCCACGTGTTCGATTTCGAACCGCCGCGCCACCACGGCTACGACGTCGTCGAGACGATCGAAGGCATGCTCGAAGGCCACGTGAAGGTGCTGATCGGCCTCGGCGGCAACTTCGCGATGGCGACGCCCGACACGCCGCGCACGTGGGAAGGCATGCGCCGCTGCGATCTTTCCGTGCACATCACGACGAAGCTGAACCGCAGCCACCTGATCCACGGCCGCGACGCGCTGATCCTGCCGACGCTCGGCCGCACCGAGATCGACCTGCAGGACAACGTCGCGCAAGGCGTGACCGTCGAGGATTCGATGAGCATGGTCCACGTGTCGTACGGGATGAACAAGCCGGCCTCGCCGAACCTGATGTCGGAGCCCGCGATCGTCGCGCACATCGGCCATGCGCTGTTCGGCAGCGGCAAGGTCGACTGGCTCGCCTACAAGGACGATTACGCGAAGATTCGCGACGCGATCGAGGCCACCCTCGACGGCTTCTACGACTACAACACGCGCATCGCGCGGCCGGGCGGCTTCCACCTGCGCGTCGCGTCGCGCGACCGCGAATGGCTAACGCCGACGGGCAAGGCGAACTTCATCGCGCACCCGCTGCCCGCCGACACGCCGATCCAGCGCGCCCGCGCGCTGCACGGCGAACGCCTGATGACGCTGATGACGACGCGCTCGCACGACCAGTACAACACGACCGTCTACGGGCTCGACGACCGTTATCGCGGCGTGTTCGGCCAGCGCCGCGTGGTGTTCGCCAACCGCGACGATCTCGCGATGCTCGGCCTGAAGGCCGGCGAATGGGTCGACATGGAAACCGTGTGGCACGACGGCATCGAGCGGCGCGCGGACGGTTTCCTGCTCGTCGAATACGACATTCCGCGCGGCTGCATCGGCGCGTACTACCCGGAAACCAACCCGCTGGTGCCGCTCGACAGCGTCGGCGACGTGTGCAACACGCCGACGTCGAAGTCGGTACCCGTGCTGCTGCATCGCGCGGCCGCGCCGGCAGCGATCGCCGCCTGACGGAGCACGGCGATGATCGTTCGTCCGCGCGAGCACTGGCTGCGGATGCTGCTCGTCTGGAACGGGTCGGTGCTGCCGACCATCCTGCCGCAACTCGTGCTGACGCTCGCGATCAGCGTCGTCGCGGTGTGGGGCGGCGGCCGCGTGCTCGGCGAGAAAGTGCCGCTGAACCCGACGCCGTTCACGCTGATCGGCCTCACGCTCGCGATCTTCGCGGGGTTTCGCAACAATGCGAGCTACGAACGCTACCGCGAGGGCCGTCAGCTGTGGGGCGGCGTGCTGACCGCCACGCGCACGCTGGTGTCGCAGGCGCTCTGCTACGGCGCGATCGACGATGACGACGCGTCACGGCAGGCGTTCGTGCGCAAGGTCGTCGCGTTCGTCTATGCGCTGAAGCATCAGCTGCGCGGCACCGATCCGGCGGCCGACCTGCGCACGCTGCTCGACGGCGCCACCTCTACGCGCATCGCCGCCGCCCGGTATGCGCCGGTCGCGATCGTTCACGAACTGCGCGAAGCATTCGCCGCGCGCGCCGACGCCGGGCGTCTCGCCGATACGCGACTGTGGATGCTCGACGCACGCCTCGACGATCTCGTCGCGATGGTGAGCGGCTGCGAGCGTATCGCGTCGACGCCGATCCCGTTCTCGTACGACGTGCTGCTGCACCGGACGATCTATGCGTACTGCGTGCTGCTGCCGTTCGGCCTCGTCGATTCGATCGGCGCGGCAACGCCGTTCGTCACCGTGTTCGTCGCCTATACGCTGATCGCGCTCGACGCGATCGCGCATGCGATCGCCGAACCGTTCGGCGACGGGCCGAACCATCTCGCGCTCGATGCAATGACGCGGACGATCGAGCGCACGCTGCTCGAACTGAACCGCGAGCCGCTACCGGCGGAAGTGACGCCCGGCAAGGCCTATCGCCTCAGTTGACGCACGGGCCGCCGCGCGCGCCCGTCCGCCCGTCCGCCCTCCGCCTCTCAGTCCCTCAATCCCGGCGGCCGCGCAGGAAGCGGTCATGCGCGGCCGCCGTCTCCGCGATCGTCCGCAGCAGCACGACACCGCGCAGCAGCGCGCGCCCGTCGTCGCTGTCGACCTCGGTCACGCGCCGCAGCAGCACGCGGGCCGCCGCGCCGCAAGCCCGCTCGAGCCCGGCGAAATCCGCGCGCCCGACCCGCCCCCGTACCAACGCGACTGCACGGCGCGCCGCCGGCTCGCGCGCGGCCAGTTCGGCCAGCGCCAACAGGCTGTCGCCGATCGTCCAGGCCGCGAGCAAATCGCGCAGGTCGCGCTCGATGAGGGTGGCCGGCAGACGGCCCGCGAAGCCGAGCTCGCGCCCGAGACGGTCGGCCGTGCGGCTCAGCCACGCGCTCGCCGGCCACGCCCGCGGATTGCGTGCGATGCGGGCGAGGTCGCCGCGCACCGCGCTATGCAGGCGCCGCCGGCTCGCGCCGGGATCGCCGGGAAACACGAGCGCGAACACCATCGCGCCGAACGCGATGCCGAGCAGCGTGGCGAGCGCCGAATTGAGAAAGGCGGCGTCGCCGATGCGCGCCGTGTTGTCCGGCGACGTGAAATTCCAGAAGAAGATCGAGAAGCCGCTGCCGATGCCGGCCGCACGCGGATGGCGCATCGCGATGCCCGCGCCGATCGTGAACACGCCGAGGATGTACGCGAGCATCTCGAAGCCCGACACCGCCGGCAGCAGCACGAAGTTGCAAAGGGCACCCGCGACCGCCGCGCAGGCGGCGCCTTTCAGGAAGCCGACGGTGGCGCCCACCGAGTTCGGGCGCGTCGAGAACAGCGCGCAGACCACCCCCGTGATCGCGACGAACCCGGTGCCCGACGGCCACGCCGTCACGATCCAGAACACCGCGGCGACCAGCACCGCGATGAACGCGCGCATCCCGTTGTGCCACGCGAGCACCGGATCGTGGTGGAACGCATAACGCACCTGCGACGCCGGCGGATTCGGCAGGTCCAGCTGCGCGTTGCCCGCAAAGGCGGCGTCGAACCCGGCAAGCAGCGCCGCCAGCCGGTCGAGCGTGAGCAGGCGCGACGGGTCCGAGCCGGCCGGCTCCGCGGCCTCGGCGCGCACCGCGTCGTCCACGCGCGCCCGCAATGCGGTGAGCGCGGCGCCCGCTTCGCCCGACGCCGCCACGCCGTCGAGCACCTGCGCGGCCTCGGCGACCAGCGGGTCCGGCGTGCCGCCGCTGCGCGCCGCGTGATCGTGCAGCGCCTGCCCCGCGGCCTGCGCGGACAGCACGCCCAGCACCGCCGTGCGCAGATGGCCGATCGCGTTGCGCACCGGCGGCGCGCCGGTGGCCGCGTACTCGGCCGCCGTGTCGAGTTCGAGCGCATCCGCGAACAGCCGGTGCACGGCCGCGACGTTCGGCTCGCGGCGCAGCGCACCCGCGCCGACCGCCGCCGCGCGGTCGAGATAGCGCTTGAGGCGCGTACGGACATCGTCCAGCGGCGTGCCCGGTGCGAAGACCGTATCGAACAGCGCGCCGCACAGGATGCCGACCACCACGTAAAGGAACCGCGCGACCGCGATGTCGAACGCGTGCAGCGGCGCGGATACCGCATCCATCGCGACGATCGCGGCCGTGTAGCCGGCGAGCACCGCCGCGTAGGCGCGGAAATTCCGCTGGAACGTCGCGACGCCCGCGCACAGGCCGATCCAGGCAGCGAGCGCCGGCAGGAACAGCTCGGGGGTCTGCGCGAATGCACCGGTCAGCACGAGCGCGACGGCCGCGCCGATCGCGGTGCCGAGAATCCGGTACTGGCTCTTCGACAAGCCCATCCCGCGGCTGCCCTGCGCGACGATCCACACCGTCGATGCGGCCCATTTCGGGTCGTCGAGATTCATCCGGAAGGCAATGTAGAGCGCGAGCAGCGACGCGGCCGTGTTGCGCAACGCGAAGGCGACCGCACCGGGCGGCAGCGTGGGCCGTGCGTCGCGCAGCACGGTGCGGAAGGCCGCAAGCGGCGGCAGATCGGGCAAGGCGAATTTCATGCGGCGAGCATACGGGGGCGCGCCGCCGCCACTAAGACGCGTGGACGGGATGCGTTATTGCACCGGGCAGGATAATCGCCGCCGCACGGAGCGATCCGGCCGGCGAAGGTAAGATGCGCGCAGGTCGAACACGGAAGCACCCCGTATGAACTTCGAAAGCATCCGCATATTCCTGCGCGTGGTCGAGCGCGGCAACTTCACCGCCGCCGCCACGCAACTCGACATGCCGCTCAGCCGCGTGAGCCGCAAGGTCAAGCAGCTCGAGGACGATCTCGGCGTCCAGCTGCTGTACCGGACCACACGCCGCGTGTCCGTCACCGAGGCCGGACGCGACTACTACGAGCGCTGCCTGCGCGCCGAGGACATCCTCCTCGACGCGGACCGCCAGGCCCGCGCGCTGCGCATGGCGCCGGAGGGCACGCTGCGCGTGCTGGTGCCCTACTCGATCGGCCTGTTCGAACTGGAGCCGGCGCTCGCCGAATTTCGCCGGCGCTACCCGCTCGTCCAGCTCGTGCTGATCTACGACAACAACCCGCTCGATCTCGTCGAACACGGCTTCGACGTCGCGCTGCGCGCGGGCGTGCTGACCGACTCCAGCTACATCGCACGCTCGCTCGGCTGGTCGCAGGCGAAGCTCGCGGCGAGCCCCGCCTATCTCGACCGCGTCGGCCGGCCCGCCACGCCGCAGGACCTCGCGCAGCACGACCTGCTGCTCGTCGGCCGCGACGCGCCCGGCCAGACGCTGCGGCTCACCAATGCGGCCGGCGAAGTCGCCGACGTGCCGGTGCGACCGGTGCTGATCACCAACGAATCGGTGACGGTGCTGCGCCAGGCCGCGAGCGGCGGCGGCATCGCGCTGGCCTCGACGCACTACACGGCCCGCCGGCTCGAACGGAACGAACTCGAAATCGTGCTGCCCGACTGGCACCGGGCCGACGACGTCGAGCTGCACGTGCTGTACCCGCGGCGCGCGACGCTCGACAGCAAGGTGCGCGCGTTCGTCGATTTCCTCGCGGAACTGTTCACCGCATGGCGAACGGCCCCGTAACCGGTACCGTTCGGCCCGGTTCGCACGCCGATTATTGCGCGGCGCGAAATCGATTAATGAGCCGGCCCGTGTTGATGGCGGCACGCCACATCGTTAGCCTGTCGCGATGCACAACGACTCCACCGGCGACGCCAGCCGCCTGACCGCTGCCCGCAGACGCGTCACGCGCGTCCCGCCTTCCTGACCGGCAGCATCCCGCCTTCCGAAGCCCGCCACGGCTTCGTGCATCCGATCGAGCCGCACGTCGCACGCGTCGGCCCCGGCTACCGGGCCGCGTCGCGCGCCGTGCGCTTTCCGTTCAGCAGCCGCGCCGCGCCTGCGTCGCGTTCGCACGCGTGCGTGCGCGGTGGCGCGTGCCCGCCGCGACGGGCCGCAGCCGTCAAGCACCTTACGCTTCTTACGCAGGAAACCCATGTCCACACCGTCATCTCCCGCCCCGCTTTCGGGCGGCAAGCTCGCGATCGGCACGATCGCCGTATCGCTCGCGATGTTCATGAACGTGCTCGACTCGTCGATCGCGAACGTCGCCATTCCGACCATCTCGGGCGACCTCGGCGTGTCGGTCGACGAAGGCACGTGGGTCATCACGATCTTTGCGGCCGCGAACGCGGTGTCGATTCCGTTGACGGGCTGGCTCACGCAGCGCTTCGGCCAGGTACGCCTGTTCGTCACGTCGATCCTGCTGTTCGTGTTCGCGTCGTGGCTGTGCGGGATCGCGCCGAACCTGCCGACACTGCTCGCCGCACGGATCCTGCAGGGCGCGGTCGCCGGGCCGCTCGCGCCGCTGTCGCAGGCGCTGCTGCTCGGCGCGTGGCCGCGGCAGAAATCGTCGAGCGCGCTGGCGCTGTGGTCGATGACCGCACTCGTCGGCCCGATTGCGGGGCCGTCGCTCGGCGGCTGGATCACGTATGACTACAACTGGTCGTGGATCTTCTACATCAACATTCCGGTCGGCTTCTTCGCGGCCGCCGTCACGTGGATCGTGTTCCGGGATCGCGAATCGGCCACGCGCCGCCTGCCGATCGATACGGTCGGCCTGCTGCTGCTCGTGCTGTGGGTCGCGTCGCTGCAGATCATGCTCGACAAAGGCAAGGATCTCGACTGGTTCAACTCGCCCGTCGTCGTCGCGCTCGGCATCGTCGCGCTGATCGGCTTCGCGTTCTTCCTCGTGTGGGAGCTGCACGAGGCCAACCCGATCGTCGACCTGCGGCTTTTCACGCAGCGCAATTTCGCGGGCGGCACGATCGCGATCTCGGTCGCGTACGGGATGTTCTTCGGCACGCTCGTGCTGCTGCCGCAATGGATGCAGGGCTATCTCGGCTACCGCGCGGTCGATTCGGGGCTCGCCACCGCGCCGCTCGGGGTGTTCGCGATCCTGCTCACGCCGGTCATGGGGCGCCTGCTGCCGCGCACCGACCCGCGCTACATCGCGACGCTCGCGTTCGTCGGCTTCGCGGTCGTGTTCATGATGCGCACGACCTTCTACACCGACGTGTCGCGCTGGGACCTCGTGCTGCCGACGCTGCTGCAAGGCATCCCGATGGCGATGTTCTTCGTGCCGCTGACGTCGATCATCCTGTCCGGGCTGCCGCCGGAAAAGATCCCGGCCGCCGCCGGCCTGTCGAATTTCGGCCGCACGTTCTGCGGCGCGGTCGGCACGTCGCTGATCAGCAACGCCTGGAACGACCGCACGATCCTGCACCACGCGCGGCTCACCGAACAGGCGAGCATCGACAACCCGACCTTCGCGCAACACGTCGACACGACGCGCTCGCTGCTGCACCTGAGCCCCGATTCGGCGCTCGCGCTCTTCAACACGTCGGTCGATTCGCAAGCGGCCGTGATGGGGCTGAACGACATCTTCTATGTATCGGCGATCATCTTCGTCGCGATCATTCCGCTGATCTGGATCACGAAACCGTCGCGCTCGGGCGGCGGCGACGCCGACGCGGCAGCGGCCGGCGCGCATTGATCCGGATGCGCGCCGGCCGGGCCCCGCGTCGCGCACGCCGGGCCCTGCGTCGTCACCCGCCCGCGTAATAAAGACTTGCAATCGATACAGGCGGAAACGTCAACAGCCGGTGCCCGCACCGCGTTTTCTGGACAAGCGCTCACGATCCGGGCGCGCAACGACAGGAGAAAACACCATGCGAGCCTTGACGCGCCATCTCGCGATTGCCGCCACCCTGATGTCGGTACTGACCGGCACCGCGTTCGCCGACACGCCGTGGCAACAGGCGCATCCGCGCCGCGAAGAGGTCAACCAGCGCCTCGCAAACCAGAATCGCCGGATCCATCACGAAGTGAAGGAAGGCGAGATGTCGCACGCACAGGCCGCGCGCCTGCACCGTGACGACCGCAAGATCCGCCGGGAAGAGCGGGACATGGCTGCGCAGGACCGCAGCCACATCACGAAGAGCGAACAGCACGTGCTGAACCAGCAGGAAAATGCGGTCAGCCACCAGATCGGCCAATAAGATCGACAACACCGGCAGGTGCCCATTCGCCACTACCTGAAACGCCCGCTGCCGCCGCGCGGCAGCGGGTGCTTGTTGTGTATCGAATCGTTTCAACGCGCCAACGGCTTCAAATGCTGCGGGTATACTCCGTCGTCAGCCGCCTGCCGCATCGTCGTCCGTCAAACATGGCCCGATTCCGGGCGGTTTCGTCGCGAAGCTTCGCGTTTCGCCTACCCCGCGCCCCAGCCT
Source organism: Burkholderia sp. LK4 (assembly GCF_001043615.1). Taxonomy (NCBI): domain Bacteria; kingdom Pseudomonadati; phylum Pseudomonadota; class Betaproteobacteria; order Burkholderiales; family Burkholderiaceae; genus Burkholderia; species Burkholderia sp. LK4. The sequence goes on from NZ_LDUL01000074.1 coordinate 28,650, forward strand.
CGATACGAGACCCACGACGACCCACCATGAAACGATTCCTGCTGCTCCTTCCCGCCGCCCTGCTCGCCGCCTGCGGTTCCGCGCCGTCGTCCGACTCGGCCGCCTCGTCCGGCGCGGCGCCGATGATGTACGTGTCGTCGCAACGTCCGGCCTACGCGATCGCCAACTGCCTCGACAGCCGCCTGCCGGGCACCGAGCAATCGCAGCACAACGGCGTGACCGATATCGCCGTCGGCTCGAACTCGTACTTCGTCACGCTGACGCCGTCGGGCAACGGTTCGGTCGTCAAGGTCGTGCGCGGCTCGGGCAGCGAGCCGCCCGAGGAAACGATGCGCTTCGCGCTCGCACGCTGCCTGATCTGATCCGAACCCCGCCGATGCCGGGCGCCCGCCCGGCTCGCTCCTGCGCGCCGGCCCGCCGGCCCGCACGCCGAATATTTTCATCCGGGTGGCCGTCGATGAGAGAATCGCACCCACGATTCCCTTTCAACGGAGCCCGCATGAAGCACCTGCTGTCCCGGCTGTTCGTCAGCGCCGCGCTCGTCGCGCTTGTCCCGGCGCTGCCGGCGCAGGCGGCCACGCCGCCCGGCATCTTCGTCGTCGCCACGCAGCTCGGCGAATTCACGACCCTCGACCCGAGCGGGATTTACGAACTGGTGCCGTCGGAGTACGTCGCGAATACCTACGAACGGCTCGTGCGCGTCGACCTGAAGGACCCGACGCGCTTCGACGGGCAGATCGCGCAATCGTGGACGGTCGGCGCCGACGGCGTGACCTACACGTTCAAGCTGCGCCCCGGCCTCACGTTCCATTCCGGCAACCCGGTCACCGCCGACGACGTCGCGTGGTCGCTGCAGCGCACCATCCTGCTCGACAAGGGGCCGGCCGGCGTGCTCGCCGACCTCGGCCTCACGAAAGCGAACGTGGCGCAGAAGGTGCGCGTGGTCGACCCGCAGACCGTCGTGCTCGAAACCGACCGCAAGTACGCACCGAGCTTCGTGCTCAACGTGCTGAGCGCATGCCCGGCATCGGTCTTCGACAAGAAGCTGCTGCTGTCGCACCAGCAGGGCAACGATTTCGGCAGCGGCTGGCTCCGGACCAACGACGCGGGCTCGGGCCCGTACCAGCTCGTCAAGTGGACGCCCAACGAAAACATCGTGCTGCAGCGCTTCGAGAAATACCGCACGCCGTACCCGATGAAGCGCGTCGTGCTGCGCCACGTGCCCGAAGCGTCCGCGCAACGGTTGCTGCTGGAGAACGGCGACGCCGACGCCGCGCGCAACCTGAGCCCCGACAGCCTCGCCGCGCTGACGAAGGCCGGCAAGATCAAGGTCGCGTCGTGGCCGGTGTCCGCGCTGCTGTACCTGAGCCTGAACACGAAGAACCCGAACCTCGCGAAACCCGAGGTGCAGCAGGCGATGAAATGGCTGGTCGACTATGACGGCATCCAGCGCAACATCGTCAGCACGACGTACAAGGTGCATGAAACCTTCCTGCCCGAAGGCTTCCTCGGCGCGTCGAACGCCCGCCCGTACAAGCAGGACGTCGCGAAGGCGAAGGCGCTGCTCGCCAAGGCCGGCCTGCCGAACGGCTTCGACGTGACGATGGACATGCCGAACGACTATCCGTACCTCGAGATCGCGCAGGCGCTGCAGGCGAACTTCGCTCTGGGCGGCATCCGCGTGAAGCTGATTCCGGGCGATGCGAAGCAGGCGATCGGCAAGTATCGCGCGCGCCAGCACGACATCTTCGTCGGCGAATGGTCGCCCGACTACATGGACCCGAACAGCAACGCGCGCGGCTTCGCGTGGAATCCGGACAACTCCGACCAGTCGCCGACGAAGATGCTCGCGTGGCGCAACAGCTGGGACATTCCGCAACTGACGAAGGACACCGAGGCCGCGCTCGTCGAGCCGTCGCCCGCGAAGCGCGCGCAGCGTTACGAAGCGCTGCAGAAGGCCGTGCTCGCGAACTCGCCGTTCATCATCATGTTCGAGAAGGTCGTGCAGGTCGCGACGCGCCCCGGCGTGACCGGGCCGGAAATCGGGCCGATCAACGACCTCGTGTCATACCGCACGCTCGCGAAATAATGGCGCCCGCCCGCGCGCCCGGCCCTGCCGGCGCGCGGGTAATCGCCGCGGGCCGCCGCGGCGGTGCTATGCCGTGCGGCGCGGGCGATCTACAATGCGCGACGCCACGGACGCCGGCCGCGACCGGCGACGATGGGGACCACCGAATCCGCTAATCCGCTTCGCCAAGGAAAACAGGATGCGCACGCTACAACAACTGCGAATGGAGTTCCTTCAGTACAAGATCGAGCCGATCGGCTGGCTCGGCGACAGCCCTTCCCGCTTCGACTTCTATACGCAAACGGCCGCCGGATGCGACACCATCCTGGAGCTCGGCGTGTTCACCGGGCTGACCACGACGGCCTTCCTGCTCGCGCAGCCGAAGCGCCTCGTGTCGGTCGACATCTCCGACGAGTATTTCCAGATCCGGCCCGAACTGGAGCAGGCGGCGAAAGACCTGTCCATCGACTTCGAATTCCGGATCGCCGACGATCTCGCGATGGAGCCGCTCGCCGCCGACCTGCTGTTCATCGACACCACGCATACGTACGAGCAGACGCTCGCCGAACTGAACCGTTTCGGCCCGCTGGCGCGCAAGAAGATCGTGCTGCACGACATGACCGTGGCCGGCGTGTACCAGGCGGTGTTCCAGTGGCTGTGGGACAACAAGCAGTTTCATATTACGTATCACGACAGCCGCGGTTGCGGCGCGGTCGTCTGCGAGCGCCACGTCGGCTACTGAGCCGGGCGCGCGCAACGGGGGGCGAACATGCAATCGAGCGAACACGCGGTCTGCGTGGCGATCAACGACAACAACCGCGCGTGGTACGAGATGCTCGTGCCGTTCCTGCTGTCGCTGCGGCACACCGGCTACGACGGCCGGATTGCGGTGATCGGCTACGGGCTGTCCGAACGCAAGCGGCAGATCCTCGCGAGCCAGTCGGTCGACGTGATCGACGCGTCGAGCGCGTATGCGCTGCCGGTCGGCCGCTTCATCGAGGCCGCCGAGTATTGCGCACGCAACCCGCAGATCCGCAAGCTCGCGCTGTACGACGCCGACATCTGGTTCTGCGCGCCGCCGTTCGACCTGTTCTCGCAGATCGGCGACGACCGGCTCCACGCGTGCCCCGACCCGCTGTTCTGCACGTTCGTCGTCACGCCGCTGATCGGCGAGCGGCGCGACCATCACTGGCGCCTCGTCGTCGATGAAGTCTCCGCCCGCCACGGCAGCGCGTTGCAGGCCGGGCTCGTCGCCGGGACCGCCGACGCGTGGGCACGCTACGCCGGCCACCTGCGCGACTGCACCGCCCGCATCGGCACCGATTTCCAGGAATGCTTCGGAATCGATACGACGTTCCTGCACCTGTGGAGCGCCCAGGGCGAAACGGCGCTGCTCGATCCGGTCCAGAACTTCGTCAGCAAGTACGGCATTCACGAAGCGTTCGATGCAGGCACCGGCACGACGACGCTCCGGTATCACGGCGAGCCGATCCGCGCGCTCCACATGACCGGCGACATCCGCTTCCTCGACCGCTGGCGCTACTACGCGAACCACGTCGACGCCGCGCTGCGCGACGGCGTGCCGTTCGCGCTGTCGGACGGCACGCGGGCACAGTCCGATACGGTCGCCGCGCGCATCGCGGCGACCGACTACGTGCGCTCGGCCGGGCTGACCGTTGCGGCCGCAACGATCGAGACAAGCGCGGGCGCCTACCTGCAGGCGATCGACGAACCCGGCGGCACGATGCTGATCGGCAGCGGGAACCACGAGGTCGTGTTCACCGCGACACGCGACATCGCGCGGCTGAACGTCTACGTCACGCACCCGTCCGGGTCGCCGTCGCCGCTGCTGTGCGAAGTGCTGGTCGACGGGCAGCCGCAGCGGAAAGGCACCGAGCTGACGGCGCATTTCACGTACCGGATCGCGCCCGGCACCGTCATCACGCTGCGCTCGACGAGCCTCGGCGGCCAGCAGTGCAATGCGATCTGGCGGCTGCGCGAGGCGCCGGACATGCAGCAATAGGCAGCAGGCAGCAGGCGGCGGCCCGCCGCCGGTCAATGGAATGCCGCCCACACCAGGTACGCATTCAACCCGACGATCACGACCGTCGCCGCGCCGGCGACGATCCGCAGCGGCATCCGCATCGCGTAAGCGCCCATCACGTCCGCCCGCGCCGACAGCATCAGCAGCGCGATCATCGGCATCGGCAGCACGAAACTCAGCACCACCTGGCTCGCGACCATCGCGCGCGTGACATCGCAGCCGAGCGCGACCACCGCGAACGCGGGCACGACCGTCACCGCGCGCCGCACCCAGACCGGCACGCGGCGGTGGATGAAACCCTGCATCACGACCTGCCCGGCCATCGTGCCGACCACCGAACTCGACACGCCCGAGGTCAGCAGCGCGACGAGAAACAGCGCGCCGGCCGCCGGCCCGAGCACCGGGATCAGCGTGTGATACGCGTCGCCGATGTCGGTCATGCCCGGCGCGCTCGCGTGAAACGCCGACGACGCCATCATCACCATCGCGAGATTCACGAACCCGGCCAGCCCGAGCGCGACGACCACCTCGCGATTCGAGAAGCGCACGAGCCGCCGCCGCTCCGTATCGTCGCGCGGCGCGGTGCGATCCTGCGTGAGCCCCGAATGCAGATACAGCGTGTGCGGCATGATCGTCGCGCCGATGATCCCGACCGCGATCGTGAGCGCCGCACGATCCGGAATCTGCGGGACGACCAGGTGGAACGCGGCCGCATGCCAGTCCTGCGGCGCGATCAGCAGTTCGCCGAGATAGCACGCGCCGATCACGCCGACCAGCGCTGCGATCGCGGCTTCCAGCGGCCGGAAGCCGCGCTTTTCGAGCGCGAGGATCGCGCAGGTCGCGAGCGCCGTCGCGATCATCCCCGCGAACAGCGACAGGTGGCACAACAGCCCGAATGCAAGCGCGCCGCCGAGGAATTCGGCGAGATCGGTCGCCATCGCGGCGATCTCGGACGCGACCCACATGCCCCATACGACCGGCGCGGGAAACCGGTCGCGGCACAGCTCCGCGAGATTGCGGCCGGTCACGATGCCGAGCTTCGCCGACATCGCCTGGAACAGCATCGCGATCGCGTTCGCGGCCAGTACGACCCACAGCAGCCGGTAGCCGAACGCGGCACCGGCCTGGATGTTGGTCGCGAAGTTGCCGGGGTCCATATAACCGATCGACGCAATCACGGCCGGCCCGACGAACGGCAGCAGCGCGGCGACGCCGGTGCAGCGCCCTTCCAGCGCGGCACGCGCCGCGCCGTCGGTGTGGCCGGTGTGGCCGTTGTGCCCGGTAGGCAGGCCCGGCAGCGCGAAGCCGCCGGCAGGTTTGTTCGTGACGGGAATCATGGCGGTGTTCCGTTCGAATGAGGAAGGATTCCTGAAGGTCGGGCGCCACGGCCGGCATCTCGGCTGCCGGCTGCGGCGCCCGCGGCGGCGTTACAGCGGCACGACGTCGGGACGGTTGCGCGGAAACTGCGCGATCACGTCCGGCGCGACGTTCAGGTGCGCTTCGACGAGCTTCGGCGGCGTATGCGCGAGCCAGTCGGACAGCGACACTTCCGCATAGCGGTCGGTCTTGAAGATCTCGAGGAACACCAGATCGGTGTTGCCGGTGTTCTGCACGTAGTGCCCGAGGCTTGTCTTCACGTAGCCGACGTCGCCCGCGCGGAAGTCGGCCGTCTGCGCCTTCGGCCCCGTGTCGAACACGGTCATCCGTGCCTCGCCCTGCAGGTAGTACTGCCATTCATCCGCGTTCGGGTGCCAGTGGAGTTCCCGCATGCCGCCCGGATGCACGGTGACGAGCGCCGCCGCGACGGTCGTCGACACGTTGAAGTTCGTGCTGTCCGCGATCCGCACTTCACCGCCGCGGGTCTTCCTGACCGGCTTCATGTCGCCGAGCGGGAAGATGAACGGATGCGGCGGCGCCCCTGCCGCCGACGCCGACGCGCGCTGGGCTTCCGCGAGCGGGCCCGGTTCGTCGCCCTGGAAGATCCACAGGTTGTCGAGCGGGATGTTCCGGAATGCGTCGGCCGGCACGCCGAAGTTGAGTGCGAGCACGTCGGGCGGCGTGTGCGCGACCCAGTCGGTCAGCAGCAGCGTGTTGAATTCGGATGCGCGGCCGTTATCGAACGCGAGCAGGAATTCGGCGCCGTCGGTGCCGAGGCCCTGCAGCGAATGCGGCAGGCCGGGCGGGAAATACCAGAGATCGCCGGTTTTCACGTCCTGCACCGATGGCCGCCCGAGTTCGTCGAGCACCGTGATCCGGCACCGGCCGTCGAGCATGATGGCCCACTCGGCCTGCTGGTGCCAGTGCATCTCGCGAATGCCGCCGCGCGTCAGGCGCATGTTGACGCCGGAAATGGTTTCGGAAATCGCAAAATCGTCCTGGGTGACTTCACGCGCCCATCCGCCATTTTGAATTCTTTTATGCGCATTATTGAACGAGGCCCAGAATAACGGCATGCCGTTGATATCGGTGGCAGGCGGATCCTGAAAGGACGGAAACTGGTTGGCAATAGCCGGATTTTTAGGCCCCGGATCGGTCAGGCTCTGGCGGTTGCGCGCATTGACCGCGCCTTCCGGCGGACTGTCCGGATTGCCGAACGAGGCGGCCTTCGCCGATACCGCAATACCGGCGGCGGCAATGGCGCCGGCCGTATTCGCCAGCATCCTGCGTCGAGAAAGATTCGTCATGACTTCTCCTTCATTCTTGCGATCAAGTGAATTCCCATTACGGAACACATGCCGTTTTTCGGATTATCGAAAATCGAACATCCCGTCACGCAAGTTAAATACAATTCGACGAATAAATTAAATGAATTATTAACCTGAATTAATGATTTAAGCTGATCGACTTTAATTTTGTAATTATTGCGGTGCAGCGGGATGGCGGGCAACGATCGAGGGCGGCAAATCGGTCAGATCCGATGAGCCCGGTCGTGAAGTGCGACTGACGGCAAGACGAAATGGAGGCACGTAGCGGACGATCGCGGTTCGATTCGATCAACATGCCTGACAGACATAAACGCAAATTATCTCTGTCAGGAATAAACGCAAAATATGCCTGACAGAGATAAAACCATTCCCCTTCCGGCGCGAACCGCCCCGCCGTCGAACGCACTTCCGACCCTATCACCTATCCTCACACCATAGTTTTTATCCGCTGGCGCGAATGATTTTGGCTTCGTTAGATGGATGACATTCGATCATCAGACGACAACGATCTAACAGCCGATGACCTGCGCGTTCGCCCGTACCGTCGAATCCCGCTATGCCGAGCTCACGCCGACCGCGAAGCGCATCGCGAGCTACATGCTCGCGAACCTCGACCGGCTCGGGCTTGAAACGGCCGACCAGATCGCCCGGCAGGCCGGCACGAGCGGCATCTCGGTCGGGCGCTTCCTGCGCAGCGTCGGCTACCGCAATCTCGACGACCTGAAACGCGAGCTGCGCGGCGGAGGCGATCGCCCGTGGATGATCACCGACCGGCTCGACGAATACCGCCGCGTCGCGGGTACGCAACCGGCCCACCGCAACGGCAATGCCAATGCCGCCAACAGCCCGCTCGCATCGTCGCTCGAGCGCGAGCTCGATGCGATCCGCCACGTGTACCGCCTCGCCGAAGGCCCGGTGTTCGCGCAGGTGGCCGACCGGATCGCGCATGCGGACGCGGTATTCATCCTCGGCATCCAGTCGACGCGCGGGATCAGCAATGCGTTCAGCAGCTACCTCGAGTACCTGCGCCCGCGCGTGTTCTATTCCGACGGCCAGTCGGGCTCGTACGTCGATTCGCTGAACTCCGAATTCGAGCGGCCGTACTGCATCGTCACCGACACCCGCGCGTATTCGCGCAGCGCGCGCCGCTATTGCCAGGCGGCCGCCGAGCGCGGGCAGCCGTTCGCGCTGGTCACCGATCTCTCGTGCCCGTGGGCGCGCGACTGGCCGGCCGACCTGCTGCAGGTGAAGACCGACGTCGGCCAGTTCTGGGATTCGCTCGCACCGCTCACCTGCCTGTTCAACCTGCTGATCACGGCCGTGGTCGACCGCCTCGGCCCCGCGATCGACCGGCGCGTCGCGCGCAACCGCGAACTGCAGCACACGTTCGACCAATTCGAATCCTGAGCGAGCCCGACCGAACCCGAACCGCCAATGAACGACCACCGCCTCGTCGAAATCACGCCCACCACCCATCGCGTCGACATCGACCTCGTCTACGCGACCGACCGCAACCTGACCGGCAAGCCGATCTACCGCCGCGCGCACTGCCTGCTGCTGGCGCCGGCCGAGGCCGCGTTGCGCCGCGCGGTGAACGTCGCCGCGCAGGCCGGCTTCACGCTGCGCATCTACGATGCGTACCGGCCGCCGCAGGCGCAGCAGGTGCTGTGGGATTTCCTGCCCGACCCGAACTTCGTCGCCGATCTCGGCCGCGGCTCGAATCACAGCCGCGGCACCGCGCTCGACCTGACGCTCGTCGGCGCGGATGGCGAGCCGCTCGACATGGGCACCGGCTTCGACGAGATGGTCGCCGCATCCGGCCACTTCCACGCGGGGCTGCCCGAAGCCGTGCAGCGCAACCGCCTGCTGCTGCTCGGCGTGATGCACGCGGCCGGCTTCGCGCACATCGACAGCGAATGGTGGCACTACGAACTGCCCGGCTCGCACGCATTGCCGCAGATCGACAATGCGGCAAGCGGCCCGTGGCGCCTGATGTGATGGCCCGGCGCATGCCCCCCGACGTTCACGTTCAACGACTTCAACGACACATGGAGCGCAGATGAAACCCCTGACATCCCGGCTCGTCGCGGCGCTGGCCGCCGCATCCGTCCTCGCCGCCGTTCCGCTGTCCGCCGCGCACGCGGAGACACCGAAGGACATGTTCGTGATGGCCACGCTGCTCGACGAATTCACGACGCTGGACCCGGGCGAGGTCTACGAGCTGGTGCCGGAGGAATACGTCGCGAACACGTACGACCGGCTCGTGCGCGTCGACCTGCGCGACCCGTCGAAATTCAACGGCGACGTCGCGCAGTCGTGGACGGTGAGCACCGACGGGCTGACCTACACGTTCAAGCTGCGCCCCGGCCTCAAGTTCCACTCGGGCAACCCGCTGACGGCCGACGACGTCGCGTGGTCGATCCAGCGCGCGGTGCTGCTCGACAAGGGGCCCGCGGCCGTGCTGACCGGCATCGGGCTCACGAAGGCGAACGTCGTCGCCAACGTGAAGAAGCTCGACGACCTGACGGTGTCGGTCACGACCGACCAGAAGTACGCGCCGACCTTCGTCCTGAATGTGCTGGGCTCCTGGCCCGCCTCCGTGCTCGACAGGAAGCTGCTGCTGTCGCACCAGCAGGGCAGCGACTTCGGCAACGCGTGGCTGAAGACCAACGAGGCCGGCTCCGGCGCGTACAAGCTGGTCAAGTGGACCGCCGGCGACAGCGTCGTGCTGCAGCGCTTCGACGGCTACCGGCTGCCGCTCGCGATGAAGCGCATCGTGCTGCGCCACGTGCCCGAAGCCGCGAGCCAGCGCCTGCTGCTGGAGAACGGCGATGTCGATGCGGCACGCGACCTGAGCCCCGACGATCTGGCGTCGGTCGTGAAATCCGGCAAGGCGAAGGTGTCGGCATCGCCGCAGGCGACGCTGCTGTATCTCGGCCTGAACACGAAGAATCCGACGCTCGCGAAACCCGACGTGCAGGAAGCGCTGAAGTGGCTCGTCGACTATGCGGGCATCCAGGGCAACGTGGTGAAGACGACCTACAAGGTCCACCAGACGTTCCTGCCCGAAGGTTTCCTCGGCACGCTGAACGCGAACCCGTACCGGCTCGACGTCGCGAAGGCGAAGGCGCTGCTCGCGAAAGCCGGCGTGCCGAACGGGTTCTCGGTGACGATGGACGTGCGCAACGACTATCCGTACACCGAAATCGCGCAGGCCGTGCAGGCGAACTTCGCGCAGGCGGGCATCAAGGTGCAGCTGATCCCCGGCGACAACAAGCAGACACTCGCGAAATACCGCGCGCGCCAGCACGACATCTACATCGGCGAATGGTCGGCCGACTACATCGATCCGCACAGCAACGCGCAGGGTTTTGCGTGGAACCCCGACAATTCCGACAAGTCGAGCTATAAAATGCTGGCCTGGCGCAACAGCTGGGACATTCCGCAACTGACGAAGGAAACCGACGCCGCGCTCGCCGAGCCGACCGCCGCGAAACGTGCGCAACGGTATCAGGCGATGCAGAAGGAGATGCTCGCGCGCTCGCCGTTCGTGATCATGTTCGAGAAAGTCGCGCAGGTCGCGACGCGGCCCGGCGTGAGCGGGCTCGAAGTCGGGCCGATCAACGATCTCGTGTCGTACCGCAACCTGAAGAAGCAATGAGATTCACCGCATGTCGACTCCCGCCTCCTCCCTCGAAGCCCTGCGCACGCTGCCCGCGCGGCACCCGGCCGTGCGCTGGGCACTGCGCGTGCTGCGCTGGGCGCTCACGCTCGCCGTCACGTTCGCGGGGCTGCTCGCGCTGACGTTCGTGATCGGCCGCAAGGTGCCGATCGATCCCGTGCTCGCGATCCTCGGCGATCGCGCGTCGGCCGACGCGTATGCGGCCGAACGCATCGCGCTCGGGCTCGACAAGCCGCTCGTCACGCAGTTCCTGATCTATGCGCGCGACGTGCTGCACGGCAATCTCGGCATGTCGCTGCTGACCGCGAACCCGGTGCTCGACGACATCAAGCGCGTGTTCCCGGCCACGCTCGAACTGGCGACGATCGCGACCTTGATCGGCATCGCGATCGGCGTGCCGCTCGGCGTCGCGGCCGCCGTGAAGCACAACCGTCCGATCGATCACATCGCGCGCTTCGTCGGGTTGATCGGCAATTCGGTGCCGGTGTTCTGGCTCGGGCTGATGGGGCTGCTGCTGTTCTACGCGCGGCTGCACTGGGTCGGCGGGCCGGGCCGGCTCGATCCCGTGTACGACGGGATGGTCGATCCGCGCACCGGCAGCCTGCTGATCGACGCGGCGCTCGCGGGCGAATGGGACGTGTTCCGCAACGCGGTATCGCACATCGCGCTGCCGGCCGCGATTCTCGGCTACTACTCGGTCGCGTATCTCAGCCGCATGACGCGCTCGTTCATGCTCGACCAGCTGAGCCAGGAATACATCGTCACCGCGCGCGCGAAAGGCTTGCCGGAGCGCCGCGTGATCTGGCGGCATGCGTTCGGCAACATCGCGGTGCCGCTGCTCACCGTGATCGCGCTCACGTACAGCAACCTGCTCGAAGGCTCGGTGCTGACCGAGATCGTGTTCGCGTGGCCGGGGCTCGGCTCGTACCTGACCGGCGCGCTGCTGAACGCCGACATGAACGCGGTGCTCGGCGCGACGCTCGTGATCGGCGCGATGTTCATCACCGTCAACCTGCTGACCGACGCGCTGTACCGCGTGTTCGATCCGCGCGCGCGCTGAGGCGCCGACACGACATGACCGCTTCCACCCTGCTTCTTTCATCGCCCATGCCGAAGGTCGTCCAACCATGAACGCCGAGCGTCTCACGCTGCGCGCGTGGCTGCTGTCCGACGCGCCCGCGTCGCGCTCGCAGGCCGCGCTCGGCCTTGCGTATCGCCGCTGGCGCCGTTTCGCCGCCAACCCGCTCAACCTGTTCGGGCTCGCGATCCTCGTCGCGCTGATCGTCGTCGCGATCGTCGGCCCGCTGATCATGCCGCACGATCCGCTGCGCCAGGTGCTGTCCGACCGGCTGCTGCCGCCCGGCTCGCCGTCGCACTGGCTCGGCACCGACCAGCTCGGCCGCGACATCCTTTCGCGGCTGATCGCCGGTTCGCGCCTCACGCTCGGCATTGCGCTGCTCGTCGTCGTGATCGTCGTGCCGATCGGCCTCGCGATCGGCACGACGGCCGGCTATTGCGGCGGCTTCGTCGACAGCGTGCTGATGCGCATCACCGACATCGCGCTCGCGTTCCCGAAGATCGTGCTCGCGCTCGCATTCGCGGCCGCGCTCGGGCCCGGCGTGATCAACGCGGTCGTCGCGATCTCGATCACCGCATGGCCCGCGTATGCGCGGCTCGCACGCGCGGAGACGATCCGCATCGCGCAGGCCGACTTCATCCACGCCGCCCGCCTGCAGGGCGCGTCGGGCCCGCGCATCCTGCTGCGCTACATCGTGCCGCTGTGCATGTCGTCGGTGATCGTGCGCGCGACGCTCGACATGGCCGGCATCATCCTGACCGTCGCGGGCCTCGGCTTCCTCGGCCTCGGCGCACAGCCGCCGAGCCCCGAGTGGGGCTTCATGGTCGCGTCGGGCCGCAACGTGCTGCTCGACGCATGGTGGGTCGCGACGCTGCCCGGCATCGCGATCCTGCTCGTGAGCCTCGCGTTCAACCTGCTCGGCGACGGGCTGCGCGACGTCTTCGATCCCCGCCATGGAGCGTGACATGCCGATGAATACCGCCACCGCGCCCGCGCCGCTCTGCGAGATCGACGGGCTGAAGATCGGCTTTCGCGGGCACGACGGCACCGTCACCGATGCCGTGCGCGACCTGTCGCTGACGCTCGCGCCCGGCGAACGCCTCGGCATCGTCGGCGAATCGGGCTCCGGCAAATCGCTGACGGGCCGCGCGCTGCTCGGCCTGCTGCCCGACGCCGCGCGCTGGTCGGCGCGCACGATGCGCTTCGCGGGCCACGACCTGCTCGCGATGTCGCCGCGCGAACGCCGGCGGCTGTGCGGCAGCCAGATGGGCATGATCCTGCAGGACCCGAAATATTCGCTGAACCCGGTGATGACGGTCGCGAAGCAGATGGGCGAAGCGTTCCGGCTGCACGAGCCCGGGCTGCGCGGCCGCGCGCTGCGCGAGCGGATCGTCGAGGCACTCGAGGCCGTGCAGATCCGCGACCCGGCGCGCGTGGCCGATGCGTATCCGCACGAGCTGTCGGGCGGCATGGGCCAGCGCGTGATGATCGCGATGATGGTGTCGACCGGCCCGCGCCTGCTGATCGCCGACGAACCGACCTCCGCGCTCGACGTCGCCGTGTCGATGCAGGTGCTCGCGGTGCTCGACGCGATGATCGCGCGCCACGGCACGGGCCTGATGTTCATCAGCCACGACCTGCCGCTCGTGATGTCGTTCTGCGATCGCGTCGCGGTGATGTACGCGGGCCGCGTGGTCGAAACCTGCGCCGCGCGCGACCTGCGCAACGCTTCCCATCCCTATACGCGCGGGCTGCTCGCGGCGAACCCGCCGCTCGCGAATCCGCCGGACGAACTGCCCGTGCTGCGGCGCGATCCGGCGTGGCTCGAACCCGCGCCGCATGCCGGCACGCCCGCCGATCGACAGGAGGCCGCACGATGATCGACGTCGATCACGCATCGATCCGTTTCCCGACCCGCACGGGTCACGTCGACGCCGTGCGCGACGCGAGCTTCGCGGTGCGCGACGGCGAGGTGTTCGGGCTCGTCGGCGAATCGGGTTCCGGCAAGTCGACGCTGCTGCGCGCGCTGACGGGCCTCGTGCCGCTCGCGTCCGGCAGCCTGTCGATCGACGGCCGGCCGGTCGGCGGCACACCCGACCGTGCATTTCGCCGCCACGTGCAGATGGTGTTCCAGGACCCGTATGCGTCGCTGCATCCCCGCTTCACGGTCGACCAGACGCTGCGCGAACCGCTGTCGATCCACGGCATGCGCGACACCGATGCGCGCATCGCACGCGCGCTGTCCGAGGTCGGGCTCGGCCCCACGTTCCGGTTTCGTTATCCGCACCAGTTGTCGGGCGGCCAGCGGCAGCGCGTCGCGATCGCACGCGCGCTGATCGTCGAGCCGCGCGTGCTGCTGCTCGACGAGCCGACGTCCGCGCTCGACGTGTCGGTGCAGGCCGAGATCCTGAACCTGCTGCGCCGGCTGCATCGCGAACGCAACCTGACGATGATCCTCGTCAGCCACAACCTCGCGGTGATCGGCTTCCTGTGCCAGCGCGTCGCCGTGATGCAGCAGGGCGAGATCGTCGAGCAGTTGCGGATCGAGGACGTGCGGGCCGGACAAGTGGCGCGCGACTACACGCGCACGCTGCTGAATGCGACCGAAGGCTATCGCCGTCTCGAGCCGGCGCCTGACGCGCCGGCCGCGTGACATCCGCACGTCGCGCCGCCATGCGATACTCGGCGGGCCACGCGCTGGCTTGCCGCCGCATGGAACCCTTGTGCACTGCACGGGTCAATTTACTTTCGTCAACAGCTCAACAGCAATAGGGAGGCGTTCATGCTGCAATTCATCGAAACCCTGGTCGTCGGGCTCATCGTCGGCCTCCTCGCCCGCGCGCTCAAGCCCGGCGACGACAAGATGGGAATCCTGATGACCGTCGTGCTCGGCGTCGTCGGCTCGCTGGTCGCCGGCTACGTCGGCCGTGCGGCCGGCTGGTATGCGCCGGGCCAGGGCGCGGGCTGGATCGCGTCGATCGTCGGCGCAATCGTGCTGCTCGTGATCGTCGGCGCGGTACGCAAGCGCATGAACTGAACCGCGCACCTTCGCCCCAACGCAAAACGCCGCTCGAGACGAGCGGCGTTTTTGCTTTCCGGGCGGCGCGAGGCCGTTGCCCGCACAACGGTCGCGGCGACCGTTCGCCGTTCGATCTTATCTCCCCCGGCTTTTCCCTGACTTGCGATTGCGCAGATTCGGCCTACATTGGTTCAAGCAATTCGCAATCGTTTGCCCATAGCCATTATTTCGATTTTCTCATTCAAGAGGTCCGATGGTTCTGCCGTTTACGCATACAGCATCGCGGCGTTGACGGACTGCCACCCGAGCGGCCCCGCTGCGACGCGCTTCCTCTCTGGAGCCTGTCATGAAGCATCGCCATATCGCCGCCTCGTTCGCCCTGGCTGCCTCGCTTCTGGCCACTTCCTCGTCCTTCGCTGCCGGCGCGTCCGGCATCATCCACTTCTCCGGCATGATCGTCGAGCCGCCCTGCTCGTTCGCGCTCGATACGGCCGATGTCGCCAACGGGCGCGTACGCGCCGACTGTCCGCGCCCGGCAACCGGCCAGATCGCGTTCGTCGACGCGGCGAGCCAGCAGGCGATCAAGACCACGACCTTTACTCAGGCCTCGCGCGCAATCGTTTTACCGAACCGTCCCGGCAACAATCACGCACCGATGATCGCGGTCGTGACATACCAGTAAAGCCGCTCGCCGGCGCGACGCCCGGCGGGTTCCGCCCGCCGGTTCGATGAACGTGCGCGCGTCGCCGCTCAGTCGCGATGGCGCGCGATCCAGTCGCTGAACGCGCGGATCTTCTGCTGGCTGCCGATGGTCTCGGGATACACGAAGAAGTAACGCGCGCCGGTTTCGAGCACGATGTCGAACGGCCGTTCGAGCCGGTGAGCGCTGACGTCGTCGTCGACGAGCGTCACGTCGCCGATCGCGACGCCGAAGCCCTGCATCGCCGCGTTCGTCGCGAGATCGAGCGTGTCGAACGTCGGCCCGCGCGCGGGATCGACACTGCGCTCGCCCGCATGATCGAGCCACGCACGCCAGTCGCGATGGTCTCGCGTCGGATGCAGCAGCGTATGGCGCGCGAGATCGCCGACCGCATCGAGCGGCGACGCCTGCCGCAGCTCGGGCGCGCACACGGGTGTCAGCCGCTCGTCGAACAGCGGCAGTGCGAACACGCCGGGGCCCGGCGCCGTGCCGTAGACGACGGCCGCATCGAACGGCTCGGTCGAGAAATCGACGACGTGCTGCCACGCGGTCGTGATCTGCACATGGAGATCGGGATGCTCGCCCTGGAAGCGCATGATGCGCGGCAGCATCCAGCGCATCACGCAGGTGGGCACCTTCAGCGCGAGATCGGTGCGCTGGCGCGTGAGCTTCATCGAGATGTCCTCGATCCGCGCGAAGCTCTCGTTGACGACCGGCAGCAACTGCTCGCCCTCCGCCGTCAGCGTGAGCCCCTTCGCATGCCGCTTGAACAGCGGAAAGCCGTAATGCGCCTCGAGCGTCTGGATCTGCCGGCTCACCGCGCCCTGCGTGATGCACAGCTGCTCGGCCGCGCGCGTGAAGCTGCGGTGGCGGGCCACCGTCGAGAAGATCTGCAGTGCGTGCAGGGGCGGAAGTCGGCGCATGAAGAAGGCAAACGCAAAAACGGCGCGGAAGGGCCGCGCGCCGGCTCCGGCGCGCGCTGTCCGACACGATAAGCCAAACGCCGGTTTTACGCGAGGAGCGACGCGCTCAGGCCGTCGCGGTGAGCGCACCCGCCACGATGCGCGCCGCCGACACGACGACGTCCGCGCGGGCCGCCGCCGCGGCTTGCGGCTGCGTGAACGACACGGCCATCACGATCGGCGCACGCGACGGCGGCCACAGCACCGCGACGTCGGTCGTCGTGCCGTAACCGCCCGTGCCGGCCTTGTCCGCGATGCGCCAGCCGGGCGGCACGCCGGCCGCGATGCCGGTCGCGCCGCGCGCGCCGCCGACCATCCATTCCGTCAACTGCGCGCGCTGCGGGTCGGGCAGCGTGTTGCCGAGCAGCAGCCGCTGCAGCGTGTCGATCATCTCGACCGGTGTCGACGTGTCCCGCTCGTCGCCGGGCGCCGCGTGATTCAGTTCGGGTTCCCAGTGGTCGAGGCGGAACGACGTGTCGCCGCTCGCGCGCGCGAACGACGTGACGGCCTGCGGGCCGCCCAGCACACCCATCAGCAGGTTGCCCGCCCCCTTGTCGCCCGACTGCAGCATCGCCACGCACAGCTGCTCGATCGTCATGCCCGTGTCGACGTGGCTTTCCGTGACCGGCGAGCCCGACACGATTTCATAGCGGCGGTAAAGAATTCGGCGCGGCAGCAGCGACGCATCGAGCGAGCCGCGCGCGAGCATCGCGGCAGCCGCGACGACCGCATACGTGCCGCACAGCGGGAAGCGTTCGCGCGCATGGTGAGCGATGCGCACGCCGTTCGACGTATCGAGCGCGGCGACACCGAGCCGGCCGTTCGACGCCTTCTCGAGCGCGGTCAATTCGGCCTGGGCGGTATGGGCGCGCCCCTGGTCGGCGACCGGCGCGGACGTGCACGCGGCGACGAACGGCGCGGCCACGGCGGCAAGCAACAGCGAGCGGCGTGTCGGAGAGTGTTCCATGGATGAGGTGTGTTCTGTCTTCTGTCGGAAACGGTGGCACGAAGCAACGCGGGCGCGCTTCAACGAAGCGCCCGCGTTCGCGCCGGCGGCCGGCCCGCGACGGCATTCACCGCGCATCCCCTGAAGATGGCCGTCGGCCCCGCGTGAAGCACGGGATTCGCATGAACAGCCCCTAGCGTAGCAGCGACCGCCGCCACGTTCCAGCGAAACGACCCCGCCTCACCCTTGCGACGAAGGCAGGTACGGCATCGGATTGACCGGCTTGCCGTCGCGCCGCACTTCGAACAGCAACGCGACACGCGAGTTGTCGAGGTCGCCCATCTCGGCGATCTCGTCGCCCTGGCGCACGATGTCGCCTGTCTTCACGAGCAACCTGCGGTTATGCGCATAGGCGGTCAGGAAATCCGCGTTGTGCTGGACGATGATCAGGCTGCCGTAATCGTTCAGGCCAGTGCCGGCGTACATCACGCGACCGTCGGCCGCAGCGCGGACCGGGTCGCCCGGCCGGCCGGCGATCTGGATGCCGCGGTTCTGCCCCGGCCGGAACCCGTCGACGATCTTGCCGTTGGCGGGCCACTTGAGCGCGACACCGCCTGCATGCCGCTTCGTTTCCTTGACGACCTGACGGTCGCTCGCGGTCGACGCGGTGGCCTGCGCCGATGCCGGGCTGCTCCCCGCGCCATTGCTCGCAGCCGACGACGCGGCCTGCATGCCGGCTGCGCCCGGCGGCGGCAACGGCTGCTGCCTGACGATGCGCAGCACCTGCCCCATGCGCAGCCTGCCGTTCGCGCCCAGCTTGTTCCAGGTGCGCAGGTCGGCAATGCTGCAGCCGTTCGCGGACGCGATGCCCGTCAGCGTGTCGCCGCGCTTCACGATGTACTTCTGCGCAACGAGAATCGGCGCGGGAGGCGGGGTGACGGCCGCCGGCGCAACGGCCGGCGGGCTCGACGGTAATGACTGTGCCGCCAGCGTATCGCTCGGCGGAACGGACTGCGTGCTTGCACAACCGGCCATGACGAGCACGGCGGCCAGGCCCGGCAGCCACGCCGCGTGACGGTGAATCTCGCGCGATTTCATGGACGATCCGACTCCGGTTTGACAATCTTTCAAGCATCTCAAAAACGGAACGGCCGACGTGTAACCGGATGAAAACAATGATGACAAACGATCACGAACCGGATGCCGGCCGGCATTCGCTACCGGTAATACGGTCCGATTCGGAAAAACTTGATGGTCTTTTCGCGTGGAAACGGAAGAATTTTCGTTCTGTAAAACTATGGTGAACTCATTTTGATAGGCGACGCAGCGTGCCAATGCGGCGCGCCGCGACGCTCAACGCAGCCACGCGGCGAGTTCGGAACAGGCCCACGCGATGCCGATGCACAGGAACAGCACGTGCAGCGCGATCTTGAACGACACGCCCCACGATGGATCGATCCGCATGACAGGCTCCCCCGGTTGATGTGCGGCCATGATCCGTCATCGATCGTGCCCCGAAAATTCGGAACCGGCGAATCGGGCCTCAGGCCAAGCCTGAGACCCCGGCCGCGGTTCCCTGCTAACTTATCGGCCATTCCAACACGATCACCCCCACCCTCATGCGCTTCGACCTGACCGACCTGCGGCTCTTCCTGAACATCTGCGAGGCCGGCACGATCACGAGCGGGGCCGAGCGGACCCACATCACGCTGCAGGCCGCGAGCGAACGCATCCGCGGCATGGAGGACGAGCTCGGCGTACCGCTGCTGCACCGGACCAAGGCGGGCGCGCAGGCCACCGACGCAGGCCGCGCGCTCGAACACCACGCGCGCACCGTGCTGCAGCAGATCGACCACATGCGCGGCGAACTGCAGCAATTCGGCCAGGGGTTGCGCGGGCATATCCGGCTGCTGTGCAACACGGCGTCGCTGAGCGAATACCTGCCCGATGCGCTGGCCGACTACCTGCCGCATCATCCGAAGCTGTCGATCAGCGTCGAGGAGCGCTCGAGCCAGGAGATCGTGCATGCGATCCGCAACAAGACGGCCGAGGTCGGCATCGTCGCCGATTCGGTCGGGCTCGGCGGGCTCGAACAGAAGCCGTTCCGCGAGGACTGGCTGATCGTCGTCGTGCCGGCCGCGCATCCGCTCGCGTCACACGACAAGGTTGCGTTCGACACGATCGCCGACGCCGACTTCATCGGCCTCACCGACGGCAGCGCGCTGCAGGTGCATCTCGCCGACCAGGCGCGCGCGCTCGGCAAGCGGATCCGCTACCGCGTGCAGCTGAAGAGCTTCGACGCGATCTGCCGCGTGATCGCCAGCGGCGTGGGCATCGGCATCGTGTCGCGCCATGCGGCCGAGCGTGCGATGCAGACGATGGACGTGCGGCTCGTCGAGCTGTCCGATCCGTGGAGCCACCGCCGCCTGAAGCTGTGCGCGCGGTCGTTCGACGCGCTGCCGAAGTACACGCGGGAGTTCGTGGCGTTTCTGTCCGGCGAAGCAACGTCGCGGTAACGCCCGCCGCATTCGCCCCCACCCCTGCGACACACGGAAGCACGGCTCTGGCCGACACCGATCTTGCCACCCGCTTCCGCGCGTATATCGACTGCCTGAACCGACAGGCCGGGTCGGTGATCGACAAGGCGGCGGTCGAGGCGCGGCTTTAGCAGCACCGACCGCGACCGACGCCCCGATGCGCGACCCGACACCATTCGATCCATACGGATAACGTTTTCTCTCGATCTCGAACGAAAACGCATAACCAGACAGCCTTCCTGCCCGCCGCATTCACGCCTGCATTCCACGCCGCACTGCACCACCCATCGAAAAAATCCGGTAATTCCCGCGCAATCCTGACCTCCCCCTCCTCCCTCCGCGCCCACTATCCGGGTTTCTACCCGCGCCTCCATCGTGAAAGTTCATTGACATCGCACCGTCCAATGCCTAAATTTGGAAAACGTTTTCCAATGCATCCGCGCGACGCCGGTCACGGCCCGTGCAGGGAGAACGCTTGCCCGCTCGAGTGGTGATTCAGGCCGTCCGTCTTCAGGGATCAGGGTTGCAAGGCGGCGGCCACGCACGGGCATCGAGCACGGCAACGGCCACACCCGCCCGTCCGTCATCACTATTCAAAACTGGAGACACAATGCATCCGCGCAGCAGATTCGCGCTCGGCGCCGCGCTCAGCGCCCTTTCCGTCCTGTTCGTCAGTGCCTGCGGCGGCAACGACATCACCGATCCGCCGTCGTCGTCGTCCCCGCCATCGAACTCGACGCCGACGTCGCCGCCCGCCTCCGCGCTCGCGGCGAACTCGCTGCAGGCGCTCGTCTACGGCGCGGCCGACACGAGCGTGCCGGCCGGCACGGACACGCCGATCACGATGATGGGCCAGATGCGCGCGCTGTTCGACCTGATCCGGAAGTCGCCCGACTTCACGCAGGTCGTGATGGATCTCGGCGACGGCACGCCCGTCCACGTGCTCGACACGAACACCGGCGACAAATTCCTGCCCGGCAAGCTCGCGCTCGGCCTGTCGTACATCCTGATCGACATGAAGTCGAAGAACGATCCGCAATACGCGAGCTACCTCGCGACCTACCAGAAGATCACGACCGCGATGATGGCGCAGTCGGGCGGCAACTATACGTATGCGAATACGTCGTGGGGCGAGTACTACTATCTCGTCGCGCTGAACAACCTGCAGGCGCACGGGATGCTCAACGAAGTCTTCAGCGACGCGATGCTCGCGACACTGCAGCAGCGGCTGCGGTTCTGCGACATGTTCGGCCCCGACGCGAGCGGCAAGGTCGACACGTGCCCGGCCGCCGGCACGCCGATCGACATCGCGTCGCTCAACACCGCACAGAACTACTATGCGGTGTCCTACGGAATCGCCGGGCTGCGCCAGAAGCTCGGCTGGAGCAGCCCGTCGTTCGCATCGAAGACCGATCCGTCCGTCGCGACGATGGGCGCGCGCGACGCGCTGCTGTACACGCTCACGAACCATATCCGCAACGACTCGTCGGGCGGGTTCTCGGACGAAGCGTCGAACACGCACACGACCTACTACGACCAGGCGCGCTTCGACCGCTACAGCACGCTGCTGATCGGCGAAGTGACCGAGCGCACGTTCGAGATGGGCAACGAAGCGAATTTCACGCCGGAACTGAAGGGGTATCTGCGCAAGTCCGTCGACCTGATCCTGCCGCAGCTGAACGGCGACGGCGAAGGCTTCAACTACGGCCGTTCGATCGGCCCGTACGGCGATTCCGCGTTCATGGAAGTGCTGACGGCCGCGGCCAACGCCGGCGTGCTGTCCGACCAGGAGAAGCAGGTCGCCTACACGTTCATCACGAAGGCGGCGCATCGCTTCGATACGTTCTGGTACGACCCGTCGCTGCCGACGCCCTCGGTGAACATGTGGGTCAAGGGTCGCGGCACGGACGCGTATCGCGGCAAGCCGCGCGTGATGGGCGAGAACTTCAGCCTGCTGCACCAGTACCTGTACGTGAACGCGTGGTGGAACAAGCTCGGCTTCGGCGGCAAGGCACCGATGGCCGACGCCGACTACAACGCATGGCTCGACGCGCGCCCGCACTACACGCTCACCTGGTACAACCAGCCGAACGACCCCGCGCATCCGTACAGCGCGGCGCTGGTGACCGTGCGCGACGGCCGGCGCGTGATCAACCTGAACCTCAGCCAGGCGCCCGACTACAACTCGTACACGCCGTACTACCCGGTGCCGTCCTCCGACAAGCTGACCTACGGCACGACCGATCTCGGCTACGCGTTGCTGATTCCGCAGGTGTCGTACAACGGCAAGACCTACATTCCCGTCACGTACTACAAGAACCTGAATGTCCAGCAAGTCAACGGGCAGGTGATCGTGTCGTTCGATACCGCGAAGTTCCGGCTCGCATCGAAGAACGCGGCGTACACGACGGATCTCGACCTCCAGGTGCACACGGTGCTGACGTTCGCGCACGGCTCGGTGGCGCGCAGCGACACGCTGAGCACCGGCACGCTCACCGGCAACCTGTCGGTCGAAACGGACTTCACGTCGTTCGCGGATTTCGCGTCGACGCAGGCCAACGGCGACGGCGTGTCGGTCGCGTACGCGAACAGCCCCGCGACCGGTTATGCGGCGACCGGGTTCGACAACTGCGCGCTGTCCGCCTTCGATACGGTGAACGGCACGACGAATCCGCTGTCGACGACGCCGATCGGCCAGTTGCATTCGAACTTCGCGTGCACGACGAAGCCGTTCGCGCTCGGCGCGGGCGCGACCCGTACGTTCGGATGGACGCTGAAGTACGCCGACCCGGCCTGAGCGGGGTGACCCGCGCCCGGTGAATGCGCCCGAAGCCGGTTTCGTCAGCCGGCTTCGGGATCGTCACGGACAGCGGGCATCACGCTCGCCGGCGATGCCCGCTCACCGCCACCCCGAAGCCGCCATGTACGCGCCGAGCGCGATCAGCCCGACGAAGAAGCAGCGCTTGAACGCCTTCTCGCTCATCACGCGCCGTGCATACTGCCCGCCGGCCATACCCGCCAGCGCCGGCACGAGCGCGAGCGCCGACACGCCGAGATCGACCGTCTCCAGCGCACCCGTCACGCGCAACTGCAGGCCAAGCACGATCGTCGAGGCGGTGAACGACAGCCCGAGCGCCTGGATCAGGTCGTCCTTCGACAGCCGCAGCGCCTGCAGGTAAGGCACGGCCGGCACGACGAACACGCCGGTCGCGGCCGTCACGACACCCGTCAGGTAACCGACCACGGCCGACAGCCATTTTTCGTGGCGCCCCGGCGCGGGCAGCCGCGCGGCGGCGAGCCCCCACAGCCCGTAGAGGACCAGCACCACGCCGAGCGCCGCATGCGTCCAGGTGCTGCCGGCCGCGAGCGCGGGCAGCCCGCCGGTCAGCGTGCCGATCGTCAGGCCGGCGAGCAGCGGCCACAGCCTGCGCAGCAACGGCCCGAACGACGGGCCGAGCCACAACTGCCACACGTTGGTGATGAACGACGGCACGAGCAGCAGGCTCGCGGCGGCCGACGGCGGCATCGCGAGCGTCAGCAAGCCCATCGCGATGGTCGGCAGGCCGAGCCCGATCATTCCCTTGACCGCGCCGGCCAGCAGGAAAACCACCGCGACGATCGTCAGCGTGTGAATGTGCATGAAAGGCATTCCGTCCGGTTGAGTACGGCGCCGATGGTGAACCCCGATCGCGCCGCCCGCCATCTGGCTTTGCCTGAGGCTGGCTCGGGCCTGCCGCGCGGAGCCGGCGCGGCCGGCGCACGTGCGCATTCGCACACCGCGCCACCGTCCGGCGCACGCCCGCCTTCGTTCAACGCAGGTCGCGTGCGCCGGCTACCGGCCCGGTCGATCCGTCCCCGTGAAATGCCCCCCGTCACTGCTCGCTGTCGAGGTGAGCCATCTGTGCGGCCGGATAGCGCTCACCGGCAGCCGCCCCGGCGGGAACCGCCGCTTCGATGCGCATGATGTCGTTGACCGTTAGTTGCATTTCAGCCGCCTGTAACGCGTCCTGGAGCTGCGTGCGCTTGCGCGCGCCGATCAGCGGCACGATATCGCCGCCGCGCGACAACACCCACGCGATCGCGACCTGCGCGGGATTGCTGCCCTTCTCGTCGGCGATGGCGCGCAGCGCATCGACGAGCGCGAGGTTGTGCGCGAGGTTCTCGCCCTGGAAGCGCGGGCTCGCCGCGCGGAAATCGCGCTCGCCCTGCCGCGCCGTGCTCCAGCGCCCGCCGAGCAGCCCGCGCGACAACACGCCGTAGGCCGTCACGCCGATCCCGAGTTCGCGGCACGCGGGCAGGATCCCGGCCTCGATACCGCGCGACAGCAGCGAATATTCGATCTGCAGGTCGGAGATCGGCGCGACGGCCGCCGCGCGGCGGATCGTGTCGACGCCGGCTTCCGACAGGCCGATATGGCGCACGTACCCGGCCTTCACGAGATCGGCGATCGCGCCGATCGTCTCCTCGATCGGCACCGCCGGATCGACGCGCGCCGGCCGGTAGATGTCGATGTAATCGGTGCCGAGCCGTTTCAGCGAGTACGCGACGAAGTTGCGGATCGCCGCCGGCCGCGCGTCGTAGCCCGCAAACCCGCCGGCCGGATCGCGCAGCGCGCCGAATTTCACGCTGATCAGCACCTGGTCGCGCGCCCGGCCGCGCAGCGCATCGCGGATCAGCATCTCGTTGTCGCCCATTCCGTAGAAATCGCCGGTGTCGAGCATCGTGATGCCGTGGTCGAGCGCCGCGTGCAGCGTCGCGATGCTCTCGGCGCGATCGGCCGGCCCGTAGAAGTCCGACATTCCCATGCAGCCCAGCGCGAGCGCCGATACCCGCGGGCCCGACCGGCCCAGTTCACGCCTATCCATGTCCGTTTCCTCGAGTGATGAATCAACAGGCAGGATTCTGGGCGCATCGCGACGCGCGATAAATGCGAAACACTCCACCAAACCATTCGACGCTGATTAACAATGGAGCCTGTCCATCCGCCCACACCCCCGCCCCGCATGGATCATCTGCATGCAATGCGCATCTTTGCGCGCGTCGCCCATCTCGGCAGCTTCACGAAGGCGGCCGAGCAGTTGCAACTGCCGCGCCCGACGGTCAGCAACGCCGTCCAGTATCTGGAAAAGCACCTGAAGGTCCGCCTGCTGCAGCGCACGACGCGGCGCGTCGCGCTGACGGCCGAGGGTGCGACCTACTACGAGCGCTGCATGCGGTTGCTGGCCGATCTCGACGATGCGGAAACGCTGTTCGAGGACGCCGGCGCGACGCCGCGCGGCGCGATCCGCGTCGACCTGCCCGAGCGCTTCGCGGTGAACCAGATGATTCCGGCGCTACCGGATTTCCACGCACGCTACCCCGACCTGCGCGTCGTGATCGGCACGACCGACCGCTTCGTCGATCTCGTCGCCGACGGCATCGACTGCGCGGTGCGGGTCGGCACGATGTCCGACACGTCGCTCGTCGCGCGGCGCATCGGCGAGCTGGCGCAGATCAACTGCGCGGCGCCCGCGTATCTGGCGCGCCACGGCACGCCGCGCTCGCCGGACGAGCTGCCGGACCACGTCGCGGTCGGCTATTTCTCGAGCCGAACGGGCCGTGAGCTGGACTGGGAATATGCGGACATGGATACGGGCGAGCTGCACGCGGTCAAGATGCGCAGCGTCGTGTCGGTCAACAGCTCGCAGGCGTATCTCGCGTGCTGTCTCGCGGGCCTCGGGCTGATCCAGGCGCCGCGCGAAGGGCTCGGGCCGCTGCTGGCGGACGGCTCGCTGGTCGAGGTGCTGCCGGAATGGAATGCCGAGCCGCTGCCCGTGTCGGTGGTGTTTCCGACCGGGCGGCATCTCGCGCCGCGCGTGCGGATTTTCGTCGACTGGCTCGCGGAGACGCTCGGCGGCCCGTACCGGGCGGGCTGACGCGGGCTCGGGCCGGGGCGCCGGCCCCGGCCGGTCGAACCGCTCAGAACTTGTGGCGGATCGCGGCGCGCACCGCGAACTGGTTCGACGACGCCGACGGCCCGTCCGTCCCGACCACGTAGCCGCCGTCGGCCGCGGTGCCGGTCTTGTCGCCGGCAACCTTCTGCCATGCGCCCTGCAGGTAGACGTCGGTGCGCTTCGACAGGCTGTAGTCGGCCATCAGGCCGACCGTGTGGTATTTCGGCTTGAACGATCCGGCCGCGGCATCGAACTTGCCGTCCGTGTACACGTACTGCGCGCCGAGATAGAAATCGGGCGTGAGCTGGTACTTGCCGTTGATCTCGAAGTTCTGGAACTTCGTCGCGGTCAGCCCGAGGCCGGCGAACGTCGAAGCCGGCAGGTAGACCGTCGATACCGGATTCTTCACGTCCGTCTTCGTATAGACGAAACCGACCGTGGCCTGGCCGAACGTGTAGTTGACGCCGCCGCCGAAGATCCGCAGGCGGTCGGCGACGAAGTTCGCGTCATCCGCGGCGATCGCGCCCGCGTTGCCGACCCCCGGGTTGTTCGCCTGCAGGTACGCAGCCGCGACCTGCAGCCCGGCCAGCGAATACTGCGCACCGAGGCTGTACTGCCGGTTGTTCGAGAAGCCGGTGCTGTTGCTGAAGCTGTACGTGCCGCCGAACGTCAGGCCGTTCCAGTCGGCGCTCGCATACTTGACCGTGTTGTTGACGCGGAACGAGTTGTCCGTGTTGTCGTTGTCGAACGGGTGCGAGAACAGCGTGCCGCCCCAGTTGCCGTTGGCCGTGAGCGGCGCCAGGTAGTCGACGACGGAGTCGTACTGGCGGCCGAAGGTCAGCGTGCCGAAGCGCGACTCGGAGAGCCCGACGAACGCCTGGCGGCCGAACATGCGGCCGCCTTGCCCGAGCCGGCCGTTGTTGACGTCAAAACCGTTTTCCAGCGTGAAGATCGCCTTCAGCCCGCCACCGAGATCCTCGCTGCCCTTCAGGCCCCAGCGGCTGCCCTGCGCATAACCGCTCGCGAGCTGGTAGTTCGACTTTCCGACCCCATTCACATTCACGTTGTTCGTGTAGTTGAAGCCTTCGTCGATCACACCGTACAGCGTCACGCTGTTCTGGGCGAAGACCGGCGCGGCGAAAGCGGCCAGCGCGGCGGCAAAAATGACGTGCTTCTTCATGACGGATCTCCGGAGCCGGGGCCGGGCGAGTCGCGCGCCCGGCGAATGTTTGATCTGTTGTATGGGTGGCCCGCAGGGCGGACGACGCGGTGTGCGGCCGCGTGAGGACAAAATGGTGTCACGTCGCAAACCGTCCGTCCATCGGGGCATGTGAACCCTGCGCAAAACGTTGCGCTCGTCCAACTGCCCCGCCGCGCGGACAACCTGACCCGGCTTATCGGCAGCGGCGGGACGCGCCGCCATCCGCGTAAACCCGGGGCCCGGCGCATCGGTGGCACAATGCGCATCCGTTCGTCATTTCTTCACGAAGTCATGCTTCACCCCGATTCATGTGCGGCGCGTGCCGGCCGTGCACGCGGCCCGCGCCGGAAGGCGGCCCGATGACCGCGCCGGCCCGGGCCGGCCGCTACGCCGAGCTCGATTTCTTTCGCGGCCTCGTGCTGCTCGTCATCGTCGTCGACCACATCGGCGGCAGCATCCTGTCGCGCGTGACGCTGCACGCGTACGCGCTGTGCGACGCGGCCGAGGTGTTCGTGTTCCTCGGCGGCTTCGCGACGGCGATCGCGTACAACTCGCTCGCCGAGCGGCACGACGAAGCCGCCGCGCGCCAGCGCTTCATCCGGCGCGCGTTCGAGATCTACCGTGCATTCCTCGTGACGGCCGGCCTGATGCTGCTGATCACCGCCGTGCTGAACGCGTTCGCGATCGACGGCCCGAACATGCCGACCAACGATCTCGACGGCCTGCTCCACAAGCCGCTCGCCGCGCTGCGCGACATCCTGCTGTTCCGCCGCCAGCCGTACCTCGCGTCGGTGCTGCCGATGTACGCGTTCTTCGCGCTGCTCGTCCCGCTCACGCTGCCGCTCGCACGCACGCAGCCGTGGCTGCTGCTCGCGTTCAGCGGCTCGCTGTGGTTCGCGGCGCCGCACGTCGCGCGCTTCCTGCCGACCGTCGAAGGCGCGCCGTGGGACTTCAACCCGTTCGCGTGGCAGTTCCTGTTCGTGCTCGGCGTGATCGCGCGCTGCCAGCCCGTCTACCAGACGCTCGCGCCCAAGCCGCAGGGCTGGCTGCTGACGGCCGTGTCGCTCGCGATCGTCGCGGCCGGCGCGTACTACCGGCTGCGCATCGAACCGTTCCCGACCGATCCGTCGATCAAGCAGAACCTCGGCGCGCTGCGGCTCGCGAACTTCCTCGCGATCGCGTGGCTCGCGGCCAAGCTCGTCCACCTCGGCTGGATGAAGAAGGTCGCGCACGCGATGCCGTGGATCGGCACGATCGGCCGGCAGGGGCTGCTGTGCTTCGTCGCGGGCACCGGCATCTCGCTCGCGGTCGATTCGCTGCTTTACCAGGCGACCGAGGGCTATCTCGACGTGAAACTCGGGCTGACCGCCGACGTCGTCGCGATGGGCCTGCTGTATCTCGTCGCCAAACTCTACGGGCCGCTCGTCGCGCGGCTGCCGTTCCGATCGCGGCGATGACGCGCCGCGCCGTCATGCGCCGCTGCTACGATAGCCGGCGCCTCTCCTGAAACGATTCGACATGCGCCGACTCGCCCTTCCGTTCGCCCTCGCCCTGATCGCCGGCTCCATCGCCACCGCCCGCGCCACGCCGCCCGCGCCGGCGGCACCGCCCGCGCCGCCGCCGGCCCTCCAGACCGCGACGACCCCGTCGGCCGCCCAGGAGCCCGCGCTCAATCCGGGCAGCAGCGTCGTGCTGCGCACGTTCCGGTCGGCGTCGCTGAAGCGCGACTGGTCGTACACGGTCTACCTGCCGCCCGGCTACAACCCGGAAGGCGCGCGCTACCCGGTGATGTACCTGCTGCACGGCAATGCCGGCAACGCGAACGACTGGGTCACGCAGGGCCGGCTGCAGGCCACCGCCGACACGCTGATCGAGCGCCGCGAGATTCCGCCCGTCGTGATCGTGATGCCGCAGGGCGGCACCGACTGGTACGTCGACCGCAAGGAGAAGATGCAGAGCGCGTTCCTCAACGACCTGCTGCCCGAAGTCGAAGCGCACTTCGCGGTGTCGAACCAGCGCGCGGGCCGTGCGATCGGCGGCGTGTCGATGGGCGGCTTCGGCGCGCTGCGCTTCTCGCTGCTAGAACCGGGGCTGTTCTGCGGCGCGATGCTGCTGAGCCCCGCGATCTACGCGAACGAGCCGCCGCTCAATTCCGCCGCGCGCTACGTCGGCGTGTTCGGCGACCGGCAGTTCGATCCGCGCGTGTGGCACGAACTCAACTACCCGGCGCTGATGCGCGGCTATTTCGCGCGCAGCTGGCGAATCCCGATGTTCATCGCGGCCGGCGACGACGACCTGACCATCCAGGCCGAATCGAGCGTGCTGTACACGCACCTGCGCCGCGCGCAGAACCCGGCCGAACTGCGCATCGTCGATGGCGGGCATACGTGGGACGTCTGGCGCGGGCTGCTCGGGACGGGGCTGAAGTACGCGCTCGAGTGCGTGAAGTGATCGCGCGCCGGCGCGACCCCGCCCGTTTTCACCCGGCCGGACGGTGACCGGCCGGCCGCAGGCCGTCGCCCCGTCCCATGCGCTGCGCACGCCGTCCCGGCGCGCCCGGGCCCGACGGCGGGTTCAAAGCCACGTGCCGCCCTGCCGCTCGTCCGGCTCCCCGGCGAGCGCATCGAAATCGTGAATCCAGTCCAGGTGATGCAGCACGCTGTCGCGCTCGGCCAGACGCGCATTGCGTGCCTGCGCGGCCGGCCCGTCGGGCAGGTGCAGCACATCGGCCACGGAAATCGACGCGTACTGCACCTTGCGCGTGCGGCCGCGACGCAGCCGCTCGTACGCTTCCTGCGCTTCGCGCCAGTTGCCCGGCCCGGCCTGCGCCAGTTGCGCCGCCAGCACCACCGCATCCTCGATCGACTGGTTCGCGCCCTGCCCGTGGTGCGGCACCAGCGCATGCGCGGCGTCGCCGATCAGCGTCACGCGCCCGCGGCTCCAGCGGCCGAGCGGCGGCCGATGGAACAAGCCCCAGCGCTGGCTGATCGGCACCGCGGTGATCATCTGCACCACCGCCGGATGCCAGTCCCTGAATACACGCAGTTGCTCGCCCTCTTCCGACGGCATCACCCAGTCGCGCGACGGCCACGGTGACGGATGACGCTCGACCAGCAGGAAATTCTGGTCGCCGTCGTCGCCGATCGGATAGTGCAGCAGGTGCCCGTGCGGCCCGATCCAGTACTGCAGCGTTTCGGGATCGGGCAGCAGGCTCAGCCGCGCGGCCGGCACCACGCCGCGAAACCCCGAACAGCCCGAATACAGCGCATCGTCGTAGCCGAGCATCCAGCGCCGCGTGATCGAGCGCGCGCCGTCCGCGCCGACCACGAGATCGGCGTCGATGCGCACGCCGTTGTCGAACACCAGCGTGACGCGATCGGCGTGCTGCACGAGATCGGTCAGCCGGTGGCCGAGATGGATGCGGTCGAGGCCGACCGCCTTCGACAGCACGGCCTGCAGATCCGCGCGATGCACGCCCCAGTACGCGCCGCCGAATTGCCGGCGATAGTCGGGCTCGCCGCGATGATGGCCGATCACCGCGCCGCTGCGGCCGTCGCGATAGACGAGCCCCGGGATGTCCGCGCACACCGCGTCGAAGGCCGCACGCAGGCCCATGCGTTCGTAGAAGCGCGTCGCATTGGCCGACAGCGCGACGGCCGCGCCGACTTCGCGCAGCACCTCCGTCTGTTCGTAGATCTGCGCGTCGATGCCGTGCTCGCGCAGCGCGAGCGCGAGCGTCAGGCCGCCGATCCCGGCGCCGACGATCGCAATCTTCAGGTTCGTCTGCATGGTGAAGGTGTCTCCGATATTCCGATGTGGGGTGTGCGACGTGCGCAGCGGCCATGCCGATTGCATGGGCCGTATCGGTATTCTCGGGAGCCGACTTTCATTCCACAATAAAATGAAATGAATCTGCATCATCACCGGATGCAATGAACCGGGCGAGGCAAAACCCATGGAACTGAGCGATATCGACCTCAACCTGCTGCTGCTGTTCCAGCGGCTGATGCAGGAACGGCGCGTGTCGAGCGTCGCCGAGCAGATGAACATGAGCCAGCCGGGCGTGAGCAACGCGCTCGCGAAGCTGCGCCGCCGGCTCGGCGATCCGCTGTTCGTGCGCGGGCCGGGCGGCGTGGTGCCGACGCCGTTCGCGCTGCGCCTGGCGGAACCCGTGTCGCACGCGCTCGCGACCCTGCACGCCGCGCTCAATCCCGAGACCGGTTTCGATCCGCTGCGCGCCACGCGCACGCTGACGATCGGCATGACCGACATCGGCGAAGTCGTGTTCCTGCCCGCGCTGCTCGAACACCTGTCGCACGCGGCGCCGGGCATCGCGCTCAATACCGTGCGCAACACGAGCATCAACCTCGGCGACGAAATGGCCGACGGCCGCGTCGATCTCGCGATCGGCCTGCTGCCGCAGCTCAAGGGCGGCTTCTATCAGCGCCGGCTGTTCGATCAGCGTTATGTGTGCCTGTTCCGGCGGGGGCATCCGCTCGAGGACACGCCGCTGACGGTAGACGCATGGCGCAATGCCGAACATCTGGTCGTGGTGTCGGCCGGCACCGGTCACGGGCAGGTGGACGAATGGCTGAAGCGCCGTCGCGTGACGCGACAGGTGCGGCTGACGGTGCCGCATTTCATGAGCGTCGGCTACATCCTGCAGCGCACCGACCTGATCGCGACGGTGCCCGAGCATCTCGCGCAACAGCTCGCCGCACCGTTTTCGCTGGGCTGGCGCGCACTGCCCGTCGCGCTGCCGGGTACGCCGATTCACATGCTCTGGCATGCGCGGGTCAACCAGGACGAGGGGAACCGGTGGCTGCGCGACGTCGTGGTCGATCTGTTTGCGCAGACCGGCACGCGGGCACGCAGGGCCGCGCCCGGCCGGACGAAGTAGTCAGCCGAGCGTGCGTTGCGATGTCGCCCGGACATGCGCGCCGCGCATTTCGACTACATTGCCGAATGCGGCGATGATCCCGGTCACCGGCCGCCTCGTCCTCTTTCAACCAGCAGGAAATCAAGCCATGTCTGTCTCGATGAAGAAATTCGCAGCCGTCACCGGCGCCGGCTCCGGCATCGGTCGCGCAGCGGCCGTCGCGCTCGCCCAGGCGGGATTCACCGTCGCGCTGCTCGGTCGCACGGAGGCCTCGTTGCGCGAAACGCAGGACGCGATCCGCGCCGCCGGCGGCGATGCGCACGCGTTTCCTGCGGACGTCACCGACGAAGCATCGGTCGACCGCGCGTTTGCGCAGATCGCGCAGCAGTTCGGCCGGCTCGACGTGCTGTTCAACAACGCCGGCCGCAACGCGCCGCCGGTTCCGCTCGACGAATACGAATTCGACGTGTGGAACGGCGTCGTCGCGACGAACCTGACCGGCGTCTTTCTGTGCGCACGGGCCGCATGGCGCCTGATGAAAACGCAAACGCCGCAGGGCGGCCGCATCATCAACAACGGCTCGATCTCGGCGCATGCGCCGCGCCCCGATACGATCGCGTACACGGCCACCAAGCATGCGGTGACCGGCATCACCAAGGCGCTGGCGCTCGACGGCCGCCGGTACAACATCGCGTGCGGCCAGATCGACATCGGCAACGCCGCGACGTCGCTCACGGAACGGATGACGCAAGGCGTCCCGCAAGCCGACGGCAGCCTCGCGCCCGAAGCGCGGATGGACGTCACGCACGTCGCGAACGCGATCGTCCAGATGGCGAACCTGCCGCTCGACACGAACATCCTGAACATGACGATCATGGCGACGGCCATGCCGTTCGTCGGGCGAGGGTAAGCGCGCGGCGACATCGAATCCCGTTCGGGCCGCCTGCGTCCGCGGCGCCGCATCGCCGGGCCGGCCCGAATCAGCCCTGCTCAGGTCGCCGCGAGATATCGCTGCGGCGATTCGCCCGTGATCCGTCGGAACATGACGATGAACGCGCTCGCGCTGCGATACCCGAGGTCTTTTGCCACCTGCGCAACCGACTGGCCGAGCGCGAGGCGCGTGATCGCTTCCGCGACGCGCATCTGCTGCCGCCAGGCCACGAACGTCAGCCCCGTCTCGGCATGCAGCCGGCGCGCGAGCGTACGGCCGCTCGCGCCGAATTGCTCGCCCCAGAAGTCCAGCGTGAGATCGCTCGCGGGGTCGTTCATCATGTGCTCGCACAGCTTGAGCAGGCGCTCGTCGCGCGGCAAGGGCACACCCGGCTCCGCGAGGCTCGGCGTTTCCGCCAGCACTTTCATCAGCAACGACGCGGCAAGCCCGGCACGGCTCGTGGCCGTATAAGTGTCCGCCCCGTCGACCACCGTGAGCGCGAGTTCTCGCAGCAACACCGACACGGCGACGACCGCCGGGTCTTCCCAAGGCCACGGAAACACTTCGGGTTCCACATAGACGCTGCATAGCGCGGTGTCGCCCACCGCGTGCAGTTCGTGATCGACGTCCGACGGCAGCCACACCGCCCGCGACGGCGGGAGCGT
Source organism: Burkholderia sp. LK4 (assembly GCF_001043615.1). Lineage (NCBI taxonomy): Bacteria > Pseudomonadati > Pseudomonadota > Betaproteobacteria > Burkholderiales > Burkholderiaceae > Burkholderia > Burkholderia sp. LK4. The sequence continues at coordinate 62,000 of NZ_LDUL01000074.1, forward strand.
CCACGTTCGGGCCGGCGTGAGCACGCGGACGACGCCCTTGGCTGCAAAGACGAGCTGGCCATGGCGATGCTGATGCCAAGCCACGCGTTCGCCTTGACGGTAGTTCACGAGGGTCGCCGCCACTTGGCGCGGCAGCGGCACCCGCGCCAGCGGATAGCGCTTGAGCAGGAAGGCCTTCATCGGAGACGGTCGAAAGGAAGTGCGCCATGATATTTCAAATTCACCAAATTCTGTCAAAAATTCGATATCGTGTGTCTACCTTTCGGCTGCGCGAGGCATTAATCTCCTTATCCATCAACGGTTACGGCCAACCCCGTTCTTCAAATTTAATACGTCTCATTCTTATCTATGAGACACAACACGTGCAGCCAGCACGTCCGCACGACCTCCGACGACTTATGCCTCCGATTGCCTCATTGCTCCGCTACTCACGCTGGTTGCTGCCGGTCGCGCTGCTCGCGAGTCTCGCGAGCGGCTTCGCGAACGCGGCGCTCGTGGCACTCATCAACCAGGCGTTGCAAGCATCAGGCGCACAGCTGATGCACCTGGGCATGCGCTTCGTGCTGCTCGCCGCGCTGGTGCTCGTGACGCGCATCGGCTCGCAGGCGCTGTTCATGTATCTCGGTCAACGCGTCAAGGCTCAACTGCGCATGCAGACGATCGGACGCATTACCGCCGCGTCGTTCCGCGACCTGGAGCGGTGCGGCGCGGCCCGCGCGGTGGGCGCGCTGACCCAGGATCTCGACAGCATCGTCGTGTTCTTCGTGAGCCTGCCCTCCATTGCGATGCAGGGCGCCGTGATCGTCGGCTGTCTCGCGTACCTTGGCATGCTCTCGCTGCCGATCCTCGCGGTCGCGCTGGGCGTGCTCGGGGCCGGCACGCTCGGCACGCAGCTGGTGAGCGCCCGTGCGCTGCGTCATCTGCGCGCCTCGCGCGACCGCGAGGACACGCTGCTGAACCAGTTTCGTGCGTTGTTCGACGGCGCCAAGGAACTCAAGCTGCATCGCGCACGCGCGAACGCGTTCGTCGGCAGCGAGCTCGCACCGCACGTGGAAGCGGTGCGCGTGCAGCGCACGCGCGGCTATGTGCTGCACGCGCTCGCGGCAAGCTGGGGCAATTTGCTGCTGTTCGGCTTCGTCGGCCTGACGACTTTCGTGCTCGCGCATCTGTTCGGCGCCGACGCACACGTCATGTCGGGCTACGCGCTCGTGTTCCTCTATCTGATCATGCCCGTCGAAGGATTGCTCGCGGCGCTACCGTCGCTCAACTCGGCGCGCGTTGCGTTCGAGCGCATCGGCGCGCTCGAAGCGGCGCTGCCTGCCGAACCAGGCAATCACGCCGGTTCCGCCCCCGCCCCGGCCGAAGGATTCTCGCGCATCGCGTTCGAAGGTGTCGAGCATCGCTATGTGCGCGAAAGCGACGACGGCCTGTTCACGCTCGGGCCCGTCGATCTGACGTTCGACGCCGGAGAGCTCGTGTATCTCGTCGGTGGCAACGGCAGCGGCAAGACCACGCTCGCGAAGCTGCTCGTCGGCCTTTACGCGCCCGAGCGCGGCCGTCTGCTCGTCGACGGCGTCGCCGTGGACGACACGACGCGTGCCGCGTATCGACAGCGATTCTCGGTGGTCTTCAGCGATTTTCATCTGTTCGATTCGCTGCTCGGCCTGACCGGCGAACGCGAAGGGATGGCGCGTACGTTGCTCGTCGCGCTGCAACTCGACCACAAGGTGCGCATCGAGCGCGGCACGTTCTCCACGCTCGCCCTTTCGCAAGGTCAGCGCAAGCGCCTCGCGCTGCTGGTCGCATTCCTGGAGGATCGACCGTTCTACGTCTTCGACGAATGGGCGGCCGATCAGGACCCGGCCTTCAAGGACGTGTTCTATCGCACGCTGTTGCCCGCGCTGAAGGCGAACGGCAAGACCGTGCTGGTCATCACGCACGACGATCGCTACTTCGATCTCGCCGACCGTCTCGTCAAACTCGAGAACGGACGCATCGCCGCGATGACCGCGGACACGGCCGGCGCGGACAACGTGCAGCATACGGGCGGCAACGACATGGCGAGCGCGGCATGAGCGATATCGTGCGCGACGAAGCAGCCCGCTCCGCATGCGGCGACACCGGCAATGCCACGACGTTCTCGCTCGAACGCGTGTCGTACGTCGCCAGCGGCCGTCCCCTGCTGCAATCGATCAATCTCGCGATCGAACCCGCATGCGTGACCGGGCTGGTCGGGCACAACGGTTCGGGCAAATCCACGCTCGTCAAATTGCTCGCTCGTCAGCTCGCCCCCACTGCCGGCACGATTCGCTATGCGGGCAAGCCGCTCGCCGACTGGGGCGCACGCCAGTTCGCGCGCCAGGTCGCGTATCTACCGCAGCAGACGCCGCCCACCGACGGCATGACCGTGCACGAACTGGTCGCCCTCGGGCGTTATCCGTGGCATGGCGCGCTCGGACGCTTCGGGGACGAAGACGCCGCGCACGTCGAGCGCGCGATGCGTGCAGCGGATGTGCTCCGTCACGCCGATCGCCCCGTCGACGTACTGTCGGGCGGCGAGCGTCAACGTGCATGGCTGGCGATGCTGGTCGCACAGGACTGCCGCTGCATGCTGCTCGACGAACCGACGTCGGCGCTCGACCTCAACCATCAGCTCTCCGTGCTCGAACTCGTGCGCACGCTCTGCGCGACGAGGGCGATGAGCGCCGTCGTCGTTCTGCACGACGTGAACATGGCCGCGCGGTTCTGCGACCGTATCGTCGCGCTGCGCGAGGGCCGTCTGCTGATGCGCGAGCGCGCCGCCGACATCATGGACCCGGTACACCTCGAATCGATCTACGGCGTGCCGATGCGCGTGAGCGCCGATCCGGTCAGCGGGCGGCGCCTGGGGTTTCCGGCATGAACCTGCTCGTCGCGAATCCGCGCCGCCGGCAACTGCTCGTCGCGCTCACCGCGCTCGCCGGCTCAGGCCCATGGTTCTCCGCGCGATGCGCCGCTGCCGCGGTCACACGGTTCCCGCACCGCATCGTGGTGCTCAACTGGGAACTGACGGAAACGCTGCTCGCGCTCGGGCGCGCGCCCGTCGGCATTCCGTTGCCCGACTGGTATGCGAGCGGCATCGTGACGCCGCCGTTGCCGTCCGGCGTCGCCGATGTCGGCCTGCTCTATCAGCCGAATTTCGAGGTGCTGCTCGCGCTCGCGCCGGATCTCATCATCGTCACGCCGGCCCATGCGGCGCTGATGACGCCGCTCCGACGCATCGCGCCGACGCTCACGCTGGGCACATACATGAGCGCTGCACGGCCGCTCGAAGTGCTCTGCGACGAAACATCCGCGATGGGGCGCGCGATCGATGCGCCGCTATGCGCCGCCGAGCTGATCGCCGCCGCGCAACGGGAATTCGCGTCGGCGGCCACCCGGATCGCGAGCACCGGGGTTCACCCGGCGCGCGCCGTGATCGTCGCCGAAGCACTCGACGAGCGACATTTTCGCGTCTACGGCACGGGTAGCCTGTTCGACGACGTGCTCGCGCGCATCAGTGTCGACAATGCCGCCCATCCTCGCGACGCGGCGAGCCGCGCGGCCTCCACGCCATGGCGCACTTCCGTAACCGGTTCGGCCACCGTCGCGCTGGAACGCCTGTTCGATGTCCCGCATGCGGACATTCTGCTGATCGGGCCGCTGCGCGCCGACGTGCGTGCCGCGCTGAGCCGGAGCCCGTTGTGGCGTGCGCTGCCTGCCGTGCGCGAGAAACGCGTCGCAGTACTGCCGGTGATCGCGGCCTTCGGGGGACTCGTGTCGATGCAGCGCTTCGCCGCGGCCGTCTCGATCGCCCTCGCCACACTCGAGCACGGCGGAGGCGGCCTTGCGTAACCTCGTGCTGGCCGGACGCGTCGCGCGGACAAGCGATCGGCGCCTGGCGCTGGTCGGCGCCATGGCCGTACTCGCCGCCTGCCTCACCGCCACGGACGTGCATCGCGCACTGGCGGGCGCATCCTTTTGGCACGCGCTCGCGGCCACCGCCGACACGCAGGACGTGGGGGCCTTGCTCGTCCACTACAGCCTGCTGCCGCGCGTCGCGATGACGCTGCTGTGCGGCGCCGCACTCGGTCTCGCGGGCACGCTGATGCAACAGGTGCTGCGCAATCCGCTCGCCGAACCCATGACGCTCGGGGTGTTCCCGGGCGCGTATCTCACGCTGTCCGTCGCGACGATCTGGATGCCCGGCTGGTTGGCCATGGGTCGAAGCACGCTGGCGCTGGCGGGCGGCGCGGCCGCGATGCTCGTCGTGTTCGCGCTGGCATGGGCGCAGCGTATGTCGCCGCTCGGCGTGATCCTCGGTGGCATGGTGGTGAACCTGTACTGCGGCGCAATCAGTCTCGCGATCTCGGTGGTGCATTTCGACAGGCTTGCGGGCTTGCAGATCTGGGGCGGCGGCGCGCTCGACCAGAACGGCTGGCAACCGACGCTGCATCTGGGCATGCAGCTCGCCGCCTGCGCGGGCGGCGCCGCACTGCTCTATCGTCCGCTGAATCTGTTCGACGCAGGCGATACGACGGCGCGCCATCTCGGTGTCGCGGTCGGATGGGTGCGCGGCGCCGCGTTGTTCGTCGCGGTCGCGCTCACGGCGTTCGTGGTCGCCGAAGTGGGCGTCATCGGCTTCATCGGCCTGGCCGCACCGTTGCTGGCCCGCCTGGCCGGCGCGCGGCAATTGCGCGCGCGGCTCGTGTGGTCACCGCTCACCGGCGCGGCGCTGCTGTGGCTCACCGATGAAATCGTGCGCACGGCCGCGCGGGCCGACCTGTTTTCCGCGCACGTGATCGCAACCGGAAGCGCGACCGCGATCGTGGGCGTGCCGCTGCTCGTCGGGTTGCTGCCGCGTTTGCGCACGCGGCCCGATGCGCATGCGGCAGCGGGCCCCCGGCAGGATCGCCGCGCGCCTCGTGCGATCGCGCTGGTGTGGGCCATGCTGCTGCCGCTCGCCTGCCTGCTGTCGCTGGCGGTCTCTCGCGGCCCCACCGGCACGAGCGTCGCAACGCTCGCGCAAATCGAAAGCCTGCTGTTCTGGCGCGGCCCCCACCTCGTCGCGGCGCTGGCGGCGGGCGCCCTGCTGGCAGTCGCGGGAACATTGCTGCAACGCATGAGCGCGAATCCGATGGCGAGTCCCGACGTGCTCGGTGTGGGTTCCGGCGGCATGTTCGGCATGGTCGCCGTGCTGTTTCTCGGTCACCGCCTGGTTCCCGCCGCGCTGGTGGCAGGCTGCGTGGCCGGCACGTTCGCGACGTTGGTGCTGCTCGTCTGGTTCGGACGGCGCGCGCGATTCGCGCCCGAGCGCCTGCTGCTCGTCGGGTTGTCGATCAGTGCGCTGTTCAACACGGTAGTCGGCGCGCTGATGTCGAGCGGCGATCCGCGCGCGGGCGTGCTCGTCGATCTGCTGATCGGATCCACCTACTACGTCGCGCCTGGCATCGCATGGAGCGTCGCGGCACTGGCGCTCCTCACGCTCGCCGTTGCACCGCTGACCGGACGCTGGCTCACCGCTCTTGCGCTCGGCACGGACGTCGCGGCGAGCGTCGGCGTGCCCGTGGGTCGCGCGCGCTTCGCATTGCTGCTGCTGGCGGCCATGTCAACGGCGGCGGCTACCGTGATTGTCGGGCCGTTGTCGTTCGTCGGGCTGATCGCGCCGCATATCGCACGGTTTTCCGGTGCGCGCCGCCCCGTGCCGCAGCTCTATCTGGCCGCGACCCTCGGCGCGCTGCTGATGGTGACGGCGGACTGGCTCGGGCGGCAGATCGCTTTTCCGCAGGAAATCGCGACCGGCCTCGTCGCCACGCTGCTTGGCGGACCGTGGCTCGTCGCGCTCGTGATGCTGCGCGGGTTGCGGCGGTAATTGCGTCACGGGTCGCGGGATCGGCCACGATGTCGGTCCGGCAATTGTTCGGTAGTGCATGGATTCAAGACAGACGAGGCCGTCAGATGCCCGTCGATAAAGATCGTCCCCCCCATTTTTCAACCCGCCGCTGGCGGGAGGAAGCAGTTCGACGTTTTTCAACATCGGGATGATCAACCATGACAACGAGAATGGACCACCCTCGCGCGCGGCGCGCGACGACGGGACGATGCAGCGGTGCCCCGCTCGCCTTTTCGGCGCTGTGCCTCGCCTCCTCGTGGGCGAACGCGCAAGGCTCGCCCGCCCCGGTTGGCGACACGCTGCCCGTCTTGACGGTGGTGGGCACAAAGGACGCCGACGCGACAACCGAAGGCAGCGGCAACTACGCTGCAAAGTGGGCCACCATCGGCGGAAAAGTCGCGCAATCGATCAAGGAGACGCCGAACTCGGTCTCGGTACTCACGCGCGAGCGGATGGACGACCAGAACGTCACGACCATCCAGCAGGCGTTGCGCTCCGTGACCGGCGTCAGTTCGATCGACTACGGCGACGGTACCGCGTACTTCCGCGCGCGCGGCTCGCAGCTCGGCATTGAATTCGATGGCGTCCCGACACTGAGCGGCCTGCAGTACCAGTTGCAATTCGATCTGGCGATGTACGACCGCGTCGAAATCCTGCGCGGCCCGGCAGGCTCGATCGATGGCATGGGCGAGCCGGGCGGCGTCGTCAATCTCGTGCGCAAGCGCCCCCAGGATCAGTTCCACGTCGGCACGGAAACGCAGGTCGATTCGTTCGGCAGCGTGCGCCAGATGATCGACGTCACCGGGCCGCTGAACAAGGACGGCACGCTGCGCGGGCGCGCCGTTCTCGTGGGCGGCACCGGTACGCAATCCATAGAGCGCACGCGCAGCAAGGAGGTAATGGCCTATGGTGCGCTCGATTGGGACCTCACGCCGCGCACGACGCTGTCGTTCTCGGGCGGCTATCAGGTCTCGCCGATTTCCGGCATCGATTACGGTGCGGGCGGCGTGCTGAACAGCACGCGTACCGCGCTCACCGGGCGTGTGCCGAGCGAATATACGCGGAACTTCAGTCCGAGCTGGAACTACGCGTACACCTCGTTGCAGGAGGTCAACGCCAACCTCGTGCATCGGTTCGAAAACGCGTGGCAATCTTCGACCACGCTGTTCTACCGCCACGAACTCTCCAAGGCCTACTACGCGTACTCCGGCCCCGGCGCGACCGCAAACGGCCTCGCGCGCTTCGGAGACCAGCGGCAGCGCACGAGCTATGACTGGTTCGGCGCGGACACCAACGTATCCGGCCCGGTGCGCCTCTGGGGGCAGACGCATACGCTGACCATCGGCGCGAACTACGCCGTGATGACATCGGGCGCGCAGTCGGGTTACCGCGCGTTGAGCGGCCCGTACGGTGGCGCCTACAGTCTCTACGATCCCAATGCGGTCCCCGCGGTGGACGTACCGTACACGTTCGGCACCAATCACCGCACCGTGCAATACGGCGTCTATGCGCAGGCGCGTATCAAGCTCGCCACGCCGCTGACGCTCGTGCTCGGCGGCCGCGAGGCGTTCCTGCAGGACCGCACGCAGTCGACGTTGCCGAGCGTCGCGGACTGGACGACCAACGCACAGGTCAATCATCGCTTCCTGCCGTCCGCCGGCTTGCTGTGGGACATCGTGCCGTCGCTGACGGCCTATGCCAACTATGCGCGTTTCCTCGATGCGCAAACGCAAGGCACGTACTCGGGGCCGGGCCTGCCGCCGCGCTCGGGTGAGCAGTACGAAGTAGGCGTAAAAAGCAGCCTGCTCGATGGCCGCCTGAATGCGAACGCCGCGCTGTTCCGCATCAACGACGACAACCGCGCCGTTGCCGATCCTGCCCATCAGTTCTATTACGTGGCCGCAGGCAAGGCACGCAATCAGGGTATCGAACTCGAACTCACTGGCCAGCCGACGCCGGACTGGAATCTCTATGCTGGCTACACGTATCTGAACGCACACTACGAGAACGACTCGCCCGATCTCACCGACGGCACGGATCCGAAGCATTTGTTCAAGCTGTGGACCCGATATACGCTGTCGCAAGGCCCGTTACGCGGATTCTCGATCGGGGGCGGCATGCTCGCTCAAACGCGGATTTCGCGCGGCGTCGAACAGGGTGCCTATGCGGTTTTCGACGCACAAGCGGGATATCGTTTCAACAAGCACGTGACGGCGTCCTTGCAATTGAATAACGTGTTCAATCGCAGGTACTACATTCGTCCGCCCAGCACCTACTACAGCGTATTCGGCGATGCGCGCAACGTGATGTTGACCGTGCGTTCGGATTTCTAGGGGCCGCCGCGCGACGAATACGTCGCGCGACGTATGGTGACCCTGATCCCACGGAATAGCCTGACTTCTTCAAAAGTCACCCGCCTTCAAACATCCGGATCCGGACCGATTCTTCGAAACGGATTCGTCGAAAGCTTCAACGGCAAACTGCGAGCCGAATTGCCAAACCGCGAACGGTTCCGCAGTCGCGCCGAGGCCAAGGTGCTCATCGGACGCCGGCCCCACAGCGCCCATCGCTACCGACCTCCGGCCACGGTCCGTCGAGCCTCGCTGGATTCCGGCAATATCGATGCGAAACTCACTGCCTGATTGATCACGGAATTCCGCCGCAGGTCGCATTGTTCGTGCACGGCATTTCGCGCCAACCGGCGCGCGAAGCGTGCGCCACTGCCCGAAAAAATGAATCGTGGCCATTGCGCGAAGTTGCTTTCCGGCCGGACGCGTCGTGTTGCTGCTTCACATCGACGGCCCCGGGCGAGACCATCATCGCCCGGGGCGCACATGTCTACGTAGTCACGCTGACGCTGGGTTCGAGCGCAGAGTGACTTTCCCCTGCCCCAGGCCGGATCTTGAACCAGATCGAGTACATGGCCGGCAAAAACACCAACGTAAGAATCGTTCCGGCGAACGTTCCTCCGATCAGCGTATAAGCCAGCGTGCCCCAGAACACGGAATGGGTCAGTGGAATGAACGCCAGCATCGCGGCAACCGCCGTCAGGATCACGGGCCTCGAGCGCTGCAGGGTGGCCTCCACTACCGCATCGAACGGCGCCATGCCCGCACGCGTGTTCTCTTCGATCTGGCCGATCAGGATCAGCGTGTTTCGCATCAGGATGCCGGAGAGCGCAATGAGCCCCACCAATGCGTTGATGCCGAAGGGCTGATTGAACAGCAGGAGTGTCGGCACCACGCCGATCAAACCCAGCGGGCTGGTCGCGAACACCATCATGGTCGCGGCAATCGAGCGCGTCTGGAAAATGATGATGAGCAGCGTCAGCGCAATCATGATCGGGAACAGCGGCGCGAGCGCATTGGTCGCCTTGTTGGCCTCCTCGATGGAGCCGGCCTCCTCGATCCGGTAGCCGCCCGGCAGCTTCGCGATGATCGGCTGCAATTGCGCGAGCATCGCGGTCGATACGTCGGGCGGTTGCAACCCTTCGGCGATATCGCCGCGCACGGTGATCGTCGGCGTTCGATCGCGACGGCGCAGGATCGGATCCTCCATGCGGATGTCGACCTTGCCGACCTGCGAGAGCGGCACCCGCTGCCCTGCGTTACCGATCAGCGTGAATCCCTCGATCCGTTGCGGGTCGAGCCGGGTGTCTCCCGCCGAACGCGCGACCAGTTCCACCGAACGAATGTCCTCGCGCACGTGCGTGACGGGAATGCCGGTCAGCAGGAATTGCAGTTGCTGCGCGACCGAGCTGGACGTCAGCCCGAACGACCCGAGACGCGTCTGATCGAGCGTGAAATGCACGGTGGGAACGCGCGGCCCCCAGTCGGCGTTCACCGTTCGCATCATCGGGCTGGCGTTCATGGTCCGCTCGACCTGCGCGGCGATGGTGCGCAACGTCCCCGCGTCCGGGCCCATGACCCTGAACGCGACGGGGTAAGGCGAGTAAGGGCCGAACACCAGCTGCGTGACGCGAACCTGCGCGCCGGGCACCAGTCCTTCGGCGACGACCTTGCGCAGACGGAACTTGAGCGCTTCCCGCTGGTGCTCGTCGTTCGTGCGGATCACGATCTTCGAGAAGGACGAATCCGGCAGTTCCGGAGACATGGCCAGATAGAAGCGCGGCGCGCCCTGCCCGATGTACGAGGTCACGATCTGCGCTTCCGGCTGCTTCGCAAGCCACGCCTCGACCTTTTCCGTCGCCGACGTGGTCTGCTCGATCGAAGTCCCGTAGGGCATCTGCACTTCGACGAGCACCTCCGGGCGATCGGACGTCGGGAAGAACTGCTTCTTCACCAGCCCCATGCCCATCACGGCGATCACGAACGATGCCACCACGATCCCGGCGACCATCCACTTGCGTCCGATCACGCGCCCGAGGAAACGGCGAAAGCGCTGGTAGTTCCGCGTGTTGTAGATCGCTGCGTGGCCGCCTTCGATCACGGCAATGTCGGGTAACAGCTTGACGCCGAGGTACGGTGTGAAGACGACGGCCACGACCCACGACGTGATCAGCGCGATGCCGACGATCCAGAACATGTTGCTCGTGTATTCGCCTGCCGTCGAGCGCGCGAACCCGTTCGGCATGAAACCGACCGCCGTGACCAGCGTGCCCGACAGCATCGGCGCGGCCGTGTGGCTCCACGCGTAAGCCGACGCCTGGACGCGGTTGTAGCCCTCCTCCATTTTCACGACCATCATTTCGATGGCGATGATCGCGTCGTCGACGAGCAGGCCCAGCGCGAGAATCAGCGAACCGAGCGTGATGCGGTCGAAGCTCTTGCCCGTGGCGGCCATCACGACGAAGACCCCCGCGAGCGTCAGCGGCACCGCCGCCGACACGACGATGCCGACGCGCCATCCCATGCTCGCGAAGCTCACGACCATCACCACGAGCAGCGCGACGAAGAACTTGACCATGAATTCGTCGACGGCCGAATGGATATTGACGGCCTGGTCGGTCACCTTCGTGAGGCTCATGCCCAGCGGCATCCCGGCATTGATCGATGCGACCTCCGCGTCGAGCGCCTTGCCGAGGTTGAGCCCGTTCCAGCCGTCCCGCATCACGACGCCGAGCAGCAACGCCGGTTCGCCGTTGTTGCGAATCTGGAACGTGGCCGGGTCTTCGTAACCGCGTTCGACGGTCGCCACGTCGGACAGCTTCAACGTGCGGCCCTGAACGACGATCGGCGTGTCACGAATGGTCTGCAGCTTGTCGAACGCGCCTTCGACACGAATGAATACCTGCGCGCCCGCCGTATCGATCGAACCGGCCGGCGTCAGAACGTTCTGGTTGTTCAACGCGGCAAAGATCTCCTGGGGCGTCACGCCGAGCGTCGCGAGGCGGTCATGCGAAAACGAGACATAGATCCGTTCCGCCTGCTCGCCGATGATGTTCACCTTCTTGACGCCCGGCACATGCAGAAGCCGCTGGCGCAAGCCTTCGGCGTCGCGCACCAGCACTCGTTGCGGCTCGCCTTTTGCCTTGAGTGCGAACAGCGCGAACGTTACGTCGGAGTACTCATCGTTGACGAGCGGGCTAATCACGCCGGGCGGCAGGTTGCCCGCTTCGTCATGCAGCTTCTTGCGTGCCTGATAGAACTCCTCGGGCACGTCCGCGGGCGGCGTACTGTCGAGCAAGGTCACCGTGGTGAAGGCCAGCCCCGGACGCGTATAGGTCTCGGTCCGGTCGTACCAGCGCAGTTCCTGCATGCGCTTTTCGAGCGGCTCGGCCACCTGGTCCTGCATTTCCTGCGCGGTCGCGCCGGGCCATGCCGTGATGACCGTCATCGACTTGACGGTAAAGGGCGGATCTTCGGCCCGCCCCAGTTTCAGGAAGGCAACCACGCCGGCGATCGAGATCAGGATGATCAGAAACAGCGTGACCGAGCGCTCCCGCACCGCGAGCGCCGACAAGTTGAAGCCGCTCATTGCGCCGCTCCTTGCGCGGAGACGGATGCCGCGATCATCTTGTCGTTGGCGAGACGTACATGCTCGCCGTCGTGCAACAACTGGGCTCCGAGCGCGACGACCTGGTCGCCGTCGCGAAGGTCGCCCGTCACCGTCGCACTGTCGTCGCTCAACGCGATGACACGCACCTTGCGCCAGGTCACGCGCGACTGGGCCCGGTCGACCGTCCAGACCCCGGTGCCCGTGCCCGGATCGAACACGGCGCCGACCGGAACCACCATGCCGGCGGGTGCGTGGCCGGCATCGCCGTCAAGATCGAGCGTCACGGTCGCGCCGAGCGGCGCATTCGACAGCGCGCCCTGGAGGACGTACCGCGCCTCGTAGGTCCGTGTCAGCCGATCGGCGGAGTCGGAGAGCTGACGCAGGACGGCGGGAACAGGCTTCTGGGCCGCGCCGTACAGCGTCGCCTCGGCGATCGAGCCGGATGCGGGACGCAGCGTCTCGGGAAGCTGGACGACGGCCTCGCGGGGGCCGGCATGCGCGAGCCGCACGACGATTTGTCCCGGCGCGACGACCTGGCCGGGCTCCGCCAGCGTCTCGACCACCACGCCGTCGGCGTCCGCCATGACGACAGCGTAGCCGGACGCATTGTTGGCGAGCACGGCCTGCGCCTGCGCCGCGACGAGCTGGGCCTTGGCGGAGTCCGCGGCTGCCTTCAGCTGGTCATAGGTCGACGCCGAGACCGCGCCTGCCGCGACGAGATCCCGATAGCGCGCCTCATCGGCGGCCGTCTGCGTCGCGCGCGCCTGCGCGGCATCCACGAGCTTCTGCTGCGCACGGGCCTGCAGCCCCAGGTCGATCGGATCGATGCGCATCAGCGGCTGGCCGCGCTTGACCGTCTGGCCAGCGTCGACCAGCCGCTCGATGACCTTGCCCTGAACCCGGAAACCGAGATCGCTCTGAACGCGGGCGCCCACGACACCCGAAAACGACCGGCTCGCCCCTGCCGCGCCGTGAACGGCGCTCATACGTACAAGTGGCGCCTCGGTACGCGGATCGGCGGCCGGATGCTCGCCGCATGCCGCGAGCGCAAGCGAAGCCACGCCCAATGTGTAGACAAAATGATGGCGCCGGAACATGAGGTCCCCTCTCGCAAAGAACAGGAGCCCTCATTCTGATACCAGTGACCAATTCAGTCAACAGTCACAACACGATTCATGGAGCGAGACTTCTGAGGACCAGGTTCGCAAGCTGGGTCGTCGCCTCTTCCGCACCCTCGAGGTTGTACTGGAGCAGCAGCGGATTGAAATAGGGCTTCATCACCAGGAAGATCGCGTTCACCGCCTCGTCCTGCGGGGTCTTGCGTTCGAATTCGCCGGTTTCGCGCCCGAGCCGCAGGATCTCGGCGACGAGTTGCCGGATCTGGTCCTCATAACCCTGGACCGATGGCCAGGGTGATGCGGCCGACACGGCGGCGATGTCGTAAAGCTTGCGATCCTGGAAGAAGAGCTCGCTTCCGGATGAAAGCAAGGTCTTGAACATACAGCGAAATTTTTCCGTCGCACTGTGTACGCCGTCGATGTTTTCCCTGACGGCGGTGATCATCGCCGCGAGGCGATTCGCGCAGATGACTTGACCGATCGCCTGTTTGGAATCGAAGAATTTGTAGATATAGGCTTTTGAAAACCCGATTTCCTTCGCGAGGTCGGAAACGGTGGTCTTTTCGTAGCCGTAGCGGCTGAAGTATTCCGTTGCGGCGTCGACGATCTGGGCGCGAACTTCGTGGTCCGAGGGGCCGCGGGACGGGGAGGCGGAGGGAGTCGGTTTGTTCATGTCTCAAGCTTAGCCCCTCACTCGCGAGTTGACAACTTGTGACCATATTGTATATTGGTCACACCATCCGCCCTCCGTTGCGCTCCCGAAATGATCATGCCCCTGCACCGTTCACTTGTTCTCCTGACCAGCGTCGCCGCCCTTTCGGCGTGCGCCGTGGGTCCCGACTACCACCGCCCGGATGCGCCGCTGGCGCAGCACTACATGACCCAGCCGCCCGCCGGCACGGCAAAGGCTCCGGTTGCCGATCTGTCCGCGTGGTGGGAAAGCTTCAACGACCCGCTGCTCACGCGTTACGTTTCGCTGGCGCTGGCGCAGAATCTGGACCTGGCCCAGGCCGTCGCGCAAATCACTCAGGCGCGTGCGCGCCTCGGCACGGCCAACGCGGCGCTCCTCCCGTCGGCTTCGGTTTCCGCGTCGGCGGCCCGTGCCTATCAGTCCGTCGACACGCCGTTGGGCCAGTTGCTCAATGCCACGCCGGGTTACGCGCGCTGGGGCACCGAGTACGAAACCAACCTGGAGGCCGGTTGGGAGATCGACATCTTTGGCGGTCTGCGCCGTCAGCGTGAAGCCGCGCTCGCCGATTACTCTGCGACGCAGGCGGCGGCGGTCGCCACCCGCCTTGCCGTCGCGGCCCAGACCGCTGATATCTACGTCACGATCCGGGGGCTTCAGACTCGCCTGGACATCGCGACCCGGCAGGTGCAGACGCAGCAGGCGCTGCTCGCGGACGTGAAACTCCTGTATTCGAAGGGTGCGGCGGCCGACTATCAGGTTCAGCAGGCGCAAGGCGCGCTCGACCAGGTTCAGGCCGGCGTGCCCGTCCTGCTCGCGGCGCTCGATGCAGCGTCGAACGCCCTCGACGTGATGCTCGGCTCCCCTCCCGGCACGCACCGCGCGGAGCTGAGCCCGCCGTCCGTGATCCCCGTTGCGCCGTCGCTCGCGGAAATGGGCACGCCGGCCGATCTGCTGCAAAGACGTCCCGACCTGATCGCCGCCGAACGTCACCTCGCCGCGGCCAATGCGCGCATTGGCGCCGCGATCGGCGAGTACTACCCGACGGTCTCGCTGAACGCCTTCCTCGGCAGCGCGACCGCCGCCGCCACCGGCACGTTGTTCTCGGGCGGCGCCAACCAGGCGGCCGGCCTCGTCGGGCTGCGCTGGCGCCTGTTCGATTTCGCACGCATCGGCGCCGATGTCGAAGCGGCGAAAGGCGCCGACGCGCAAGCGCTCGCGGCCTATCGGCAGGCCGTGCTCCGCGCGTCCGAGGACGTCGAAAACTCGCTCTCGTCATTGGTGAACCGACAGGCGCAGGCGGCCACGCTGTCGCATGCCGAGTCGTCGTTTTCCCGCGCCAAGGATGCGTCGATGACCGCGTACCGCAGCGGTGCGGCGAGTTTCATCGACGTATTGCACGCCAACGAGACGCTGCTCCAGGCCGCCGACGCGCGTGCGCAAGCGCAAACGGAATCCGCACGTGCGGCGATCTCGACGTTCAAGGCGCTCGGCGGCGGCTGGGATCCGGCAGCGCACGTCGGGCAGACATCGCTGACTTCACGCTGACGAAGCCGCCCAGCATTGGCGCGCGCGACGAAACCCACGCACTTTCCGGGTTCGCGCGAGTGCGAACCGCACCATTGCCGTGCGCGTCGCGCCCGCAATCGAGCAGCGTCTCGCGCGTCACAGCACCCATCGCGCGGCCGTCATCGAATTGCGCTAAATTGGGCCTGATTTCGTTTGAACCCGCCGTCGGGTAAAGGCACGCAATGCCCGTACGGGCGCACTCCAGGGCGCGAAGAATGAACGACAAGGATCCTGTCGATTTCGGGCAACCCGTTGCAGACGACACGCTCGCCAGACGGTTTCTCCTGCGAGATGCGCCCACCGTACGGGCCGGCGTTTTCTCCCACGGGCAACCGATCTCGTTCACCCGGTTGATCAACCCGCGGCCCCAACCGGGGCGCTCGCTCACGCCGCAGCCGGAAGAAGCCTTTGTCTTCCAGATGCCGCTGATACTCGGCCCCGATCCCGGCCTCCGTTATTCAAGCGGCAACCTCGATGCTTCCGCATCGTGCCGTCCCGGCAGTTGTTATCTGCTCGACCTGCGCGCGAGCCCGACGCGCCGTCTCGACATGCCGTTCGATACCATGCGGCTCTATCTGGCCCAGGGCGCGATCGAGGAGTTCACCGATCAAAAACGGCGCCGGCGCATAGGCGGGCTCGTGCAGCCGCATCTCGGCGCCAGCGACCCGGTGCTGTTCAGTCTGTCGCATACGCTGCAGGCGGTCCTGCAGCAGCCCGACCTGACGAGTGCGCTGTTCATCGATTACCTCGCGCTGGCGTTTTGCGAACACGTTGTCACACGCTATGGCCGAGCCGATCCGGCGCTCCGGCCACGCCGCTCCGGACTCGCTCCGTGGCAGATGCGGCGCATCGAGGATTATTTCGCGTCCCACCTGCACGACAATCCGTCGATCGCCGATCTCGCGCGCGAGTGCAATCTCTCCACCAGCTACTTCGGCGAAGCCTTCAAGCAGACCACCGGCAGCACGCCCCATCAGTGGCTGCTCAAGCGCCGTATCGAGCGCGCGAAATTGCTGTTGCGGGAAACCGATGCGAGCCTGGCCAGCATCGCATCGGACTGCGGATTTTTCGACCAGAGTCATTTTTCGCGCGTGTTCTCGCGTCTCGAGGGATGCGGGCCGAAAGACTGGGCGCAGCGGAACCGATAGCACCGGACAAATGCAAACGTCGTGAGCGGCGCGCGTGCGCCCGCTCGATACGCGTCGACTCACCACGCCCCCCGCCTCCCGATCCGAATTCAGCCACTGCCCCCGGTATTCGACGGTCGTCCGCGAATCGTCCAACGAATCGTTGTTTTATACAAGATCGCGCGGGCACCCCGCAGGTACGCTTCTCTCACATCGAATCGCCGATGCCTCCGTGGCTCGTCACTCGTTGATCGGGTGGCCATCGCGGTCCGGACGTTTCATTTCGGCGCACCTGCCGAGACAGCACGTAGGTTTTCCCGTAAAGCCCCGCGCGGCCGCCCGCCCCGAAACGGCATGGCGCTGCGCCGGTCCCCCCAACCCTCCTGGAGTCGACGCATGAAGAATCGCGATACGTCTGCGCGTCTTGATCACGCAACGGGTGCGCCCGTCACCGACAATCTGAACATCGAAACGGCCGGCCCGCGCGGTCCCGCGCTGCTGCAGGATATCTGGCTGATCGAGAAACTCGCGCACTTCGACCGCGAGGTCATTCCCGAACGACGCATGCATGCCAAAGGATCGGGCGCGCACGGCGTATTCACGGTGACGCACGACATCTCGCGCTACACCAAGGCAAAACTCTTTTCGGAAGTCGGCAAGGCAACGCCGGTATTCATGCGCTTCTCGACCGTCGCCGGCGAGCGCGGCGCCGCGGATGCCGAGCGCGACATCCGCGGCTTCGCGGTGAAGTTCTATACGGAAGAAGGAAACTGGGACATCGTGGGCAACAACACGCCCGTGTTCTTTTTCCGTGACCCGCTGCGTTTTCCCGATCTCAACCATGCGATCAAGCGCGACCCGCGCACGGGACTGCGCAGCGCAAACAGCAACTGGGACTTCTGGACGCTCCTGCCGGAAGCGCTTCACCAGGTCACGATCGTCATGAGCGACAGGGGTATCCCGCGCAGCTATCGCCACATGCATGGATTCGGCAGTCATACGTTCAGCCTCGTCGATGCCGACAATCGGCGAACGTGGGTGAAATTCCACTTCCGTACACAGCAAGGCATCGCGAATCTGACCGACGGCGAAGCCGAACAGCTCGTGGGCAAGGATCGCGAAACGCATGGCCGCGACCTTTACGAAAGCATCGAACGCGGCGACTTCCCGCGCTGGACCCTCTTCATTCAGGTGATGAACGACGATGAAGCCAGGGCGCTGCCGTTCAACCCGTTCGACCTGACCAAGGTCTGGCCGAAAAGCGATTTCCCGTTGATCGAGGCAGGCGTGCTCGAATTGAACCGCAACCCGGGCAATTATTTCGCCGAGGTCGAGCAGGCGGCGTTCTCGCCCGCGAACGTCGTGCCCGGCATCGACTTTTCGCCGGACAAGATGCTGCAGGCGCGGCTGTTCTCTTATGGCGACACGCAACGTTATCGGCTGGGCGTGAACTTCAATCACATTCCCGTCAATGCGCCGAAGTGCCCCTTCCACAGCTACCACCGCGACGGCGCCATGCGCACCGACGACAACCTCGGCGGCACACCGTCCTACTACCCGAACAGTTCCGGCGAGTGGGAAGTGCGGCCCGGTCTTCACGAGCCGCCGCTGCGGATCGAAGGCGACGCCGCACATTGGGACCACCGCGTGGACGTCGATCACTTCGCGCAGCCCGGAAATCTGTTTCGCCTGATGAGCCAGGCGCAACAACAATTGCTGTTCGATAACACCGCTCGCCAGATGGCCTCCGTCCACGCGCATATCCAGGAGCGCCACATCGTCAATTGCGCGAAGGCCGACCCCGAGTACGGCGCGGGCGTTCGCGAGGCGCTGGCAAGAATCGGGGCAACGACTGCGACGAAGTAGCCGGCCATTCGCGTGCGGCGTCCGCCACGACGCCGGCATCCGCTCACATTTCGATGGAGAACCGTCATGTCGCAGGTCATTCAGGATGTCGCCGTGCCCGACAGTCAGCTTGCGCGGGAAATTACCGAGTTCGTGCGCGACACGTCCACCCCGCTACTCTTTCATCATTCGAGCCGCGTCTATTTGTTCGGCGCCCTGGAGGGCGCGCGCCGCGGCCTGAAATTCGATCCGGAACTGTTGTACGCGGGCGCCATGTTCCATGACATCGGCCTCACCGGCGCGTACAGCAGCGCCACCGAACGCTTCGAAGTCGACGGAGCCAATGCGGCCCGCGAGTTTCTCTCGGGCCGGGGCATCACCGCGGCCGACATCGATCTCGTCTGGACGGCCATTGCGCTGCATACCACGCCCGGCATTCCGCGCCATATGCACCCGGTCGTTGCACTGGTGACCGCCGGGGTCGAGATGGATGTGCTCGGACTTTCATACCACGCGTTCTCGCACGAGGAACGCGAAGCCGTCACGCGTGCGCATCCGCGTCCGCCGCACTTCAAGGAAGAGATCATTCAGGCGTTCTACAACGGCATCAAGCACAAACCGGAGACCACGTTCGGCAACGTGAAAGCCGACGTGATCGCCGACAAGGAGCCTCATTTTCATCGGGGGAATTTCTGTTCCGTCATCCGCAACTCGGCATGGCCGGGTTGACGATGCAGTGTCCCGCGCATCGATGCCCGGCCAGTCGCGCCGCGCCAACCGATCGCGACCGCATGCTGGTCCGCATAGGCAGAAAACACCGGCGATCGCATCGTGCGAGGCGGCAGGCCGGTGTCCATCAACGGAATCATTCACACTGAGGTGAACATCATGGGCAAGCTTGCAGGGAAAGTCGCCGTTGTAACCGGTGCGTCGAAGGGTATCGGCGCCGCCATCGCCAAGGCGCTCGCGGCAGACGGCGCGTCGGTCGTCGTGAACTACGCAAGCAGCAAGGCCGGCGCGGACGACGTCGTGTCCGCCATCACCACGGCCGGTGGGAAAGCCGTTGCCGTGGGCGGCGACGTGTCGAAGGCGGCCGACGCGAAAGGCATCGTCGATGCGGCGATCGAAACGTATGGCCGCCTCGACATCCTCGTCAACAACTCGGGCGTCTACGAGTTCGCACCGATCGAAGCGTTCACGGAAGCGCAATACCGCAGGCAGTTCGACATCAACGTGCTCGGGGTCCTGCTCACGACACAGGCCGCCGTCCAGCACCTCAGCGAAGGCGCCAGCATCATCAATGTCAGCTCGGTCGTCTCGACGCTCACACCGGCGACGACCGCCGTCTACAGCGGCACGAAAGGCGCGGTGGATTCCATCACCGGCGCGCTCGCACGTCAACTCGGGCCGCGCGGTATTCGCGTGAACACGATCAATCCGGGCGTGATCGTGACCGAAGGCGCGCAAAGCGCCGGGGTGATCGGATCGGAGTTCGAGCATTCGGCGGTCAGCCAGACGCCGCTCGGGCGCGTGGGCAGACCGGACGACGTCGCATCGATTGCGGTTTTCCTCGCCTCCGACGACGCAAAGTGGCTGACGGGCGAGCACATCGTCGCCAGTGGCGGCATGCGCTGACGCAGGTTCGCGAAACCGCGGGCGTACGGTCGGCCTCGACATCGACAAACAGAAATGTGACGGTCGTTCCGGATCGCCCGCGGTTCAGTACGTTGCCGCGTGAAATCGAAGCGTGACGACTGCAGTCGCTGAAACGAAACGACGATGCCCACACCTCCAGAAGCGTGACCCGCATGCGCGGGTCGCTGCTCGCCGCCACGCTGCAAACCGGCGGACGCCGGTGCGACAAGCCGTTTGCGATCGCCAGCTCGACATCATGCTCCGTATTGCCCTGCCGCCACAAAGCAGCCATTCGAATCGCGGCTTAAAGCTTCAACTTTCTATTTGCCCACTCAACGCACGTACGCTTTATCCAGACGCACTCTGCATTGCCAACTGCCCAAGCGGGATTCATGTCAAAGGCAAAACGCGCCGGGCAACGGTATAACCAAGCGAAATTTCCACATCAGGTGCATGTTGACAGACATCGGGATCGTTCCATGCACTTGCCAGCGGTAGCCAGCCTGACAGAAAGCCTGTTCCGCCGCAGATGGCGCCCCCACCGTCGCCGCCGAACGTCAGTCCTGCCTGGGTCGTCAACTCCATCTTGTACGGATCGGAGGCAATGTGCAGACCGAATGCGTTCTCGACGCGATGGAATTCCCAGTCACGACGAAAGCCAGCCTCTGGCCGTTCAAGCTGGCCGGAGGAGAGAGCCCACTGGCGTCGCCACGTGGCTTCCTCGGGGCTGATGTCGGTTGGATAGCGATCGCAGGGCACATGATCGCCCCACCGAAACAGCGTGGTCGCGCCAGTACCGCAAAGATATTCCCATTCGTCCGGAGTCGGCAGACGGAATCCCGCTTCGATGAAGTTCGTCGCAATTGCCGCATGTGACAGGTCGTTCTCATCGGCCCGCTCAGCGATGATGTGACCGCTATCGGTGACCGTCACACGGGTGGTGACGTCACCGAAGCTGGTCACGCCGCGCGGATGCTGCTGCAACAGCGCCTGCACTTCTGCATCTGAGGAATCGATCTGCCGCCAGCCCACCTCCGCGTATTGATTTTCGACCAGTAGCGGAGCCACTGTTGCGGTCCTGATCTCGCTGGTACGGGCGTCGACATAATCGTGCAACGATTCTTCGATGCCGTATTCCTGAGCGGTATCCCGCCAGCTTTCGATCATGTCGGGTGTCGGTGTCCAATTGGCCACATCAAAGCCTAATTGGACGGTGTTGCCCGGAATTAGCGAGAAACGTGCTGTCCCTAGAGTGAACTGAGCTATTTCACATTGTCGGCCCGCGAGCTCGAATGAGCGAACCGCGTCGAAAGCAAACCCGGTGGGCAACACTTGTGCAAGTTCGTACGATGCGTGCTCTCGTTGAGAAGGCGATGCATGCTGCCATTCGGAAAAATTGTCATACAAAGCCATCTCTGAACTCTCTTGGTGAAGTGACTGTGTCTTTTGCCATGAAATGGTATGACTCTAACTCGGCCCCAGAAATGATAAGTCGCAATCGCGGGCGAGACTGCCAAAAACTGTCACGAATGGTGTTCGTTACAGGTCGAATTGTCGGCGATGTGGAGCGCAATGGCGGATGTCCATAACTGGCCGAATAGCGCCAGACGTTCGCCACCCTGCTACCGCCCTTCGAATCCGAATGGATTGAACTCCGGCATTGATAGACTTGTGCCCGACGCTTTTCGCCCCTGAACACCTCGTATCAATGCCCCCAAAGTCCAGCCAGGCTGACGTGCGTGATTTGAGGAACCAGTGGCAAAGCGTCTTGGCGGCTGCCAAAATGGCGCCCCCCGCAGCCGCCTGAGCCACGACGGCGAGCGTGCCAAGTAGCCGCAGCCGCGCGGGAAGTCTCGACCAGGCGGCACCCCAAGCCCTGCGTCGATCATCAGAGGCGTATCTAACAGGTCATCGCTTTGAAATTGTCATTTGAAGTTCTCGAAGTGCTCGATGCCATAGACCGGACCGGCACGTTCGCGGAAGCGGCCTCGCTGCTTCATCGCGTACCGTCTGCACTGACTTACCTGGTGAAAAAGACAGAGGCTGATCTTGGCGTCGCCCTGTTTGATCGCAACGGCCGGCGTGCGCAGCTGACGGAGGCTGGGCAACTGCTCGTCGAGGACGGTCGTCGTTTGCTGCGAGCCGGGCAGAATCTGGAAAGCAAGGTTCGAAGCGTCCATGCGGGTTGGGAGGCTGAGCTCAGGCTGTGCGTCGACGAAATACTTCCGTTGCCTTCGTTATGGCCGTACGTGCGTGCCTTCTACGAACTGAATATGACGACGCGGCTCCGTTTCTCGACCGAAGTGCTCGGCGGCGTATGGGACGCGCTCGTGACGGGGCGTGCGGATATCGCGATCGGCGCCGCGGGAGAGCCGCCACACGCACCCAACATTGCAGCAAGGCCCATCGGCCTGTTACGTCACGCTTTCGTCGTGGCGCCTGATCATCCGCTTGCCGTGAACGAAAAGCCACTCGACAGCGGCGCAATTTCAAGTCACCGCGGCGTCATCATCAGCGATACGTCGCGTGACCTCGAGCCGAGATCGGTGGCCATTCGTGATGGACAACCGGTCATCGTCGTACCGAACCTGGCCGCCAAAATCGATCTCCTTTGCGAAGGCATGGCCGTCGGCATGCTGCCCGCGCCCGTCGCCGAGGAGTTGATCCGCCAGGGCAAGCTCGTGGAGTGCCAGGTAACAGGCGTGCGGTCGCACACGAACTGCTACCTCGGCTGGCGCGAGGATAAGACAGGGCGTGCGTCGAGATGGTGGATCGAACAACTGGATCAGGTCGATCTGATATCCATGCTTTTCAGCGCGGGCCGCATCGCTACCTGAAGCAGATGCCCGTCTCGCACCTCGGCGCCGACTCGCCGGATGGGGAGGACAGGAGGCCATAAATTATGGCTCGAAGATGTCTACGAAAGGCTGGCCGGTCCAGGCGCCATCTGCTCGGAACCCGGACGGAGTCAACTTAATTTCGTTTGCAGGATGGTGATATGCATCAGCTGGAAAAGTACTATCCCGGTGACGCGAGTTGGCAACGGTTCGTTGCCGTATTCGGCAATTCAAAATCCAGGCAAGAAGTCAGGGATCTCGCGCAATCACTCAATGGTGACATCGACCTCGCGACAGTCATCTATGAAGTCGTCGGCCCAGGCTACGGCAAGTGGATCCACGAGAAGGTGCCTGCGATGGACGATCTCACGGCGGTCGATTGCATCCGCGACCCAGAGCTGCTGAAACGGCTGCGCACGACCTTGATGCGTTTCCCCAGTTAGGACCTAACTGGATCATTTGGTGATGCTGACCTGCCCCCTGCAAACAGGGCCAACCGGAGTCTAGTAAAGTTCAGGCGATCTTTGCCTTGTTTGGGTTGCGAGAATATGGATTTCGCCGCAATTGAAGATGGGAATCGAGTCGAGACAAGCGAATCTCAGATAGATCGGCCAACGCAGCGGTAACTTGTAAATATGCTGAGCGCGTGATGCCCGCGACGAGGCAAGCCTCAGCGTTGACTCCGACAAAGGGATGTCGATCCCTGCGGCCATCGTCGACGGCCGCAGGGAATCACCTGCGTTGCCCAACCCAATACACGATATACATGCAGTTTTCACTCGACAGATTTAGAACTTGTGGCGAATGCCGATCCGTGCCGCAGTCTGAAAACTCGTGCTGGACGGTGATCCGAGCGCTGCTTCGATTTGCGCGCCGTGTGCATGATCGTGCGCGAGCGCCCCGACGAAATACACGTCCGTTCGCTTGGAAATGAAGTAATCCGCCCCGATGGTCACCTGGTTCGCGCTGCCGACGCCGTTGTTGCGCTGTTGGAACTGGAACCCTGCTCCAAGCGAAATATCGGGCTTGACGAAGTAAGTCATGCCTCCGTCGTAGGTCAGCGCCCGAGCCTGGGTGCCGCTGCTCAACTGAACATCGGTCACGACACCAAAAATCTGCGCTTTCCCCAGGCTGTAGGTTGCACCGCCGGCGTATTCGGTCAAATTCGCGGAGCTGGTCGCGTTATGCTGCTTGAAATACGACAGCGATGCGGCGAGCCCGCCTTGGCTGTAGTTCAGCAGAAAGTTCATCGAGCTGTTGGTGCCCAACGAGCCGGCGACGTTGCCGAAACCGTACATCGCCCCGACGCTGAAACCCGAAATCGTCGGCGAAAGATACTTCACCGAGTTATTGACGTTGTCGCCCCACAGCCGGTTGTCCAGCGTATAGCCGCCAGCCGCATATGCCGGAATGCCCCACGCGAGGATCCCCGCTGCCGTATTTCCCGCAATCGAGTACGCCGGAAAGATATCGCCGATGAAGTCGTATTGCCGCCCGAGCGTCAGCGTCCCGAACCGCCCGTCAACGCCGACGAAGGCTGCACGATTGAACAGCAGCCCGCTTTGCGCCAGGGCCCCGTTGGAAAGTTGAAAGCCGCTTTCGAGCGTGAAGATCGCCTTGAGCCCGCCACCCAGGTCCTCTTTACCCGTCAGCCCCCAGCGATCTCCCTGCGAAGACCCGGACGCAAACTGCACGAGCGCGCCATGTCCGGTGCTCGATGTCGCATTGTTCGTGTACGTAATACCCGCATCCACCAGCCCGTACAGCGTCACTGAGGACTGTGCATGTGCCACGCCGCATCCGACCGCGGCGCACACCACCATGCTTCGCTTGATGACCGTATTCATATCGCTTTCCTAATTTTATGCGTAGCTTTCGTTGACGAAAATGACTGAGGAAAACGTCCCGCTGGAAATGCATCGGAATCGTTTGGTCAATGGGCAGGCGTGTCCGGGTAATCCTCCAGCTTGCCTCGCTACAACGAACGGTCTCAGCACGTCCGCTTCCCACTGCGCGTCTACTCTATGAGCACCGCTTTTTGAGCCCCATCGTTAGAAATATCGACAGGGAAAACTTGGCCTGAGCCCGCGCTCAAGAAATTCAGGCGCCCTCGCGAACATCCCTTCCGATCTGCAATAGGCAGTGGACCTGACTGCGGCATGAATACAACGGGCAGGCAATGGCAGTGAAGTTCGTTGCTGATCGGGATTTTTTGCCCTGCTATGCTTGATGTGTAATGCGAACCAGTCTTTCGAGGCTGTTACGCATGCTGTCTCCCGATTCCACCTACCGATGAGGCACCCTTGAAGCCACAAGTTCACGATCTCACGCTCGCCGAACTCCGACTTTTCGGTGACATCATCGGGCGGCTCGAAGAGCTCGGGCCGATCGTGGATGTCAGGCGTGTCGTTTTGTCAGACTTGACCCGGCTGCTGCGATCCGATTTCTGCGTCTCCTACAACTGGGATGCCGAAAAAGGGATGTACGCCGACCCGATTGCGGTCAATGTCGACTCGGATCACGTGCGTCGCTACACGAGCTGGTACCAGCACAATGACCCGATGACGGCGCAACTCTGCAAGCGGCGCAGGGCCACGTTGGTGGAAGAAGTGATGGACCGGCCTGCCCTGGAGAAAAGCGAGTTCTATAACGAGTTTCTCGCGCACGACGGTTTGCATCACGGGATCAACGTGTTTGTCTTCGACGGCGAACGCCAGCTCAGCGACCTGAGAATCTGGCGAACGAGGAATCGGCCTGAGTTCGAGATGCGCGACAAACTCGTGCTCGATGCGATCGAGCCGTTCCTTTGCCGCGCGATCAAACGCCGGGCAGGCAGCGCGACAGGGCTCACGGACCGTGAGAGCGAGATCGCCCAGCTGGTCGCAAAGGGTTGTACCGATCAGGATATCGGCCGCCTTCTCTGCATCAGCCTGTCGACCGTGCGCACCCATCTGCGGCGGATCATGGACAAGAAGGGATTCTCCAACCGCGCGGAGCTTGCTGCCTCCGTCGCCGCGGCCGGAACGACCCTGCCGTCATGACGATTGAACGGCGCGATCGGCGGCCACGTACGCGCGACGCGGCGAATCGTCCGATACAAGAGACTAAACCGCCAGTACCGCTTCGAGCCGGTCGCGCGACACATCGATCGAGTCGCCCGACAGCACGACCTCTCCATGATCCAGACCGATGAAATGGTCGGCGATCGACGTGAGAAACGTCAGATTCTGTTCGACGACCACGAACGCCGCGCCTTCCTCGATTCGAGACCGGATCACGGATGCCATCCGCTCCAGGTTCTCCTGCTGAACACCTTCCGACGGCTCGTCGATCAGCGTGAGCGGCGAACGCTCCGCGATGATCCTGGCGAAGGAAAGCAGCTTCTTTTCACCACCGCTCAACTTCCCGGCCGGTTGGAACAAGCGCTCCTTCAGCCGCGGAAAAACCCGGAACAGATCGTCGTATGCGTCCAGGCTTCGGGTCTTGAATCCGAGTGTCAGGTTGTCCGCGACGCTCAAATTGTCGAAGACGACCCGCTCCTGCGGCGCATAGCTCACCCCCAGACTTCGCCGTTGATGCGACGGCACGTTGCCCACTTCGCCACCGTTGACAGTGACCGTACCGGACGCGGGCTGGATGACGCCGGCCAAAGCGCGCATGAGCGTCGACTTGCCCACGCCGTTGCGGCCGAATACGCCCAGGACGCTACCCGAGGCCACCTCGCCGCTGATCCCCTTGAGCACCATCGTGTCGCCGTAGCCCGCGACGATCGACGAAAACCTCAGCATTGCTTCTCCCCGGCGCTCGCTCACTTTCTTCCTCCCGAGTAGACGGCCTTGACGTCTTCCGACATCTTGATGCCTGTTGACCCACCAGAGCCTGAACGTATTCCAGGCAGGAGATCTCGCGCCGATCAATCGCATCTTTTGCGTCGACGACTGAACGCTGCGGAAGGGTTGGCATCTACGTCTCTCTTACGTTTTGGTCTTCGTAGAATGCGCGCCCGCTTTTTTGTATCGCATCGTTGGAATTGACGACGCTGTCAACCCTCGCAACGTCGCCTTACCGCCCCCGAAACCGCCTCCAGGCCGCCGTCAGCGGCCTGGATCGCGCGATTCCCCGCAAAGGCCTGAAATCCACCGGCACTTCGCCAGACGTTCAGACCGCGTCCATGTTCGAGACTGAACGCTTCGAGGTCGCGGTGGGCACCGTTTCCTCGAGAAACATCCCCACGAGCGCGCTAACCAACGACACGCCCCCGACGATCAGCATCGGATAACCAAGACCGAATGTGTCGGCGAGCCCACCTGCCACCACCGGCATCAGGACCCCACCGATGAGTTCGCTGACAGCGGTGGGAACGCCTACGGCGGAGCCGGTCAGCGTGGACGGCACGGATTCGCAGGGAATCACGGCAAGAAAGAGCGGTGCGATGCCGAAGCCACAAATCCCGGCGGCAAAGAGGTTGCAGAACATGACGATCGGAGACGCGTGACAAAGAACGAATGCCAACATCAGGATTCCGTAGCAAGCCGCGGAAACGACGAGCACGATACGCCGACCAAGCCGATCGGACATCGCCGGAACGGCGATCATCCCGATAAACCCGCCGAAACCCCATCCGGAGATGATCAGGCCGACCGTGCCGAGGCTGAGGCCCACTACCTTGGTCAGATAGAGCGCGACAAACGTCGAGAAAACGAACAGGCCCGTCTGGAAAAGGGAGCCGATGACCGTGGTCAACCAGATGTTCTTGTATCTCAGCACGGTCAAGGGGCTGGCCGATGCCGATCGCGCCTGTTTATCTCGACTTGCCTCCGCCTTTCGCATGGTCTTGCCGATCAGGAACGTCAGCAGAAGCCCCGGGATACCGAGAACGAAAAACACCCACTCCCAGCGCATATGCATCACGAGCTGGGTAGCGATAATCGGTCCCAGGCCGATACCCAGAAGGGGAAAGAACGACTGATGGATGCCCAGATTCAAGCCGCGCCGACGCGGTGTCGATATTTCATCGATGGTCGCGACGCTGGCACTGAAGACGCCCCCCTCTCCGACGCCAAGGAGGCCGCGCACGAGCAGCATGCTGTGGAACGACTTGGCGACCCCGGTGAAGGATGTCATCACCGAGAAGAAAATCGAGGACCCGAGCAGAATCTTGCGACGCCCGTGGCGGTCGGACAGGCTTCCGAGCACCCATGTCGAAATGGCCCAGGTCAACGCGAGCACCGAGGCGATGGCACCTGCCTGCGTGTTGTTCAGTTTCAGTTCCGGCAGCAGAACCGGGAACAGGTACACGATGACCAGACGGTCGAGACCCACGATGCCGAACAGCACCGCAAGAAAGATGACCATCTTCCATTCGTAGTTTCCGCCTTCCTTGTATTTCATATCGCCATCCTAACTATATCGTCGTGACTGAATGACCGTTGTTTCGAAGAAAAACCGCCAGGCCTACCCGGCCGCGAAACGAAACCCTCCGACCGGCCCGCCATGGAACGACATGGCGAGCCCGATGGTCCCGCTACCGATCTCCGCCGCTTCCCGCCAACCCGGACGGGCAGCCGCCGTCCGATGAAGCGGGATCATCGGCGGCCGTCTCCGCCGGCGTTCTGTCGAGTATCTCGGCGACAGGGGGGCGCGGTCGCCGGTCGATCAGCAATCGCAGCACGTCGGGCCGCGAGTAATGCCCCACAGGATCGAAAACGCACTTCGAAAGCGATTGCGTGCCGAGGTCGATATTGGCGTAGAGCAGGCCTTCCGCGGTTTCGTCGATCTTGTCGAACAGCTCCGCCCCGTCGGGCCCGTATCCCACGCTATGGCCACCGCCCGCCCGCAACAGCTGACGTTTGTCCTCGGTGTCGCAAAGATGCTCGACCATCTCCTCGGTGACGACTGTCGACGGCGCGAGGACGAAGCATCCGCCTTCGACGGCATAGGTCCGCGAAACCGCGTTGTTCACCTGGTAGCTCAATGCGCTGGCGAATTCATAGAGGGAAAAACTCGGCCACGCGGCAACGTGGACTTGTTCGCCTTGCGCGTACATGGCGGCTTTGGTCAAAGGCTGTACGTGTTCGGCACAACACAGCGCGCCGAGCTTGCCCAACGGACTGTCGATCACGGTCAGGCCGCTGCCCTCCCCGTCACCGAAAACCGTCCGTTCGAGGTGGGTGGGCTTGAGTTTCTGTCGTTGCAGCAGGGTTTCGCCGTCGGGGCCGATGATCCATTGGGAGATATACAACGAATGGCCCTTGCGCTCCGAGAGTCCCATCACGACCGTGATGCGGTTTTTCCTCGCTGCGTCCCTCAGCGCATCGGCTTCCGGACTGTCGTAGCTCAGCGAATTGTCGAAGTAGCGCTGAACATAGCCCTTGCTCATATACCAGGCCGGAGTGCCGAGCCAGATGTAGAACGGGTAGCCCGGCAGCCACACTTCGGGGAAGGCGATCAGGGCGGCGCCGGCCTGCGCCGCCTCTTCAATCAGGCGGATGGACTTTTCGATTCCGGCCTGAAGATCGAGGAACGCCGGGGCGGCCTGCACGACAGCCGCCTTATATTGGGGATGGTTGAGAGCCAAGATACTCCTCCACGACTCGCGGGACGGGACGCCCGCAACGTTGTAGAGGAAGTGTCCGGGGCCAATATGGCGGACGCTTGACTCTGACAGAACAGGATTTTTACTTATGCTGCCAGCCGGCGGGATTACCGCGCGGCCCGCTCAGGGGCGATTCAACCAACGTCGCGATGCGTCGCACGGTAGTCGCGCGCGGACATGCCGAAGCGACGTCGAAACGTGCGACTGAAATGCGATGCATTATTGAAACCCCAAGCCATCGCAATATCGGTAATCGAGCGGTTGGCGTACGCGCGTTGCCGAAGCCACTCGCCGCACCCGTCGAGTCGGGCCGTAGAGATGATCTCGCCGATCGACTCTCCGACCTCGGCAAACAGCCGGTAAAGATAACGGCTCGATACCCCCAGTTCGTCGGCGATCTGTTCGGGTCCGAGTTCCGGTTCGCGAATACGGTCATGGATCAATGCACGTGCGCGAAGCAGATGCATCTCTTTCACGTTGGATTTGGGCAGCGAAACCGTGTTGAAATAATCCGCCAACGCCAGCGCGACCAGGTTCGCGGACACATCGCCAAGCCGATCGCAACCGGTCATGGCGCCTTCGTCCGCCGAAAGCGCCCGGTGCAGGGACGCGATATGGTCCGCCGCGATCCGGCGTACCCCGGTGGCCGCGGGAATCCTCACCGCGGTGTGCTGCCGGCCGCACGGCACCCATTTCTCCAGTGCCTTGCGGGGAAAGCGGATCGTGTAATGTTGTCCGGAGAAATGCCAGACGAAACTGCGCGACGAATCGAACAGCACCATGTCGTCGGGGCCGACGAACGCGGTGCGGGCATCCTGCTCGATCGCGCCTCGCCCTTCGGTCTGGATCGACACGAGCAGGTAGTCGTCCGCCGTGCGCCGCACTTCGTCCCAGTCATGCGCCGCGACGTGATCGACCGCCGAGATCCGCGACACACACACGCCGTCGGTGTCCACGCTGGAAATCTCGCCATGAAATCCCTGCCCGGATTCGGTCCTGAAAACCATCGGGACGCAACTGGCTCGAACCTGATCCGACCATGCCAGAAGCCTGTCGTCACGATGGTAATGATCCGTGGTCGTCACTTGATTCATGGCACGAGGTTCCGGTGGCAGATACGCGAGAGCGTTATCCCGGACCATTGCGCATCCAAAATCCGGCGTCAATGCGCAATACCCCAGGACGGACGCTTCGAAACGTAGCTGCGATCGAGCGCCTCCACCGAGCGACAACCGATGAGGGCAAGCGTCCGGTCCGTTTCCCGTTTGATCATCTCGATGACGTCGCTCACGCCGGCTTCCCCTCTGGCCGCCAACCCGTATAACGTAGCGCGCCCCAGCATCACGGCTTGGGCCCCCAGCGCGATCGCCTTGACGACGTCGGCCCCCGTCCGTATGCCGCTGTCGAGCATGACCGTCGCGCCCGCGATGCGCTCGACGATGTCCGGCAGCACGTCGGCTGTCGCCGGCAGGTCGGCGAGTTGCCTGCCGCCGTGGTTCGAAACGATGACGCCGTCCGCGCCGAGCGCGACACACCGCGCGGCATCGTCGGCCGTCACGATGCCCTTGACGAGGAGTTTGCCCGGCCATTCGTCCCGCAGACGGCGCAGGTCGTCCCAACCGAAACTCGCATCCATCTGCCGGCGCAGGATCGCGGCCTGCGAGGCCGTATCCGATGCATCGTCCGTCGCGAAATTCCTCAGCTCCGGCATGCCATTCATCAGGTAAGACCAAAGCCAGCGCGGGTGCGACAGTCCGTCGACGACCGCACGTGCACTGGCCTTGAACGGCATCGCAAAGCCGTTGCGAAGATCGCGTCGGCGAAAGCCGTTGACCGCGACATCGGTGGTAAGGATCAGGGTCGAATAACGCGCCGAGCGGGCACGATTGACCAGGCTCTTCGCGAGGTTGCGATGAACGACGTACAGCTGAAACCACAGTTCTCCGTCGGCCCCCTTTGCCACCTCTTCGATGGACATGTTGGAAGCCGTCGATAGCGCAAACGGAATACCGGCCTTGCCCGCCGCGCGCGCAAGCGCGAGGTCGCCCCTGGGCCAGAACGCGCTGTTGAGGCCCGTCGGCGCGATTACCAGCGGTAATGGAATCCGCCGGCCCAAGAGCGTCATCGACTGCGCTCGCGTGCTGACATCCGACAGCCTGCGCGGCAACAACTGCAATCCGTCAAACGCCGAACGGTTATGCGTCAATCCCGACTCATCGTCCGCCGCGCCTTCCAGATAGTCAAACACCATGCGTGGCAGCCGCCGTCTGGCTGCGTCACGATAGTCGCTGACGGAGAAAATGCCGGGAAATCCTGTTGTCATGATTGGGGTACTGTCAGATTGAATCGTGATGCGAAAAGTTCGAGGCGCGCTGCACGCCGGTTTCGCGCGTCTCTCTCGACCGTTCGATGCCGACGACAGCCGAGTAACGACGCAAAGTCGAAAGCTAGACGACGACGCTCCCAACATAGTTTTCCGCCATGGACCTCGCCGCAGTTTCGGACGTGGTCACGTGCTCGAGCTCGGCAACCTGCAACTGCTGTTCGAACGGCGAGGCATCGTCGAGGCGATGCATCATGCGGGTCATCCAGTAGGAGAAATGCTCGGCGCGCCAGATCCGCTTCAGCGCAAGCTCACTGTACGAAGCGAGTTGCGCTTCATCGCCGGTCCGGTAATACGCGTCGAGTCCGCTGCTCAGGATCCGTACGTCGGAGACTGCCAGGTTGAGACCTTTTGCTCCGGTAGGAGGAACGATATGAGCGGCGTCGCCGGCAAGAAACAATCGGCCGTGCTGCATCGTCGTCGAGACGAAGCTCCTCATGCCGACGATATTCTTCTGAAAAATCTTCCCGTCGACAACGCATTGACCATCGGCGGAGTCGACACGTGCATGCATTTCGGCCCAGATCCGGTCGTCGGACCAGTTGTCGACCGAATCTTTCGGGTCGCACTGGAAATACATGCGCTGAACTGTCGGCGAACGAGTGCTGACCAATGCAAAACCACGATCATGACGCGCATAGATCAGTTCGTCCGCGGACGGCGCACCTTCGACCAGAATGCCGAACCAACCGAACGGATAGACGCGCTCGAAATCGCGGCGAACGCGCTCGGGAATCGCCGAACGGGACACCCCTTGCGAACCGTCGCATCCGATAACGAAATCACAGTCCAGCGTATGCGATTGCCCTTGATGCATGAACCGTATCAACGGGGCCGACGTGTCGATGTCGTGAAGCGAGACATCCGCGACACCAAACAGGATAGAGCCGCCCGCGGCAACGCGAGCCGCCACCAGATCCTTGATGACTTCGTGCTGCGCATAGACGGTGATGGCCCGCCCGGTCAACGCCTTGAGGTCGATGCGCCGCCGCTTTCCGTCGAACGCGAGTTCAAAGCCGTGATGCAACGCACCTTCCGCCTTCATTCGTTCACCGACACCGGACGCTTCGAGCAGGTCCATCGTCCCCTGCTCGAGTACACCCGCCCTGATCGTCGATTCGATCTGCTCGCGTCCGCGGGTTTCGAGCACGACGGACTCGATACCCTTCAGATGCAAAAGATGAGAAAGAAGGAGGCCGGCAGGACCGGCGCCAATAATGCCTACTTGAGTGCGCATGCTATCTCCAACTGAAGGTACTGCCAGACGCTTTCCGTCATTCGGTTGAACATGAGCGACGTCGTTACGTGCTCTGCGCGGAGCGCGTAACCTACGTCACCCTCGACACTGATCTCAAGCGCCCTTGATGGGCGGAATATGGCGACGCACGATCATCAGGCAGATGAACACCATCGCCATCGCGGCGCCCAGCATGCCCAGGTACGCAGACGCTCCACCCTGCGTGATCACGAAGGCCCCCGCGAACGCGCTGAGAATCGCGCCGAGCCGCCCAAACGCGAGCGCGGATGCGGTCCCGGTCGCGCGAATCTCGGTGGGATAGACATACGCGCAAAGGGCATACATCGTCGACTGAACCGCGTTCACGAACAGACCGTGCAACCCGATTCCGAACACGAGCAGCGTCGTGTGGGCAGAGACGTCGAGACCGCGCAGGAAAAGTGCGCTCGCGCACGCCATCAGGCAACAGACGAGCAAAGGCCAGCGTGATCCGAACCGACCGATTGCCACCGCGCAGCTTATTGCGCCGAATACGCCGCCCAGGTTGTAGGCGGTAAGACCCGAACCAGCCACCGAAGGGCTGAGCCCCTCCCCTGCAAGCATCGTCGGCAGCCAGCTGAATGCGCTGTAGACCGCGATCAGGTTCATGAAGAAAGCGACCCAGATTGCAATCGTGTCGCGGCCTTGACCGTCCGCGAACAGCGCACGAAAGCCTGGACGCTGTACCGCCTTCTGTTCCTTCTGATCGGCGAACACGGCGTCCGGCTGAACCGAGCGGGACATGCGGGTCAACAGGTGACGCAGTTCGTTCCAGCGTTCCTGATGACGCGCAAGATAACGTGGCGATTCCGGCATGACGAAATACAGCAGGAGCGCCAGTGCGACGGGAAGCGTGCCGCCGATGAGAAAAAGTCCCCGCCAGCCATAGTGAGGCAGCACGACGCTCGCGAACAGCCCCGCAAGCATGCCCCCCAGCGGTACGCACACGATGGTTGCGGTCACGGCGAGCGTCCGCCGGCGAGCAGGCGTAAATTCCGCCGTCATGGTCGTCGCGCTCGGCAGTGCGCCGCCGATACCCAATCCCGCAAAAAAGCGCAGGATCGCAATGGTCGTGACGTCCGGCGACAGCGCGATCGAGCTCGTCGCCAGGCCAAATACCAGCACGCTCCCGATGATCGCCCAGCGCCGACCGAACCTGTCCGCGAACAGCCCGGCGAACGCGCTGCCGATGCCCATGCCGACGAGGCCGGCGGCAACGGCGGGCGCAAATGCGTTGCGCGTGATGCCCCATTCCTTGATCAGGCTGGGAATGGCGAACCCGATGAGTTGCCCATCGAATCCATCCATCACGATCGCAAGTGCGGCGAGCAGGACGACCGTTCGCTGGAACGCCGAGAACGGCCCATCGTCGAGGGTGCGGCCGATGTCTACGGTCGGCAGACGCGGATTACGATCGTTCATTTCGCGCTCCCGGCCCGGCCGGCGAAGTCCGAATCGCAGTCCTGAGCAATTGGTTTTCCGACGTGACGGTCGGACTCGAACCAGGTGCGATCGAGCGACGACTCGAAATTGATGACAGGCATTGCAGTCTCCTTAAGCCGATCGCTCGTCGTTCCAGGAGCGAAGGCATCTCAACGGTATCGGGTTGTTATTGTGTTCGTGCCCACCATCCGGAAGCCCATCGCATCCATGGCGAGCATCACGCGCGCTGACCGCGGCAACGATCAGAACGGATAGTGACGAGGCGTCGTTTGCACGGTGATCCAGCGCAAATCGGTAAATTCCGCGACTCCGGCTTTGCCGCCGAAATGCCCGAAACCACTGGACTTCATCCCGCCAAACGGCATCTGCGCCTCGTCGTGAACCGTCGGGCCATTGACGTGGCAAAGCCCGGACTCGATCCGCTTCGCTACCGTCAACGCCCGCGCGACATCACGGCTGAAGACCGCCGCCGACAGACCATATTCATTGTCGTTTGCGCATGCGATGGCCTCGTCGTCTCCATCGACGCGGACGATCGCCTTGACTGGCCCGAACGACTCCTCCCGGTAGATATGCATGTCCGCCGTCACGTGATCGAGCAACGTGGCCGGCATCAGCGTGGTCTCGGATTTCCCGCCGCACACCAGGGTCGCGCCTTTCGCCAGCGCGTCGTCGATCAGGTCGTTGCATCGCCTGACGGTCGCCATGTCCACGACGGAGCCGAGGACGGCCGGGCCCTTTCTCGGATCGCCAAGCGGCAGGCTCTTCGCCTTCTCGGCCAGACGCGCGACGAATTCATCGGCGATCGCCGTGTCGACGACGATGCGTTCGGTGGACATGCAGATCTGGCCGGAATTGGCGAACGCGCCGAATGCCGCGCCTTGCACGGCGGCGTCGAGATCGGCATCGTGAAGCACCAGAAACGGCGCCTTTCCGCCGAGTTCAAGTACCGAAGGCTTCAGATACTTCGCGCACTGGGTCGCGATGATGCGGCCGACGCGCGTCGAACCCGTGAAGTTCACCCGTCTGACCGCGGGCTCGGCAATCAGCGCTTCGACAATGTCGCCGGCATTCGCCGGCGCGTTCGTGACGAAGTTCACGACGCCACGCGGCAGTCCCGCGTCCTGCAATGCCTCGATGATGAGGCCGTGGGTCGCGGGGCAAATTTCGGAACCCTTGAGCACGACGGTATTGCCGCACGCCAGCGGCAACGCAACCGCACGCACGCCCAGGATGACGGGCGCGTTCCACGGCGCGATCCCGAGCACGACGCCGGCGGCCTGCCGAACGCCCAGTGCGAGACTGCCGGGCACATCGGACGGAATCACTTCGCCCGAAATCTGCGTGATCATCGCAGCCGCTTCGCGCAGCCCGTCGGCCGCAAGCTTGACGTTGAAATCCGCCCACAGGCGGGACGCGCCCGTTTCGGTTGCCATTGCCAGCGCGAAAGCGTCGCCTTTTTCTTCGAGCGCATCCGCGGCCCGATTCAGTAGAGCGCGTCGCTCGCCGGGGCCCATCGCCGACCATGCGGGAAACGCGGCGGCCGCCGCATGCACCGCCGCTTGTGCATCGGCGACCGTCGCGGCCGGCGCCGTCGAGGCAACCGTGTCGTCGAGCGGGTTGCGGCGCTCGAATGTCGCGCCGTCGCGAGCCATCGCACGCTCGCCGTTGATCAACATCGTTACCTGATTCACTACCGTCTCCTGGAATATTCTTGAAAAACCGGCCTGCCGAATCACCGGCTCGCGGTCAGGCCACGACAATTTCGACGACGCGTGTTTTTCCCGAAGACAACGCGTCTTCCAGCGCGGGCTTCAGCGACAGCGCGTCGCTCACTCGAACGCCTTCGCACCCCATGCTGTGGGCTAGGGAAACGAAATCCAGCCCTGGCAGGTCGGTGCCCTGTACCGGATCCGATGCGGCGAAGCCGAACACGGGCGCGAATTCCTGCAAGGCGGCGTAGCGCGAGTTATTCAGGATCACGAATGTGATCGGAAGATCGAGCTGGACCGCGCTATAGATCGCTTGCGGCGAATACATCGCCGAGCCGTCGCCGATGAGGCCGATCACGCGGCTGCCGGGTCTGGCCAACGCGACGCCCACCGCGGCGGGCATGCCGTAGCCCAGACCGCCGCTTGCCATCGTGTAGAACGTCTGACTGCGCGTGAACGGCAGATAACGTTGCATGACGGGGCGCGAACTGGGCGCCTCCTCGACCACGATATCGGTAGCGCGGCGGACCTCGGACAGCGTCTGCAACGCATAGGCGACCGACATGACCGCGGTGGGCTCGGCGCGCTCGACGGCCTCGCGAGGCGCCGGCAGCGGCCGGCCTCGCGGCGCCGGACGGGCGAGCAGGTCCGCAAGCCCCAGGCGAATGTTCGCCACCACCGACGTGCCGACCGGCGTCCACGCGGCGGTGGCCGGATCGTCGATGAGCTGGTACAACGCCGCACCGTCAGGCACATGCGGCCCACTGCCTTCGACGTGATACGCAAACGCCGGCGCCCCGACGACGAAGATCAGGTCATGCCCGTGCAGAATCCGGACGATTTTTTCGCGCATCGCCGGAAGGAATCCGGCGAAGAGCCGATGATCTTCAGGGAAGCTGCAGCGCGACGACATCGGCGCAACATAAACCCGCGCGTTGTGGCGCTCGGCAACCTGGATAATCTCGCTCCAGGCATCGGCGCGATCGAGTTCCGCGCCGACGACGATGGCCGGCCGCTGGCAGTGATCCAGCGCATCGCCGATCTCCGCGATCCGTTCCGGATCGGGGCGCGACCGGGTGCTGACCCGTGTCGCCTCGACGAAGTCGGCCGGTTGATCCCAGTCGTCGACCGGAATGGAAACGAACACCGGGCCACGCGGCTCCTGCATCGCCACGTGGTACGCACGGGCGAGCGCCAGCGGCACATCGGCGGCTCGAGCCGGTTCGATGCTCCATTTCACGTAGGGGCGCGGCAACTCTGTTGCCTGCGATGCCGACAGAAACGGTTCGAACGGCAGGATCGAGCGGGCCTGCTGGCCGGCGGTCACGATCAGCGGCGTGCGGTTCTTGAACGCCGTGAAGATGTTGCCCATCGCGTTGCCGACGCCGGCCGCCGAATGCAGGTTGACCAGCGCGGCGTTGCCGGTCGCCTGGGCATACCCGTCCGCCATGCCGACCACGACCGCTTCCTGCAGGCCCAGCACGTACCGGAAATCCTCGGGGAAGTCGCGGAACATGGGCAGTTCGGTCGAGCCGGGATTGGCAAACACGGACGTCATGCCGAGGCGCCGCATCAAGTCCACGACGGCATCGCGAACGGTCGGCTGCCCACTTGTGTTTCGTTGCATCTCGAATCCTCTGCGGTTCGCCATTCGGGCTGGCGGTGATTGGATGAGCCGCAGTATGGGATTCGATACCTTGTTTGAAAATTGCCAATAATGCTCAAAGTCATTACATTTAAGCATGGCGTCATCGAGTGGCCTGACGGGCCCATTCAGGCCGGAAGCCTTACCGGGCAGGGCTGAGCGCCGCCAGCACCGGTTTTCCGGCAGCCGCCGCGAGCGTACGCGGCGGTGCCTTTCAGGGAAGACACCTAGCGCCGTCCAACTCGGGACCCTGCTCGCCCCCCTTTATTCCCTTTCAATCAGGTTCGCCGCGATGAGTTTCAATCTGCAGCAGTTGACGATGTTCACGACGATCGTGTCCGCCGGTAGCCTGGGACGAGCCGCGACGCTGCTCGACATGACCCAGCCCGCGCTGAGCAGATCGATCAAGCGGCTCGAGGAATCGGTCGGGGCGCCGCTGTTCGAGCGCCACACGAAAGGGATGCAGTTGACCGCGCTGGGCGAGGCATTGATGCCGCATGCCATGTTGCTGCAACGGGAAGCCGAACAGGCGCGCGAGGAACTGGACGCGATGCGCGGCCTCGCGAAAGGCGTCATCAAGGTGGGCGCGGTGGGCAGCATCGCGAGCCTCGTGCTGCCGATGGCCATCGCGTGCGTGCTCGAGAAATGGCCCAACCTGCGCGTCGAGGTGATCGAAGGCGTGTGGGATCGTCTCGTCGAGGGTTTGCTCGCTTACGAGATCGACCTGGCGCTCTGCACCTCGGGAATCGAAACCGACGAGGTCGCTGCGCTCTCCGATTGTTCATGGACCGACCGGAGTTTCGTGGTCGCGGCGACCGATCATCCGTTGCGCTCGACGCGCGGTCTGCGGCTCGAAGACACCCTGACACAACGGTGGGCGCTCACGCCCAAGGGAACCGGACCGTATGCCCACATGCAGGAGACCTTCAGGGCCCGCGGCCTGCCGATGCCGGCCATTGCAGTCGAGACCCGTTCGGTGACCGTGCTCAAAAGCCTGGTAGCACGATGCGGCTTCGTCTCATGGATGGCCGAGCCGATGTACGACACCGAAAGCAAGGCTGGCGTCATCGACGCTCTGGATATCGAAGGCCTGGATGCGCAACGCACGTTGACGGCATTCCGGCGCCGGCGTGGCACGCTACCCGCGCCCGCCGTCAAGCTGCTGGACGAATTGCGTCACCTGACGGGGTCTTTGCGCAAGGACGGGCAAAGCCTGTCTTGATGGCCGCGAATCGCGGCGTGCCCGCGATTCGTGCGTTTTGGCGTGACCCGACGCATACCCCGCCTTGTTCAATTGAAGTCAGTCCGGGTCTGGCGCCGCGTTTGCACGTTGATGCGCCGTCGCCAGCAGTCGCCACCCAGGGAATCCTGATGAAAATGCATTGGTTCAAGCATCAAACATCCGGATCCGGAATCCGCGCCGACTGAATCACAACCAGCGTATCCCCTGCCTCGATCCTGCAAGGCGGATCCTCGTAGAACGAAAAAATCTTCCCGCACCGATCGAGCCCGACGACGATCGCACCCGGCACGACGTTCGTCATGCAGCCGACCTCTTGCGGCATCGCCTCGCGCTCCAGCAGCGTCGCGCGCCCGCGCGTCGACAGCATGTCGTTCACGAACGGCACGATATAGCGGCTATGCACGGCGTCCGCGAGCAGCAGCGCGCCGATCTTCGTCGACGACACGATCACGTCGGCGCCCGCCTGCCGCAGTTGCCGCTGGTACAGGTTCTCCTGGATCCGGACGACGATCTTCGTATCGGGCGCGATGCTGCGCACCGACAGCGTCAGCAGGATCGCGGTCGGATCGTCGGTCACCGAAATGATCACCGCCTTCGCCGAACGCACCTGCGCCTGCTGCAGCAGATCCTCGTGCGCGGGATCGCCGAGCAGCCCCGTCACGCCGAGCGACGTCGCGGCCTCGAGCGCCTGCTGCTGCGAATCGATCACGATGACCGTCGCCGGATCGACACCGCTCTCGAGCAATTCGCGCACCGCGATCGAGCCCGACAGGCCATAACCGCATACGACGATGTGATCGGACAATTGCTTTTGCAGGCGTTTCATGCGGAATTCCTCGACGACGCGCTGGATCACGAACTGATAGGCCGTGCCCAGGAAAATGAACCAGATGACGATGCGGATCGGTACGATGAAGAACGCATCGATGAGTCGCGCCCGTGCGGTGACGGGCACGATGTCGCCGTAGCCGACCGTCGCGACCGTGACCATCGTGAAGTACACGAGATCGGCGACGGTCATCGGCGTGCTCTTGGTCGAATCGCGCAACCCGTCGCGATCGAGATACAGCACGAGGAACGCGAGCGTGCACAGCAGCACGACCGCGCCGAGACGGAACAGCAGCGTGCGGCGCGGCGACGTCGCGGGACGCGTGAACAGCGTGCGTGCGCGCGGCGCCTGCCACGGATTGCGCGCGCGACGCAGGCGTGAGCGCAACGAGCGGCGCTGGGCGGAGGGCGATGCCAACGGGGAATCTCCTGAAGGATGCGGGCTCGATTCTACGATGGGTCGGCCGCGACCGGCCGACGTCATCGCATCGACTCGTCCGTTACAGCATGCTGCGCGGCCGCACCATCGTGCCGTCGACGAAGCGCTGCGCGCGAAACGCCGACAGGTCGAGCGACGGCGCGCCGGTGTCGATCCATTCGGCAAGCAGCCGCCCGACGATCGGCCCCATCGCGAAACCGTGGCCGCAGAACCCCGTCGCAATCGCGAGCCCGGACGGCGTGCCCGGCGCGTCGATCACCGGAATGCCGTCGGGCAGCACGTCGAT
This sequence comes from Burkholderia sp. LK4, assembly GCF_001043615.1. Lineage (NCBI taxonomy): Bacteria > Pseudomonadati > Pseudomonadota > Betaproteobacteria > Burkholderiales > Burkholderiaceae > Burkholderia > Burkholderia sp. LK4. The sequence goes on from NZ_LDUL01000074.1 coordinate 102,538, forward strand.
CAGGCCGGCCCAGGCCTCGACGATCTGCGCGTCCTTCAGCGCGGGGAAGATCGTCTTGAGTTTCGCGAGTGCACGCGGCGCATGCGCGCGATTCGGCTGCGGCTGCGGATCGCGCGGCTCGATCGGCCCGGTCGCACCGTTGATGCGCGCAAGCGCATCGCGCCAGACAGCCCCGTTCACGTGCAGCCGGAACTTGTCGCGCTGCGACCAGAACTCCGGCCAGAACAGGCTCAACCCGCGCAGGTGGCCGAGCGTCAGGTCGACGTCGACCTGCATGTCGTCGGCGAGATTGATCGCGCCGTTCTTGCGCTGCCGGATGCCGAGGCCGTGCCCCCATACCGTCGATGCCGACACCGACGGCACCACATTGGTGCGCATGCAGGTACCGCGGACGGCCTGCTGCGGCAGCCGGATGCCGACGCCGTCGAGCAGCCGGAAGCTGGTCGCGCCCGCCGCGCAGATCACGCGCCGCGTGCGGATCGTGCCGCGCTCGGTCACGACGCCGACCACCGCGCCGCCGGCCGTCTCGATCGCGGTCACGCCGCAGCCTTCGAAGAAGCGCGCGCCGGCCTCGACCGCACGCGCGGCGAACGCGGCAGCCACCCGGCGCGGCTCGGCCTGCCCGTCGGTCGCGGTATACAGCCCGCCGAGCGCGCGTGCCTGCGGCGAAAGGCCGCTGACGCGCTCGTCGATCTGCGCGCGCGTCAGCGTGCGCGTGTCGAGTCCGTGTTCGCGCGCGACCGCGAGCCAAGCGTTGAACGACGCCCAGTCCGTTTCGTTGTCCGCAATATAAAGACAGCCGCCCTGCCGCCATTCGAGATCGAAACCGAGGGTTTCCTCTAACGCTTCCCAGATCCGCATGCCGGCCATCATCAGCGGCACCTCGGCAGCTTCGCGGCCCTGCTGCCGCACGAAGCCCCACGCCCGTGTCGACTGCTGCCCGGCGATACGCGACTTGTCGAGCACGACGGCCTTCAGGCCGCGCAGACCCAGGTAATACGCGGCTGCGCAGCCCATGATGCCGGCGCCGGCGATCACGACGTCGGCGTCGGCCGGGAATGGCGAATCGCCAAGGGTCAGGGTATCGTGCAGCGGATAGGTGGTCGTCATTGTTTCCTGTCAGGGGTTAATGCATCCGGATACGGGCGGCGGTGGTAACGTCGTGACACACCTTTCACACAAACGCACCTTTCACCACGCTGAATAACGACCATTTTGCGGTAAAGTTATCTTTTCCGCGCGTGGCCGGTCGGCTCGCCCCTGGACGTCACGAAGACTGTCCGTCGAGACTGCCGCAAGGCGTCGTTCTGAACGTCACGATCCGTTCCCGTAGCATGACCACTGAAGCAATCACCACGGATTCCCTCGCGGTTGCCGAGCGCGTGCGCGAGCTGATGACCCGCAACGGCATCGGCAAGCGCCAGCAGACCACCGAGCTGTGCCGCATCCTCGACCTGAGCTTTTCGCAAGGCCATCGTAAGCTGCGCGGCAGCAGCCCCTGGACGCTCGCGCAGATCAAGAAAGTCGCCGAAGCGTACGGCGAACCCGCCGCGCAGCTGTTCGGCGCGCAAACGCTCGACCCCGGCATGGTCGGCGCCTATTCGCAGGAGGCCGTACTTTATGCGGGCGTCGCCGAGATTCCGTGCACCGCATGGATCGGCGCGCCGCTGGAAGCCGGCGCGCGCCCCGAATTCGTCGCATATGAGCAGAACGCCCGCTGGCGCGTGCTGCGCCACACCGGCGTGCTGTACCAGAACGCGTACGACGTGCACAAGATCGAGATCTATCCGCGCCGCGCGGAGAGCGACAAGCTCGTCGTCGCGGTGATCGACCCCGATCGCGTCAGCGCGACCGAGCTGTGCCGCTATCTCGAACGCCAGGGTTTCGCGACGGCCGCATTCGACGGCCTCGCGCCGTTCGTCGACGCGCTGCAGGGCCAGGCGTTCGACGCCGTCCTGACCGAATGGCTGTTCGACGACAGCACGGCCGCCACCGCGATCAAGGCCGTGCGCACGTCCGACAACCCGGGCGCGCCGATCTTCGTGCTGACGGGCGACCTGCTCACCGGCCGCGCGAGCGAGGCCGACATCAGCGAAGTGATCCGCGCGTTCGACGTCGTCTGCTACGAAAAACCCGCGCGCATGGCGATCCTCAGCGCCGATCTCGCGAAACGGCTCGCACGCGGGTAACGTCCCCGGGCCGTTCCCCGTCCGGACGGCCATCGTCCGCGCGGCACGGCGGTCGTGAACAGGGTCGTGGATCAGTACAATAGCCGCACCCGTTCACGCCCACGCCGGCATCCGCCGCCCGACGCCATGGCCCGCCTCATCCCCGACGACTGGAAAAGCCTCGCCGCAACCGGCGCGGCCGAACGCGAGCGCGAAACGCTCGCGGCCCTCGAACACGCGCTGCCCGACGGTTACACCGTGTATCACGGCGTGCACTGGACGCGCGCCGACCAGGCGTTCTCGGTGTTCGGCGAGGCCGCGTTCGTCGTCGTGAGCCCGGCCGGCCGCGTGCTGCTGATCGAGCAGAAAGCCGGCTTCCTGCGCGAAACGCCGAAGGGGCTCGTGAAGGTCTATCTGCAGAAGGAACGCAACGTCCCGATCCAGCTCGCGCGCACGCAGGAAACGCTGCACCGGCGCCTGACGGCCGCGCTCGGCGCGGGTGTCTACGGCGTCGAGGCGCTGCTGTACTGCCCCGACTACTCGATCCGCGACGCGTCGATCGCCGGCGTCGCCGCCGACCGCATCGTCGATGCGTCGCGCAAGGCGCAGCTCGCGCAGGTGATCCTGCGAATCCTGCCCGAGGACGACGAGCACTTTCCGAACGCGCCGAAACTCCACCATTTCCTCGCGGACGAGCTCGCGCTCACGCCCGATACGAGCGCGCTCGTCGGGCAGGCGGGCACGCTTGTCACGCGGCTGTCGGGCGGGCTCGCCGCATGGGCGCGCCAGCTCGAATTCGCGCCGTTCCGGCTGCGCGTCACCGGCACGGCCGGCTCGGGCAAGACGCAGCTCGCGGTGCAGGCGATGCGCGATGCCGTCGCGGCCGGCAAGCGCGTGCTCTACGTGTGCTTCAACCGGCCGCTCGCCGACTACATCACGCGCATCGCGCCGCCCGGCGCGAAGATCGCGAATTACCACCAGCTGTGCGACTGGGTCGCGCGCGACGGCGGATATACGCCGGACTTCCAGGAGCCCGGCGAATTCGAACGGCTCGAGGCGCGCTTCGCGCAAACGCCCATTTCCGAACGCTGGCGCTTCGACGTGCTGGTCGTCGATGAAGGACAGGATTTCCATGCGCCGTGGGCGGCCGCGCTGGAACGCCTGCTCGTGCCGGACGGCGCATGGTGGTGGCTGGAAGATCCGCTGCAGAACCTGTACATGCGCGAGCCCGTCGCGCTGCCGGGCTGGGTCACGCTGAAGGCGCTCACGAACTACCGGAGCCCGCGCGACCTGCTCGAATTCGTGCGCGACATCGTCGGCAGGGTCGAGCCGCTCGCGGCCGAGCTGCGCTCGGGCAGCCCGTTCGACGGTTCGGATCCGTCGGTGTCGGCGTACGGGGAAGAAGGCGCGTCGCAAGACGCGTTGGCCGAAGCCTGCGTCGACGCGACCAAGCGGGCGATCACGCACGCGCTGTCGCTTGGCTTTCGCAAGCAGGACATCGCGGTGCTGTCGTATCGCGGCCGCGAAGGCTCGGTGCTCGCGCCGCTCGACCAGCTCGGCCCGCACCGGCTCAAGAGTTTCACCGGCAAGTACGACCTGTTCGGCAACCCGGAATATCGCGAAGGCGACGTGCTGCTCGATTCGATCTACCGCTTCAAGGGCCAGTCGGCGCCGTGCGTGATCCTCACCGAGGTCGACTTCGACACGCTCGACGCGCGTGCCGCGCGCAAGCTGTTCGTCGGCGCGACGCGCGCGACGATGAAGCTGCTGATCGTCGCGTCGTCGCGCGCGGCCGCGCAGCTCGCGGCGGGTTGAAATCGCTTTAGATTTCGGCAGGCAAGCCACCTGGAACAATCCCGTTTCTCCGGGCGCATTGACGTTCCAACCAAGACGAGACACGGACGAGCCGGCCGCAAGCGTCGCGAACGACACGCACAGAGCGCTGGATTACATACACCGGCAGGGGATTTCATTCATGGGCAACGTGACTTACCAAAGCGTGATCGGGCTCGACGACATGCCGACCTTCCACGATGCCGAACTCGTCACCATTGACCATCGTCCGACTGCTCGGGAATTGCGGCTTCGGTTCCGCCGAACCGACGGAGGCATCGGCACGTTTCGCTTCACCGGCGTCATCTCCCAACGCGTCATCGATTTTGCGGCACAGAACGTTGTGTCACGCCTTTTGATATCCCCTGCATACGCGTTTTCGGCGGCCGACGTATGCAAGTGGCTGAAGTGGATGAACAGCCGGGAAGATTTCGACGCGGGAAGCGTCGACGGGGCGCTGCTCGATCGATATCTGGCCGATTTCGACGTGAATCGAAAGGCGTTGTTCGTACTCGAGCCGTCATGCGGCGCGGAAGTCGCCGTGCTGTGCGAGGCGATCGGGTTGAGCCTGGGACCGGAGGTTTGAACTTGCGACAGCATGAAGTGGCAAGCGAAGCACCTGGGCGATCGCGCCAAGGCGCATGTCAACATCGGACCGGTAAACAACGCTTCGGATCATGGCCACACATCCGCTATTCAACCTGCTCGACCGCCTCGGTACCGCGAAGATCCATTACGCGTTGAGCCGCAACCGCCCCGACAGCGTGCTGGTCTCGATGACGGTAGTCGCAATGCGCGTCGAGGTGGACGTATTTCGTGACGGACACATCGAAGTGTGTACGTTCACGGGCTCAGAGGCGCCATCGGACCTCCCCGACCTGCTCGACCGGATCATCCGCGAGCACACGGACTGATCCGCGAGACGGGTTAAGTCGACCGACCAGCCCGCCCCCCTGCACCACGCCGTCGCTCACGCCACCCGGAACGCCCCCACCGCGCGACGCAACCCGTCCGCCTGTTCCTCCAGCGAAGCCGCCGCGGCCGCAGCCTGCTCGACGAGCGCCGCGTTCTGCTGCGACACCTGGTCCATCTGCGACACCGCGCGGTTCACCTGTTCGATCCCGTCGCGCTGCTCGTTCGACGCGGCCGCGATCTCCGTCATGATGCCCGTCACGCGGCCGATCGCCTGCTGGATGTCCTGCATCGTCGTACCGGCCACGCCGACGAGCCGCGAGCCGTTCGCGACGCGCTCGACCGATTCGCCGATCAGCGTGCGGATTTCCTTCGCCGCCGACGCCGAGCGTTGCGCGAGCGTGCGCACCTCGCCCGCGACCACCGCGAAGCCGCGGCCCTGCTCGCCGGCACGCGCGGCTTCGACCGCCGCATTCAGCGCGAGGATGTTGGTCTGGAACGCGATCCCCTCGATCGTGCCGATGATGTCGGCGACCTTCTGCGAGCTCTGGTCGATCTCGTTCATCGTGCCGATCACCTCGCCGACCACGGTCGCGCCGCGCGTGGCGATCTCACTCGCAGTGTCCGCGCAGGCCTGCGCCTCCACTGCGTTGTCCGCGTTCTGCTTCACGGTCGCGGTGAGCTGCTCCATGCTCGCGGCCGTCTCCTGCAATGCGGACGCCTGTTCCTCGGTACGCTGCGACAGGTCGGTGTTGCCGGCCGCGATCTGGTGCGTCGCCGTCGAGATCGCCTCGGAACCCTGGCTGACCTGGCGCACGGTGTCCGCGAGGCTGCGCTGCATGCCGGTCACGCCGTTGACCAGTTCGGCCATCTCGTCGCGCGACGACCAGCGCACTTCCGACGTCAGGTCGCCTTCCGACAGGCGACGGAAATGCGACAGCAGGCGGTTCACCGGCTGCGTGATCGCGTAATGCAGGCCGATCGCACAGCCGAGGCACGCGGCCAGGCCGAACGCAATACCGGCGATTGCGCCCGCACGCATCCAGCCGTAGTAGGTCTGCGCGGTGTCGTACACCTCCTTGCCGCGTGCGCCCTGGTACGCATCGAGCGCATCGGTCGCCTGCGTGAGCGCAACCGACAGCGGCGGCGCGACCGACATCAGCAGCCGGTCGGCCTCGTCGCGGCGACCGTCGCGGACCGCGTCGATCATCGGCTTCAGCGCCTGCCCGATCAGCGCCTGGCGCGCGGCATCGAGGCGGCTCGCGAGCGGGCCTTCGTCGCCGTCGTGCGGCATCGACGCGTAGCCGCGCCACGCGGTGTCGGCCTTCGCGAGATAACTCTCGGCCTTCTTGACGAGATCGGGCACGTCCGGCGCTTCCGGGTGCAGCAGCGCGCGGTCGAGCGTCGTGCGCACGATCGTCAGGTTGAGACTGGCCGCCGACAGCGCGGTCTTCGCCGCCAGCTGTTGCGTATAGGCCTCGTCGAGCGCGCGGTTCGAGCTCTGCATGCCGGCGAGGCCGATCAGCCCCGACACGACGAGCAGCGCGGCGACAAGGCCGAGCGTGGAGAAGATCCGCGTGCGGATCGAGAAACGGGAAAACAGGGCGTTCAGGTTCATGACGGGACGTGAGCGGTGAAAAGTGCCGCGGCAATCGGTCCGCAGCACGCTGTATTACGGTTTGCCTGCAAAAAACTTGAGCCCGGCCCCGCTTTCCGGCTGATCCCGGTCAATTTTTCGCGTCGGCAATCTACTGTTACCGTTGCAACAGATCGAGGCTGGGCAGAAATTGACTGGTCAACTATCCGTCGTTATAGTTCGAACCAATTCCCTGCCATGGCAGATATATCGATGACCACCGACACCCTCCTCACTCCGCCGGCCGCCGAAACGGCCCGCCGCGACGCGCCGACCGGGCTGATCGTCGCCGCGCTGCTGCTCGTCATGCTGCTGTCCGCGCTCGACCAGACGATCGTGTCGACCGCACTGCCGACGATCGTCGGCGAGCTCGGCGGGCTCGACCAGTTGTCGTGGGTCGTCACCGCGTACCTGCTGTCGTCCACCGTCGTGCTGCCGCTGTACGGCAAGCTCGGCGACCTGTACGGCCGCAAGATCGTGCTGCAGGCCGCGATCGTGCTGTTCCTCGCCGGCTCCGCGCTGTGCGGCGTCGCGCAGGACATGACGCAGCTGATCGTGCTGCGCGCGCTGCAGGGGCTCGGCGGCGGCGGCCTGATGGTCGTGACGATGGCCGCGATCGGCGATCTGGTGCCGCCCGATCGCCGCGCGCGTTATCAGGGGATGTTCGGCGGCGTGTACGGCCTCGCGACGATCGTCGGCCCGCTGCTCGGCGGCTTCCTGGTCGAGCACCTGTCGTGGCGCTGGGTCTTCACGATCAACCTGCCGCTCGGCTTTCTCGCGCTCGCGGTGATCGGCATGGCGTTCCGGCCGCACACCGCGCACGTGAAGCACCGGATCGACTACATGGGCGCCGCGTTCCTCGCCACCGCCCTCACCTGCGTGATCCTGTTCACGAGCGAAGGCGGCTCGCTGCTGCCGTGGACGTCGCCGCAGCTGTGGATGACGCTCGTGCTCGGCGTCGTCGCGATCGGCGGCTTCATTTACGAAGAACGGCTCGCGGCCGAGCCGATCATGCCGCTCGAACTGTTCCGCCATCGCACCTTCGTGCTGGTCAGCCTGATCGGCTTCGTCGTCGGCATCGCGCTGTTCGGCTCGGTCACGTTCATTCCGCTTTACCTGCAGGTCGTGAAGGGTTCGACGCCGTCGCAGGCCGGGATGCAGCTGTTGCCGATGATGGGCGGGATGCTCGTGACGTCGGTCGTCAGCGGCCGGCTGATCTCGCGGCTCGGCTCGTACCGGATGTTTCCGATCCTGGGCACGCTGACCGGCGGCGTCGCGATGGCGCTGCTGTCCACACTGACGCTCGATACGCCGCTGCACACGATGTATGCGTACATGGCGCTGCTCGGGATCGGGCTCGGCATGGTGATGCCCGTGCTCACGCTCGCCGTGCAGAACACGGTCGAATTCCGCCACATGGGCGTCGCGACGTCGGGTGCGACGCTGTTCCGCTCGATCGGCGGCTCACTCGGCGTCGCGGCGTTCGGCGCGCTGTTCTCGCACGGGCTGCAGTCGCGGGTGATGGCTGCGCTGCCGGCCGGCACGGAGCTGCCGCCCGCGCTCGGCCCGGCCGCCGTGCACCAGTTGCCGGATGCCGTGCGCGACGCGTATCTGCATGCGTTCGCCGGCTCGCTGCACGTCGTCTATCTCGCGGCGGCGACGGTCATCGCGATCGCGTTCGTGCTCGCGTGGTTCGTCGAGGATGCGCCGCTGCGCAAGCACAACTGACTGGCCGGTGAACCGCGATGCAGCCGCCGGGCCGCCTCGCGATTCGCCGCCACCCGCCGTTACGGCACCAGCACGACCCCGCCCGTCGTCGCGCGCGACTCCAGCAGCCGGTGCGCATCGGCCGCCTGTTCGAGCGGCAGCCGCGCGCCGATCTCCACGTGCATCCCGCTCGCCAGCCGTTCGAGTGTCGCGCGCGCAGCCTCCCGATAACCGTCGACGTCGCGCGCGATGAAGCCGAGCACGCTCGGCCGCGCCAGCGCGATCGAGCGCGCCGGCCCCAGTTCGTCGAGATCGAACGTGTGCCGTGCGCCGATCGCAGCCACCTGCCCGATGCTCGCGACCATCCCGAACGGACGGACTGCACCGAGCGTGCGCGTCAGCACGTCGCCGCCGATTCCGTCGATCGCGTAATCGACCCCGGTGCCGCCGCCGAACACGCGCGCCGCCGCGACGAAATCCTCCTCGCGATAATCGACGACCGCCTCGGCGCCATGCGTGCGCACGAGCGCGGCTTTCGCGGCCGACCCGACCGTGCCGATCACCCGCGCGCCGAGCGCACGCGCCCATTGCGTCGCCAGCAGTCCTACACCGCCGGCGGCGGCATGCACGAGCACCGTGTCGCCCGCGCCGACCTGCCGGACGCGATGCATCAGCATGTAGACGGTGATCCCTTTCAGCAGCCCAGCGGCCGCTGCGTCATCGCTCAAGCCGTCGGGGATCGGCACCACGCGCTCGGCCGGCATCGTGCGCAGGTTCGCATAGCTGCCGGTCGGCATGCCCGCATACGCGACGCGCTGGCCGGGGACGAGATCCGTCACGCCCGGCCCGACTGCGTCGATCACGCCGGCCGCCTCGACGCCGAGCGCGTCCGGCAGCGCGGGCAACGGATGCGCGCCCGTCCTGAAATAGATGTCGACGAAATTCACGCCGATCGCGGTCTGGCGAATCCGTACCTCGCCGGCGTCGGGCGGCGCGACGGGTGCATCGACGCGGCGCAGCACGCCGGCGTCGCCGTAGCGGTCGATCCCGATCCGGATGGCGGTCGTGGTTTGGGTCATGACGTTCCTCGCAATCGAATGAAGTGACACGATCATCCCATCGTGCATAATCGATCGGAATTCCCTCTGATCGCCCATCTACTGTGCAAAATTCGACCGATCGAGCATCCCCGGCCGCGGCCGTGCCGCCGATGAGCTGGGACGACATCCGCTACTTCCTCGCGGTGATGCGCGGCGGCAGCCTGTCGGCGGCCGCGCGGACGCTGCAGGTTCAGCATTCGACGGTCGCGCGCCGCATCGACGCGCTGGAATCCGCGCTCGGCATCCGGCTGTTCGACCGGCTGCCGCGCGGCTGGCCGCCCACCGACGAAGGGCTGCACCTTGCCGAGCACGCCGCACGCCTCGAAGCGGACGCGCATGCGTTCGCGCGCGCCGCCCAGGGTGCGGCGGCACTCGACGGCGTGGTACGCGTATCGGCGTCGCCGGTATTCGCCAGCCATTTCCTCGCGCCGCGCCTGGCCCGCGCGCAGCGCGCGTGGCCGGCGCTGCGGATCGACCTGATGGGCGAGATGCACGCGGCGAACCTGTACGCGCGCGAAGCCGATCTCGCGGTGCGGCTGTCGCGGCCGACCGAGCCGGGGCTCGCGGCGCGCCGGCTCGGCACGATGCGCTTCGCGCTGTGCGCGTCGCCGGAATGGGCGAGCGCGCCGCCCGACACCTGGCCGTTCGTCGGCTACGACGACGCGCTCGCGCAAACGCCGCAGCAGCAGTGGCTCGAGCGTTTCGCGGCCGGGCGCCGTTTCGCGTTCATCGCGAACGACCTCGCCGCGCAGCATCGCGCGTGCGCGGCGGGCGCCGGCGTCGCGCTGCTGCCGCGCTTTCTCGTCGACGATCCGGCCGCGCAAGCCGGTACGCCGCTCGTCGAACTCACCGCCGCGCCGCGTTGCGATATCGAGCGCGAAATCTGGCTCGTCGTCCACCCGGACGTGCGCCGCTCGCCGCGCGTACAGCATGTCGCGGATGCGATCGCCGAGGCGGTGCGTGCGGCGGATGGGCGGCTCTGACGCCCCGGCCTCGTCAGAACCGCTGCTGCAGCCCGGCCATGATCCCCAACTGGCTCTGCCCCGTTTCGACCGTGCCACCGGCGGCGACCGCCTTGCCTGCGGTCGCGCCGTTCAGCATGTAGCCGACCGACGTGTAGACGCGTGTCCGCCTGGACAGCTGATGGTTGGCGCGCCCGGCCAGCAACGTCGCGTTCGCGTTGCTCGCGGGCCCGCGTTGCAGATAACGCGTGCCTTGTGCATCGAACGTGACCGTGGGCGTCATCGCATAGGCCACGCCCGCGAAGACGATATCGGTCTGCAAATGGCCGGCCGCCGCGACGTTGTTCCTGATCCATCCCGCACCGAGCTTCGCGCGCCCCATCACCGCATAGCCGCCGACGACGCCGTGTGTGCTCGTATGGGCGCTGCTGTCGAGCGGTGCCGATGCGCCGGCCCCGCCGCGCTTCACGTCGTATGACACTGCAACGCCAAAGCGCGCCGCGTCGTAAGCGACCAGCGCCGTATATTGCCGGCAGGCGAGCGGATTGCCCGGCACCTGCCCCGCGCAGCCGGTCGCGGAAGGCCCGGCCGGCCCGGCGGCATCGCGGCCGAAGCTGTAGGTGCCGCCGATCGTGAGCCCGCGGAACTTGCCCAGGTAACCGATCGCGTTGTCGCTGCGCGCATTCGGCAGATAGGCGTCGAAGTTGCCCGGCGAATGAATGGACGGCCCGATCACGTCGGCATTGGCCAGCGCATGGGCCGTCATGTTCATTTGCCTGCCGAGCGTGAGCGTTCCGTATGCGCTGCTCAGCCCCACGTTCGCCTGCCGGCCGAACAGTCTCCCGCCGTAGTTGAGCCGACCGGTGCCGGGCTGAAAGCCGTTCTCCAGCACGAAAAACACCCGGTTGCCGCCTCCCAGGTCTTCGGTACCCTTCACGCCCCACCGCGAAGGCAATTCGCCGGTCAGATGCGGCATGCCCACCGCCGATCCGCCCTTCGCCGCATGGTTGTAGTACGAAATGCCGGTGTCGACGATGCCGTACAGCGTCACACTGCCCTGCGCCTGTACGATGCCCGTCGTCGCGGTCAGCGACGATGCGAACACGCGCCACCCCAGCATCGCCTTCGACGCCCTTGAATCGAGATGCATGACTGACTGTCCCCTTCACAGGATGCGGGCCGCGGCGTCGCCGTGCGCGAACGGCCGACAGCCGCGCGCCGGCGCCGCGGATAAGCCGTTCAGGACTGCCGGGCGGACGACACGTGCCGTTCGGCGGCCGAAGCCGCCAGGCCGTGGCGCGACGCCGAGCGCCGCTGATCGATCAAGCCGACCGCGACGGCCGCCACCAGCGCGGGCAGCCCGATCGCCATGAAGTTCTGCGCCAGCGGCAGGTCGATGCCCACCAGCACGCCGATCACGATCGGCGCCAGGATCGCGCCGCTGCGGCCCACACCCAGCGTCCAGCCGATGCCGGTCGACCGGATCGACATCGGATAGAACTGCCCCGCGTACGCGCAGTTGACGATCTGCGTGCCGATCGTCGACGCACCCGCGAGGCCGACCAGCACGAACAGCAGCGCGGTCGGCATCGGGTAGCCGAGCAGCGTGATCGACACGGCGGCAAGGAGGTACATCGACACCAGCACCGTCTTGATCGGCAGGCGATCGGCCAGCCAGCCGCCGCCGATCGCGCCGGCCATCGCGCCGGCGTTCAGCACCAGCACGAACGTCAACGCCGAGCCGAGGCTGTAGCCGGCGCCCGCCATCAGCCGCGTCAACCACGAACTGAGCGCGTACACCATGAACAGGCACATGAAGCACGCGATCCAGAACATGACCGTGCTGAACCCGCGGCCGTCGTCGAACAGCTGCCGGACCGGCGCGTTGCCCGTGTGGTCGACGCGCGGAACGACATAACAGTCGCCCGGTTGCCGCCGATAGGCGGGATCGAGGCGCTGCGCGATGCGCGCGAGTTCGTCCGTCCTGCCGTGCCGGATCAGGAACGGCAGCGATTCCGGCATCCATTTCATGAGCAGCGGGACGAGCAGCACCGGCGCGCCCGCGGCGACGAACACGGATTGCCATCCATGGGCGTCGATCATCCCCTTGCCCATGACCGCCGCCAGCATGCCGCCGACGGAATAGCCGCTGAACATCATCGTCACCAGCGTATTGCGCATGCGGCGCGGCGCGTATTCGGTCATGTGGGCGATCACGTTCGGCATGACGCCGCCGATGCCGATGCCGGCGAGGAAGCGCGCGACGCCGAACAGCACGGGCGTCGGCGCCAGCCCGGCCGCCGCGGTAAAGACGCTGAACAACGTCAGGCAGGCCGCGATGGCCCGGCGGCGCCCGATCCGCTCGGCGACGGTCCCGAACACGATGTTGCCGAACATCATGCCGAACAGCGCCGAGCTGACCATGAAGCCGGCCTGCGCGGGGTTGACGCCCATCTCCTTCATGATCGCCGGCAGCGCGATGCCGGCCACCGCCAGGTCGTATCCGTCGAACACGATGATCAGCGCGCACCAGAACAGCACGACGCCGTGCAGCTTGCCCAGCCGCGCATCGTCCGAGAGCGCCTGCAGGTTGATTTGACGCATGGAGCTTCCTTCCTTTTCCAGAGGGGATCCGGGCCCGGCGGTAGCCGTCGCACGACGCGAGTTCGAACCAATACGATCGATCGACCCATCAATTTAGTAGTTGTACGAATCATTGCCGTGAAATGCGCCGCTGTTCGTCCGGCTGCCGGCGCAGTGTAGGAAGCCACAATGATTTCCACTATCCGGAATTTGCAGGCCGCTCGCGAATCCGGTTCGTTTTTCTCGTGCGGCACGCCGCGCGCTATCCGGATTTTTCCCCGGCGGGGACGGGACTATCCGATTCTTGCGAAACTTTCGACAAGCCTGACAAAGATCAATATCATCCTTTCAGGATATCTCGCTCACAAGAGAAACCGATGTGGCACGACGCGCATCCGCGGCCAGCTGATGTGCTGCGCGAAAAACGCCACGCAGGAGACGCCCCATGCCCCTCACCCCGAATGCGGACGCATTGTCCGCGCTGTATCGGAATTGCGTGTTCCGATCCGGCCTGCGCACGGATGCGCACGAGCAGGTCTCGCTGGAACTGGCCGAGCATGCGCTGCGCTGGAAGCAGGGCGTACCCGACGCAGCGCTGTTCAAGGGGCAACTGAATCACCTGAGCGTCTACGCGCTGCAGTACGGCGCCGAGGTCGAAGTCGCCCCGCGCCCGTTCGACGGCTTTTCGCTCGTTCACACGTCCCTCGCGGGCGGCGCCGAAATCGAGTGCGACGGGCACGTGATGGGCGTGTCCGAAGGGCGCACCGCCGTACTGGCACCGACGTCGCGCGTGCGCCTCCGCTGGCGAACCGGCACCCGGCAGCTGATCGTCAAGGTGCCCGATTCGCTGATGCGCGCAGTCTGCGGCCGCCGGCCCGACGACGCGGCGCCCGGCCTCGCGCCCGGCTTCCTGTTGCCGACGGCGCTCGCGTCGCAGTGGGATCTGATCGCGCAGTCGCTGCTCAACGTGCTCGCCGTTGCCGACGACGGCGGCATACGGGCCGAATGGCGCGACCACTTCGAACAAAGCCTCGCGCTGTTCCTGCTCGTGCATTGCCCGCCGTCGCCCGCCGCCGTGCAAGCCGGCCCGGCGCTGCAAGCGCGCGGTGCCCCCGCGCAAGCCGGATCGCGCGGCGACATCCGGCAGATGGATGCGCTGCACGAATTCATCCACGCGCGGCTCTGCGCGCCGATCTCGCTCGAGGATCTCGCCCGCGCGGCCGGTGTCAGCCTGCGGACGCTGAACGTGCTGTGTCGCCGCTATCACGGCGCGACCCCGATGGAGCTGCTGCGCAACATCCGGCTGGACGCCGCGCGCGTGCAGTTGCTGACCGACCCGGCCACCAGCATCACCGATACGGCGCTGACGTTCGGCTTCGGGCACCTCGGCCGCTTTTCCGCCTACTACTTCGCCCGCTTCGACGAATTGCCGCGCGACACGCAGAAGAAGCGGGCGCCGAACTGAACCCCGCGGCGCCGAACGCGCGGTTACCACCGCAGTCGCCGCCGCTCGCCATCGCCATCGCCATCGCCATCGCCGCAGCCGCAGCCGCAGCCGCAGCCGCAGCCACCGCTTTACGCGCCGGGCATTCGCCCGCATAGTAGTGGTTTTCCCGCACCCCACCCTGTCGCTCCGTCGCCATGTCCATCTCGCCAGCCGCCTGCGTCGTCCGCGACGCGATCGACGCCGATCTCGACGCGATCCACTCGATCTATGCGCACCACGTGCACCACAGCGTCGCCTCCTTCGAGGAAACGCCGCCCGACGTCGCCGAACTGCGCGCGCGCCGCGACGCGGTACTGGGCCTCGGGCTGCCGTACCTCGTCGCCGAATGCGACGGCCGCGTGGCCGGCTACGCATACGCGACGCCGTACCGTGCGCGCAGCGCGTACCGCTTCACGATCGAGGATTCGATCTACATCGACGATGCGCAGCGCGGGCGCGGGATCGGCCGCGCACTGCTCGCGGCGCTGATCGAACGCTGCGAGGCCGGCCCGTGGCGGCAGATGATCGCGGTAATCGCCGATGGCGGCACCGGCGGCTCGACGTCGCTGCATCGCGCGTTCGGCTTCGAGCCGGCCGGCATGCTGAAGGCGGCCGGTTTCAAGCACGGCCGCTGGATCGATACGGCGCTGCTGCAGCGCCCGCTCGGCGACGGCGCGCGCACGCTCCCCGTCTCGCCATAAGGTCCGGTCATGCGAACGACCGGCTCGCGCCGGCCCTTCATGCGCGTGAACGGACCGTGGCGCGCCACGTCGCGCTAGAATGGCCGCATGTCAAAACAGACTCATTCCACACCCGACGAGGCCGCGCCGGACTCCCGCAACGAGTACACGGTCGACGAGCTTGCGCGCGTGTCCGACACGACCGTGCGCAATGTCCGCGCGTACCAGGATCGCGGCTTGCTCGCGCCGCCGGAAAAGCGCGGACGCGTCGGCATTTACGACGACACGCACGTCGCGCGCCTGAAGCTGATCAACCACCTGCTCGCGCGCGGCTACACGCTGTCGAACATCCAGGACCTGATCAAGGCGATCGACGAAGGCCACGACCTGCGCTCGATCCTCGGCCTCGAAAACGCGATCGGCGGCCGCTGGTCGCACGAACTGCCGAAAACCTATTCGCTCGCCGCGCTCGCGCAGATGTTCGGCCCGCAGGCGACCACACAGCTGTCACGCGTCACCGAACTCGGCCTGCTCGAACGGCGCGGCCTGTCGTTCGTCGCGAAGAGCCCCGCGCTGCTCGAAGCGGCGGCCGCGATGACGAAGGAAGGCATCCCGCCGCGCGAACTGCTCGACGTGATCAGCCTCGCGCGGCCGCATTTCGACGCGATCGCGCGGCTGCTCGTCGATCTCGTCGTGAAGCGGCTCGACCGCTACGACGCCGGCACGCTGCCGCCCGCCACCGACGTGCCCGAGCTGGTCGACGCGATCTGGCGCCTGCGCCCGCTCGCAGCCGTGTTCGTCGAAGGCGAGACGAACCGCGCGCTGGAAACCGCCGCGAGCGCCTATCTCGGCGGCCGCGTCGCGACGATCCTCGACAAAAAGCTCAGCGACGAGGCCGCGCGGCAGTCCGGCACGCCGGCATCGGAACACGACGACGAAGCATAGGCGCGCCGCCGTCATATTCATATCGGCAATGCTTCGTTTGCGGGCGCGATCGCCCATGCGACGATTCTTCCAACCGAGCGGCACCACCGCTCGCCCGAAGACGTTTTGCATGGAGTCCGTTCGATGATTCGTTTCACCCGCTGGATCGCCCGCACCGCCGCCGTCACGCTCGTCACGCTGTCTGCGGCATCGGCCTTCGCACAAGGTAGCGCCGACAAGGTCGTGCGCATCGGCTACCAGAAGGCCGGCCTGCTGTCGGTCGTCAAGGCCCAAGGTTCGCTCGAAGCGCGGCTCAAGCCGCTCGGTTATGGCGTCCAGTGGTTCGAATTCCCGGCCGGGCCGCAACTGCTCGAAGCCCTGAACGCGAACAGCATCGACTTCGGCTATACGGGCGCGCCGCCGCCCGTGTTCGCGCAGGCGGCCGGCGTGCACTTCGTCTACGTCGGCGCGGAACCGCCGGCGCCGCACAACGAAGCCGTGCTCGTGAAGGCCGATTCGCCGATCCGTTCGGTTACGGGCCTGCGCGGCAAGAAAATCGCGCTGCAGAAGGGCTCGAGCGCGAACTACCTGCTGCTCGAAGCCTTGCAGAAGGCCGGCGTGCGCTACGACGAAATCCACCCCGTGTACCTTGCGCCGGCCGACGCGCGCGCCGCGTTCGAAAGCGGCAACGTCGATGCGTGGGTCGTCTGGGATCCGTACTACGCGGCCGCGCAAAACACGCTGAAGGTACGCACGCTGTCCGACTACACGGGCCTCGCGGCGACCAACAACTTCTACGAAGCGACGCGGGACTTCGCGCAGCAGCATCCCGACGTGGTCGGCGCGATCCTGAAGCAGGCGCGCGAGACGGGCCTGTGGGTCAACGCACATCCGGCCGACACCGCCGCGCTGATCGCGCCGAAGGTCGGCCTGCCGCAACCGCTCGTCGAGACGTGGATCAAGCGTGTCCCGTTCGGCGCGGTGCCGATCGACGACCGGATCGTCGCGGCCCAGCAAGGCGTCGCCGATGCGTTCTACGCGGCAAAGCTGATTCCGCAGAAGCTGAGCGTGGCCGACAACGCGTGGAGCGACAAGAGCATCGCATCCGCGCTCGCCGCGAAGTAGCGCGAACCCACGCTCGCACACGTCCATACGAAAAAGGCCGACGGGCATGCTGCCCGCCGGCCTTTTCTGCATTGCCCGACGTTGCGGAATCGGGGCGGCGAGCAACTGCCGCTTCGCCAACGTCCCCGCTCGGCGCCACCATTGCCCGGTTGCTCTACGTGGTCACGTGCCGGCCGATGGTATCGGCAGCCGTCCGGCCGTTCGTCGCCTGCGCCTTCTTCGCGTCACGTTGACCTTCCGGGCGGGCGGCGCCGAAGACCGGGAAACGCGCTTCATCAAAGATCGTCGTTCGACGACAACCACCCGGCTTCATATGCACCCAGTGCACGTGCCGGATAAAACCATCGCAGCGGCGCATCGTCGATCTGCAATGGCGGGCGAAGCCGCGATGCCGGCCCCCATGATGTGAGCTCGACGTGGTCCGCCCGATCTCGCTGACCGTCGGCGGCCAGTTCGACCACCTCGCTCATCGGCTCCGGGCGCAACTGCAAGACGGCCGCCGTGCGCGCCAGCGAGGCGCGGACCTCGGTACCGACACCCTGCATCATTCGCGTCGTCAGCCCGCGGATGGCGGCCGTCGCCATCAGGTAGCCCGTCGCATGGTCGATCGCCTGGACCGGCAGGTTCACCGGTTCATCGCTGCCCGTCACGCGCATGCCCGTCTCGGCGATTCCCGTGCTCATCTGAATGAGGCTGTCGAAGCCGCGCCGGCAACGCCACGCGCCGGTCCAGCCATAGGCGTCGAGCGACACGTCGATGAGCGCGGGACTCAGTTCGCGCCGTTGCGCGGCATCGAGCCCGAGGCGCGCGAGCGCGTCCGGCCGGTAACCGTGCACGACGATATCCGCGCGGCGCAGCAACTGCCTGAGCGTATCGAGATCCGCGGCATCCTTCAGGTTCAGCCGCGCACAGCGCTTGCCGAGGACGACTTCGGGCACCGTACCCGGCTCTTCCCAGCCGTACGGATCGATGCGCAGCACCTCGGCACCCAGGCCCGCGAGAAATCGTGTCGCCACGGGGCCGGCGAGAATGCGCGTCAGGTCGAGCACGCGAATGCCGCGCAGCGGCCGGTCGCTCGAAGGCCGCCACGCATGCGCGACGGCATCCGTCGCGGGATGAACGTGCAGCAACGGTTCGGTTGCGACCGCCTGCCCCTGCGGATGCCCGGCCCACTCCTGCGCCGAGTACATCGCCGCGGCACACCCGCCGCGCTCGACGATCGCCGCCTCCAGCGCACCGGCATCCCAGCGACTCACCGCCTGCGCGACCGACTCCGCATCGGCGGCGCAGCCAAGTACCGACAACGCGGCCAGTCGATGATGCGGCGCGTTGGTGTGCAACCTGATCCAGCGATCGCGCGCCCGATAGTTGCCGGCCACCGGATCCCATTGAGGCGGCATCGTCCAGCCCTGCGGACGCAGCGACGTGCCGAACCACAGCGACGCCATGCGCCGGTCGACCTGTACCGCCGGCAACGTTCCTGCCGACGCATGCAGCAATTCGGCGACGGACGTCCCCGCCGCACCGATTGCCGCCGCGGCCATGTCGGTTACGCGAAACGCGGAGACCAGTTCTCCGGCGCCGCTGAAGCTGCACGACTCGAGGAACGCCGGAGAACCGCCGGCCGCCAGCCAGAACGTCCGCAGATGGCGCGACACCCGATCCTCGTCGGTCGTGGCCCGTTCCCGCGATATTCGGTCGACACGCATGTTCGCCTCGCATGAATTAGGTGACGCAAAGATCGTCTCGCTCGCATTTGCTGTCAACGTTGATTATCCTGATCAACCTGTCGAACGATTCACTCTGCGCACGATGTCGAACTACCTGAATTCGACCGACGCCGCGGCAAGGCTCGGCGTCTCGCGGCAAACGCTCTATGCGTACGTCAGCCGCGGCCTGCTTCGCGCGGAACCCGGCGGCAGCCACCGTGAAAGCCGCTACCTCGCGGCCGACGTCGACCGGCTCGCGGATCAACGCGCACGAGGCCGCAAGCCGAAGGAAGTGGCAAAGGCCGCGCTGAACTGGGGCGCCCCGGTGCTCGAATCGAGCATCACGTTGATCGACGGCGGCCGGCTTTTCTATCGCGGTATGGATGCGCTCGATCTCGCGAGCCGGGCGAGCCTCGAGGAAGTCGCGGCGCTGCTATGGCGAAACGACGAGCAGACCGCTTTCGGCCGCCAGGCCCCTGCAACGCCCGCGGTACTGCGAACGCTCTTCAGACACTACGGCGACCAACGTGCCGAGCAGGCACTGCTGCCGCTCTTCACCGTCGCGAGCGAGGACGCGCCGACGGCGATCTGGCAGCAATCGTCGGATCGTCACGCACAGGGCTGCGGCGACCTCGTGCGGATTCTGGCGGCATGCCTGCTGCGCACCCGGATCGATACGGCCCCCATCCACGTGCAATGCGCGCGGGCGTGGGGCGTCGGGCCCGCGGGCGCGGAGCTGATCAGGGCGGCGCTCGTGCTGTGCGCGGATCACGAACTGAACGCGTCGAGCTTCACGGGCCGGTGCATTGCGTCGACGAACGCGAGCCTGCGGGCCGTCGTGGTCGGCGGCCTGGCCGGCCTGTCGGGCGAACGTCACGGCGCCACCACGGCGCGCGGCGAAGCACTGTGGGACGAAATCGGCAATAAGGATGTCGAACGGAAAATGAGCGAGCGTCTCGCCCGGGGCGACGGCTTGCCGGGCTTCGGGCATTCGCTCTATCCCGACGGCGACGTGCGCGCGACGTATCTGTTGTCGCGGATCCTGCCGCGCCATCCTCAATGGAACAGGATGCTCGATGCAGGGAGCGCGCTCACCGGCCAGAAGCCCTCCGTGGATCTCGCGCTGGTGGCACTGCGCAGACATTTGCGGCTTCCCGTCGGTGCCGCATTCGGCCTGTTCGCACTGGGCCGCTCGATCGGCTGGATCGCGCACGGGCTGGAGCAGCGCGCGCAATCCGATCTCATCCGGCCGCGTGCGGTTTATACAGGAACATGGCCGGTTGGCACCGGTGTCGAGCCGGATCGCGCGCGATCCCGCGGACGATCGGGAAAGCAGCGAGCGACGCCGCACAGTGCTGCTCCGGCAGACGACATGCTTTCCGCATTCTTCAGGAATCGCTAGCTTTTCGCTCGATGACGCCGGCACGCAACATCGGTGACACGCGAATGCCTCGCCGGAGGACGAAGGCAGCCACCCGCCGAGTTTTCGCGGATGTCGCCAACGGATCGGCAAGGGCCTTCCGCGGAATTCCCCGACGGCCTTTTGCCGAATCCAACGGATGCAAACGGCAATCGGCACACCGCGCATCGAGCCGAGCCGACAACGTGCGCGCGCCGCGCCGCCGGCACGCGCGCACCCGGCATGCCTGCTTACTTCAGCGCCCCCGCCACCTTCTTCTGCCGCCACAGACACAGCAGGTCACACGCGACATGCGCGGCCGCGATCGCCGTGATGTCCGCGTGGTCGTACGCAGGTGCCACCTCGACCACATCCGCACCGACCAGGTCGATCGCGCCGAGCGCGCGCACGATCGCGAGGGCCTGTGCCGACGACAGCCCGCCCGCGACCGGCGTGCCGGTGCCGGGCGCGAACGCCGGATCGAGGCAATCGATGTCGAACGTCAGGTACGCGGGCCGCGCGCCGACGATGTCGACGATCCGCTCGACCGCCGCGCGCGCACCGTGGTCGTGCACCCACGCGGCATCGAGCCGCTCGATCCCGAGAAAATCATCGTTCCACGTCCGGATGCCGACCTGCACCGACGTCGCGGGATCGATCAGCCCTTCCTTCACGGCCTTGTAGAACATCGTCCCGTGATTGAGGCTGTCCGGATCGTCGTCGGCCCACGTATCGCAGTGCGCGTCGAAATGGATCAGCGACAGCGGCTTGCCGTAGCGCTCCGCGTGCGCGACCAGCAGCGGATACGTGATGTAGTGGTCGCCGCCGAGCGTCAGCATCTTCGCGCCCGAGCGCAGGATCGTGCGCGCATGCTCGACGATCGCGGGCTTGATCGACAGCGGGTTGTGCGCGTCGAACCAGCAGTCGCCGTAGTCGACGGCCGCGAGATCGTCGAACGGGTTGAAACCCCACGGATACGGGTGAAGCTCCGCGAGCTGCACGCTCGCCGCGCGAATCGCGGCCGGGCCGAGCCGCGCGCCGGAGCGATAGGTCGTCGCGAGGTCGAGCGGCACGCCGGAGATCGCGACGTCGACCCCGTCGAGCGCGCGCGAATAGTTGCGGCGCATGAACGACAGCACGCCCGCATAGGTGTTTTCGATCGACGAGCCGTACGGCGTCGTGCGACGGATCGCGCCGTCGCCATGGAGAAGTTCGGTCATGGTCGGACCATTTTTCGTGGGGGCCGGCCCGCGCCGCGTTGCATCGGCGCGCGGAGCGGGCACGGCATGGATTCATCGGGCACGCACCGGCTTGCGCATCCTGTCACGCGGCCGGGCGGAACAACGACAACGGCAATACCGCGGCGATCATAACAAGCCGAATCGATGTCGTTGCCCCGGTTCGACCGGGGCAACACGTCGAAGAAACCGGGCGAAGACGTTCGCCCGTCGTGCGCGCGGCAACGCCGGACCGCCACGGCTGCGGCCAAGCGCCTTTGCGTACCCTGCCTGCCGCGTCCTAGAAGGATTCGCCGGTTTTCCCGCGCCCGTTCTTCCGGATAATGGCCGACAGCCGCGCCCTCGACCGTGCGCCGTCCACCGCAGACAACAACAAACCGGAGACACCCGCCTTGATCGCCACGCTTCCCGCCACCTACCGCCGGCTCTGGCCGCTCGCCGTCGTCGCCGCGCTGCTGTACGGGCTGTCGCTCGCTGCCGCCCCCTATCCCGGCCAGGCCGCCGCGAAAGCCGCGATGGGCATCCTGCTGCTCGCGGCGGGCAGCACCTGCGGCGCGGCGCGCGAACGCGCGTGGCTGTGCGCGGCGCTCGTGACCGCCGTGCTCGGCGACGTGCTGCTCGCGCTGCCCGACTGGCCGCTGTCCTTCGTCCTCGGCCTCGGCGCGTTCCTGCTTACGCACCTGTGCTATTGCGCGATCTTCATGCGCTGGCGCGCACGGCCGCACGGCTGGCGCGTCGTCGCGCTCGTCGGGCTGTGGATCGCCGCCCCGGCGTTCTACGTGGCGTTCTTCCCGCACCTCGGCGAGCTGCTCGCGCCCGTCGCCGTCTACATGCTCGTGCTCTGCGTGATGGCGAGCTTCGCGCTCGCGGCCCGCACGCGCGGCCCGCTGGTGGCCGTCGGCAGCCTGATCTTCGTCGGCTCCGATACGCTGATCGGCGTCGGCCGTTTCCTCGGCGGCTTTCCCGGCATCGAGTACCTGATCTGGGGCCTCTACGCGCTCGCGCAGGTCACGATCGTGGCCGGGGTTTTCCATGAGACGGCCGCCCAACCGATCCGTCCCTGATACCGTTTCAAACAGACCGCCGCATGCCGGCGGTCTCGTCCGCTCCCTCTCTTGCCCTGCCGACGGCCCTTTCCGCGCATTCCGCGATGCGGGAACCGGCCCGTTCCAAACCCCGCTCAGCCTTTTCCAGCCTGGCCTCCGGCCCTTAGAGCGCCGCTTCTAGCCTCTTGCGGTTTCCAGGTTCACCCACTATCGTTACATCAAACAATGTAACATTCGGAAATGAGCCAAATCGGAGACACCCGGATGAATGCTCGCACGTTGCCTTTCGGTCCGCCCGGCCACGACGGCCTGGACGAAACCATCGACATCGCCATCATCGGCACCGGCTTCGCCGGCCTCGGGATGGCGATCCGCCTGCGGCAAACAGGCGTGACCGACTTCGTCGTCCTCGAGAAGGCCGCGTCGGTCGGCGGCACGTGGCGCGACAATCATTACCCCGGGTGTGCATGCGACGTGCAATCGCACGTCTATTCGTTCTCGTTCGCGCCGAACCCGCGCTGGACGCGCATGTTCGCGCCGCAACCCGAGATCCGCGCCTACCTGGAAGACTGCGTGCAGCGCTTCGGGATCGGCGCGCACCTGCGCCTGAACCACGAACTGCAGCGCGCCGAGTACGACGACGCCGCGCAACGCTGGCGCCTCACGTTCGCGAACGGCAAGCGGCTGTCGGCACGCGTGCTGGTGTCCGGGATGGGCGGCCTGTCGCGCGCCGCGCTGCCGTCGATTCCCGGCGTCGAGAACTTCAAGGGTCGCGCGTTCCACTCGCAGCACTGGGATCACGACTATGCGCTCGAAGGCAAGCGCGTCGCGGTGATCGGCACCGGCGCGAGCGCCATCCAGTTCGTGCCGCAGATCGCGCCACGCGTGAAGGCACTCGCGCTGTTCCAGCGCACGCCGCCGTGGATCATGCCGAAGCCAGACCGCAACCTGACCGGGTTCGAGAAGTGGCTGTTCCGTACGCTGCCGTTCACGCAGAAGGCCGTGCGCAGCGGCATCTACTGGATGCTCGAATCGCGCGTGCTCGGCTTCGCGATCCATCCGTCGCTGATGAAGAACGTGCAGAAGCTCGCGCTGCGCCACATCCGCAAGCAGATTCCCGATCCGGAACTGCGCAAGACCGTCACGCCGAACTACACGCTCGGCTGCAAGCGCGTGCTGATCTCGAACGACTACTACCCGGCGCTGTCACGCAAGAACGTCGACGTGATCACGACCGGCATCGACCACATCGAAGCCGACGCGGTCGTGACGACCGACGGCCGCCGCCATGAAGTCGACTGCCTGATCTACGGCACCGGCTTCCAGGTGGCCGATCCGTTTCCGCGCGGCGCGATCATCGGCCGCGGCGGGCTCGACATCGTCGACGCATGGCGCGACGGCGCGCACGCGTATCTCGGCTCGACGCTGCCCGGCTACCCGAACTTCTTCATGATCGTCGGCCCGAACACGGGCCTCGGCCACAACTCGATGGTGTTCATGATCGAGTCGCAGATCGAGTACATCCTCGGCGCGTTGCAGGCGATGCGTCGCGAACGCGCGGATGCGATCGAGGTGCGCCCGCTCGTCGAGGCGCAATTCAACAGCGACCTGCAGGGCAAGCTGAAGAAAGCGATCTGGTCGACGGGCGGCTGCAAGAGCTGGTACCTCGATCCGCGCACCGGCAAGAACACCACGCTGTGGCCGGGCTTCACGTGGCGCTTCCGCCAGGCGACCGCCCATTTCTCGATCGCCGATTACCACGCGTATCGCGCGCCGCAACTCGACACCACGGCGCAGCCCGCCGCCGCGCCGGCCGCTGCTGCTTCGACTTCGACTTCCGCCGAAGCGGCCTGAGCCAGACAAGGAGCAACCGACATGAGAGATTTCGCCAACAAGGTCGCCGCGATCACGGGTGCCGGCTCGGGCATGGGCCGCTCGCTCGCGATCCAGCTCGCACAGGCAGGCTGCCACGTGTCGCTCGCCGACAAGAACAGCGTGGGCCTCGCCGAAACCGAACGGATCGTCCGCACGATCGCACCGAACGTGCGGGTCTCGACGCGCGTGCTCGACGTCGGCGAGCGCGATGCGATGTTCGCGTGGGCCGACGACACCGCGAAAGAACACGGCAAGGTCAACCTGATCTTCAACAACGCGGGCGTCGCGCTGTCGAGCACGATCGAAGGGATGGACTACAACGATCTCGAGTGGATCGTGAACATCAATTTCTGGGGTGTCGTGCACGGCACGAAGGCATTCCTGCCGTACCTGAAGGCATCGGGCGACGGCCACGTGATCAACACGTCGAGCCTGTTCGGGATCTTCGCGCAACCGGGCATGAGCGGCTACAACGCGACCAAGTTCGCGGTGCGCGGCTTCACCGAATCGCTGCGCCAGGAACTCGACATGATGAAGTGCGGCGTCTCGGCGACCTGCGTGCATCCGGGCGGCATCCGCACGAACATCGCGCAGGCGAGCCGCGTGTCGAAGAACATGGTCGGCTTCATGGTCGCGAGCGAGCAGCAAGGCCGCGACACGTTCGAGAAGTTCTTCATCACGACCGCCGACGATGCCGCGCGCACGATCCTCGCGGGCGTGCGCAAGAACAAGCGCCGCGTGCTGATCGGCCGCGACGCGAAGGCCGGCGACTGGATGGCGCGCGTGCTGCCGTCCGCGTACCAGGCGCTCGTCGTGTTCGCGACGCGCCGCGAGGCCGCCCGCGCGCGCCGTGACGCCGCCCGCGGCACGCCGGCACCCGCGCCGCTGCACGCCACCTACAACAATGCAGGCAATCAGGGAGGAGAACAATCATGACGACCCCGAACATGATGCCGGTGCGGCGCGACATCCGTTTCGCGCTGCCGCCGGAACGCGCGAAGGACTGGCATGTACAGGGCGTACCGGTCACGCACTTCATGAACGCGCTGTCGCTGCTGTTCCCGGCCGGCGAACGCTTCTTCATGGACTCGGTGCGCAACTATCGCGACCGGATCGAGGATCCCGAACTGAAGAAGCAGGTACTCGGCTTCATCGGCCAGGAAGCGATGCACACACGCGAGCACATCGAATACAACGACCTGCTGCAGTCGTCCGGCCTGCCCGCGCACAAGCTCGACAAGCGCCTGTGGACGATCCTCGGCTGGTTCAAGAAGGTGCTGCCGCATTCGATGCAGCTCGCGATCACGATCGCGCTCGAGCACTACACGGCGATCCTCGCGAACCAGTTGCTGTCGGGTCACGAGCACCGGATCGACGGCTCGGTCGAAGGCTACCAGCAGATGTGGATGTGGCATGCGATGGAGGAAACCGAGCACAAGGCCGTGTCGTACGACGTATGGACCACCGTGATGAAGCCGGGCCTCGGCAGCTACCTGCTGCGCACGGGCACGATGCTGACGACGACCGTGTTCTTCTGGACGATCGTGTTCGACTTCCACGTGCGCCTGATGCGCGCACACCGTCGCGAACACGGCAAGTTCGGCGGCATGTGGCGGCTCGTGAAGTACCTGTACGGCCCGAAACACGGCGTGTTCCCGAGCATCGCGCGCGAATGGCTCGACTACTTCCGCCCCGGCTTCCACCCGTGGGACCACGACAACCACCAGTACCTGCAGGGGCTCGACACGCTGCTCGAGAACATCGACGCGACCAACGCGCGGTACGCCGCGCAAGCCGCCCCGCGCCGCGTGCCGCTGCACCCGGTTGCGCAGGCATGACGCCATGGCGCGCGCCCACGAGATGCTGACCGTCCAGTCCGGCGACGTGAAACTCGCCGTCTACGTGAGCGGGTCGCGTCGCGCCCCGCCGCTGATCCTCGTGCACGGCTACCCCGATTCGGCGGCCGTGTGGGCGCCGATCCGCGCGCGGCTGGCGAAGCGCTACCGCGTGATCGCGTACGACGTGCGCGGCGCTGGCGCGTCCGATGCGCCGCGCCGCCGCGCCGACTACACGCTCGAACGGCTCGCCGGCGACCTGAAGGCCGTGGCCGACGCGACCTGCGGCGGCCGGCCGTTCCATCTCGTCGGCCACGACTGGGGCTCGATCCAGTGCTGGGAGGCCGTGACCGACCCCGCGTTCCGCGGCCGGATCGCGTCGTACACGTCGATCTCGGGCCCCTGCCTCGATCACGTGTTCCGCGCGAAGATGCGGCTCAAGCAGAGCCTGAAGTCGTGGTACATCGCGTTCTTCCACCTGCCGGTCGTGCCGTCGCTGGTGTGGCGGCTCGGCGGCGCGGCGCTGTGGCCGCGCTGGCTGCAGATCACCGAACGCGTGCGCGCCGAGCGCGATCCCGTGCAACTGAAGAATGCGCTGAACGGCATGCAGCTTTACCGCGCGAACTTCCTTGCGCGGGCGCGCAAACCGCGTGAACGGTATGCGCAGGCGCCGGTGCAGATCCTCGTGCCGGTGCGCGACCGCTACGTGACGCCCGAAATGTCGATCGACCTCGACCGCTGGCTCGGCGACCACGTGCGCGAGGAAATCGACGGCAGCCACTGGGTCGTGCTGCGCCACCCCGACATCATCGCGTCGCGGATCGACCGCTTCGCGTCCGCGCAGGAGCGGCCGGCCGTCGCGAACGCCGCGGTTCAACGGCCCGTCGGCGCCGGCAGGCGTCTGAACAGCGTCTCGTAGTCGATCACGAGCCCGTCTTCGTCGATGTCCATCTCGGCGGTGAAATTCCGGAAGATGCCAAACCAGGCTGGCGGCGACACGCGGACGAGAGTGCAGGCGTGTACCACGCTTCGAGTTCTTGACTCACCGAGTAGTGCTTGCTGGCTTCCCCCCAAGCGCCGTGGTTCAACCAAATCTCAATCGGACCAGACATCGCCTGATTCGCCTTGAAGAACGGGGGCAGGTTTACTTCTGGCGCAACAGCATGCCGAAGGCTGATACGATCCGCACATCCCCGATGACTCCAGTAGCTTGGGTGTGTCGCCACATTGGATTCATGGCCCGACTTCCTCGACTCGATTTGCCCAGCATTCCTCAGCACATCGTGCAGCGGGGTAACAATCGCCTCCCCTGCTTTCTCGATGACGCCGACCGGCAGCGTTATCTGCATCTGCTCCGCGATGCGTTGCTGCACACGGGTAGCCTTCTTCACGCCTACGTGCTCATGGACAATCACGTTCACCTCTTGCTGACACCACCCGATACCGGCGTGACCGCGCAACTGATGCAGAAGCTTGGGCGTCAGTACGTCGGTCAATTCAAAGCAAAACCGCAGAGCCGGTCGTTATCGGGAGGGAACTGAGGTTCTGAATATGTCAGTATGACCAGTTGAGGCAGCGCCATCACCGGCATGATCAGCAGTACGATGACCAGGTCCACCCAGATCGTCAGCGGAAGCCACCAGCGGCGCTTCGTATCGGTGAAGGATTCCAGCACCCAGCGCCCCCCGCAACGCTGTAGAACATCACGCCAAGTACGAGGCGGCGATTCAATCGTGGGGGCCGGAAGGCCTGTGTCTCCTGCCATGTAGCGCTGCAGCCATACCCATGTTGAGGCATTGCTATATCCAATGCGTAAGCCAATGATTGGAATTCGGACGAGTTCTTCACCTGTCAGATTTGACGGATATCCCACTAGATAGAGATAGCCTTGCCCCCTGCCGTGATAATAGTCGATAGCAAGTAAATCATCCCAATCAAGCACCCAAAGCATGCCTTGCCCATCGTCACTGTATGACACGTAGTAAACTTTTCGCTCTCGCCGCTCAATTCTCACACGAGATGACCGACAACGATATCTCGCCCCCAGCATCCGAGAAGACAAAATTCCAACAATATAAGAAATCGGCAAAAACAAAAAAAACAAATATCCGTCACCTCCACCAAAAATCAAGACCAAAAAAATAACCAATACCACATAAACAACCAAAGACCAAATTATGATTTCAAAAGTGCTATTGTCACGCTGCATAGTATCAGACGTGATCTCGACACAATGACCACTTTGACGCAAGATGGAAATACTAGCTTTAGCGGAACCATCAATTTCACGCGGCAGCAGATCACACGCGGACCGAAACGAGTTCCAGCGCGCCTGAATTTCAGATAACTTTGGCAACCGCCGTGCCCTCGACGCAGCCATTATTGTGGCTCCTTCACCGGATCGAGCAAGCTAGGCGAAATAGGCTCGGTTAGCCAGGTTCCCCGGGTAAATATCAAAGGTTGGCGTTGCGGCAATAATGCTAATTCAGGTTGACCGCCCGGATCCGGACGGTAGCAGTAGTCCAACTCGACTTTTGCATCAGCACGCATGGTAATGCGCCACGTCAGTACGCGAGCCCCGTTCTGTGTGACATCAGTACCTGTAAACATAAACGCATCATCGTAGGGAAATCGATAGTCCAGAGGCACGAAAAGCGGTCCGTCAACCTGCTTCAAGGACTTACCGTTGCGATGTACGCGCAAGCTGTGAAGGAATGGAGCGAAAATTTCAAGATCTTGCGTAGAGACCTTTTCGCTATCATTCGGATAGCCGGGCAATACGATCGAAAGAATCAGAGTACCGACGCCGTCGGCGGTTATCTCTTGATGAAGCGCCTTGGCGTCTTGCCACATCCCATAGAAGGGGACAAAAGAGCGCCAAGCTAAATTGCTAAGCGTGAGTGGCACAGCACTCTTCGGATCTTCCCACTCCGCAACCACACGAGCTCCATAGACCGCCCCATGGAAGGCCGCCAATTCTTCCTGAAGGGTTCGAAAACGGTAACGAGCATCACCCCGGCTCCAGAAGCTGTGTGCAAGCCATACTTCATCGGGCTGGAACTTTGCAGCTAACGCTCGATAGGAAAAGTAGACGACCGCTCCTGTCGCTAGGGCGGCAAGAATTAGCCAACCTACTGGTCCCGCGATGCCCAATCCACCCACGACTGCCGTCACAGATGTCGTGCTGAAAAACATACTGGCCGCGGCAAGTGCGCCGAAACCCGCTGAAGCCAGATATATTCGTCCAGCTTCATTATTCTGGGCAGCGCCGAATGCCCGCGCGGACCGTACGACATCAGCTACAGCGCCTAGTGCAGCTGCTCCCGCACCGAAACGGGTAGCCACTGTTCGCGCCGCTAGTGCGCCGCCGAGTCTCGACGCTTTTAGTGTTGCCCCACTCGCCAGTAAACGGAGTTGTAGCAAGTCGCCTTTTATGTAGTAGCCTGCACTAATGACTGCAGATATTGCAGACAGAAACGTAGCAGCGGACATGGTTCTTGATTGCAAATCCTTTGACAAAAATCCATCCTGCATAAGATCACTCGTTGACGCTCGCAAGGCCATTACCGCAGACACCGCGGCCAATCCGGTGATCGCATACTCCCCGCCAACGATACCTCGCTGGGCAGTAGCATAACCGTGACTTGCCTGCATTTTCTTTAGCATGCGCTGGAACACGTTACCCTCCAGCTTGAACTTCTCCTCCGCACCTGCGGGAGACGGACTGATGTAGTCTTTGCCAGCCCCCTTGGAGACCACCTCGAACAGCGTCACCTTGGCCGACAGGTTGCGCAACGGCCTCGCGAGGGTAATACCCCATTTTCTCAGTTGCTTTTGGCTCATGATCTGTTCGCCACGGAACTGAGAATATTGCTTTGTGGCTTCGGCACTGCTAACTCGGTATGTGACCAGGGTTTCGCCCACGCGAATTTCCGCAAATAGACGCAGGCGCCGTGTAATCACATCCGCCTTGGGATCAGGCAAGGCCTTATCAGCGAGCAGCGGCATCATCAAATTGACTAGTGTGCCGGAATACGGCGTTGCCGGTCGATCGATATTGAACTGAAAGATTGGCGCAAATCCTGCAACACCTATATCAAGCACATTCTTTAGCAGATCGGGATTGGCGAAACGCTGGTGAAGTTCAGGTATACCATGCGCCAAAGAAAGCCATACTGGGCTCTTTTCAGGGGCCGCCAAGAGGAGGTCCTTGTACACAGCGCGGCCAGCTTCACTATGAGTAAGATCGCCCACGCATAGCGTGACGACACGCTCATAGTCTTGCGCGTTTTCTTTTGCGCCTAAATCGAAACAAGCAAAAACTTTGCTTAACCAATCATCGTGCCAATCCTTGCCCATTGCACTGCCGGCCGTTCTGACCCAACGCTCAAGATCGCTCACTCGCTTCTCTATATCGGCTTGCTTTTTCTTTATCGTGCGCTCATATGAAAACATGAACGGTATGGCATTCCCATAAGCTCGATCTGCATTTTCGCTCTCGTAGTAGCGAACGAGTTTTTGACGCTTTGCATAAAACTCAGAATCTGCATTCTTCTGAATATTCTGCAAATACAGTTTTACGATGGTAGCGCTGGTATAAGCATGATTATTGTCGGCCTCGTATACTTGCCGTTCGGCCGCAGCAACTGCGGCGAGATGTCCTAGCTCACTGGTGATGCCAATCGGATCGTGCAGCGCCACCGCTAAAGGAACGACGCCCTTTGTCGGAGCAAGCGCCATATGGGCGCCCGTAATCACCACGTCGTAGGTCGCATACTTTTCTGGCGCGGTTATTTCGCTCCATTTGTAGTACCCCGACTTCCCATTCAATGTCGGTCTTACGAGCTCCGGTGCGGCGGATGCGATCAGTGCGATATTAAATGCGTGCGTTTGTTCGACACCACCGGATGGCCTGACCTTTGTCGCCAGCTTGGTGCGGACGCCACCTTTATCAATCTCGATATTCCACAGCCTTGCGTGGGTTAGCATCGTTTCGCTAACCATCAGATAGACGATCTCTGCGGTTTTGCTCTCCGGGGCAAGTAGAAAGGGTTTGGCACCGGCCATATCGGGGCGTGCGAGCCGACCCGGGGTGGCGTCGTTGTCATCGGCGCGAGTCCACCAAATACGAGCAAAGCGCATGTCGTCGGTGACTTGGTAGTGCTGCGTCCACATGCGGCCGTTCTCGAAATAGCAGAGGTAGACGTAGGTGCCTGGACGCAGCACGCGCAAGCCGTAGGCCTTGCCCCCTTTGAGCGCGGGATAGCCCTCAGTGCTGAGCGTCGAAAACACTTTGCTGTCTAGAGCGCTATCGGCAATGCCATAGCGCAACGGGTAGATAGGCACGCCCCGCTCGCACGGCGGCGCCGAGGCGGCTTGGCGGATTTTCTTCTCGCCGGGACGATCCGGACCCAGGGCTTTTTTAGAATTGGTTGCCATGTCGTTTCCTTCAGGATGTCGCGGCGGCCCGCGTTGCCAATCGCGCCTCGGCGTCGAACAACCGCTGCTTTCCCTTCACCTGCCGCTGGAGCAAGATGTCACGCAAGGTGGCGTCCTTGGCAAAGAAATCATGCGGGTACTCGAAACGCAGTTCCATGTAGTGGCGCACGTCCCGTTCCGTAGTGAGCGACAGTTGATCAGTCGCTTCGTTGGCGAAGTGGTTCAGATGCTGCCATAGCACCGGTTCGTTATCCGGATGGTCGTAGGCCGGAAAGCGTTGACGGAACTCGCGCGCACAGTCGCGCATGAACCATGCGAGACTGGCCTGATCGAGCGCGGCCTCGTCGTCCAAGGACAAGGCGATAGGCTCATTGGTTACCGACGCAGGACGGCCAGTCGAGGGGGAATCGGCAAACAACCATTCCCCCGTCCGCTCATCACCTGCGTACCAGATGAACCGCTGGATGGGACCGAACAGTTCGGACAGGCATTCGGTCGGCAAGGCTTCGCAGAGTTCTTCGAGCTGCCGTGCAGCATGCAGGCTGAAGCCGAGCGGAAATCCGTCGGATGCCGTCAACTGGCGCAATCGTTGGAGGTGAAGCACCAGGTTGTCGCCATCGTCGGGGCCCAGCAGGATCAGTCCGGCTTGTTGAGTTAGCCAGTGGTCGACGGCGTGGACATACACCGACTCATTGAGCGGCACTAGCAGTGGGCCTTGGCGATAGCCCGGGGAGCCGTACTCCCAGGCCGTGTTGCGCCAGACCCAGCGATAATCAAAGCCTTTGATGATCGCCTGCACTTCCTCTTCGAGCGTTTCGCTGTGCGCGCCGCTTAACCAAAGCCAGGGGCGCGGCCCCCGCTCCAGCGTCGCCCAGCTCGTACGAGGCAGTGTGTTCACCACCTGACGCGACCATTGGGGTTGATCGATCGTCGTATTCATCACGCTGCCCCCTTGCCGCAGGGACACGGCTTACGTGGGCAGGAACCATCGGCACGCATGGCGCAGGCGCGGTCCATACCTTGCCCTTTACGGGGCGCTGCAGGCAACGCGAGTGCGTTTTGCGCTCCCTCTCTGTTCTGGGTCATCGGCCCTTTCACACGAATCGCCACGCCTTCCAGCGTGATGCCGCCGTTGTCGATGCGCACGGTGCCACCGGGGCCTTTGACTTCCAGCAGCTCGGCGGCGTGGATTTCATAGACCTTGGTGCGATGTCGAATGGCCTGCCCGGCCTCCAGCTCGGCACGGCCTGCCACGCGCTGTTTCAGATGCCCGCCAATATCGACCGTGTGGTTGGCTGCGGTCTTGTCGCGACGATGATTGCCAACTTCCTCCGTGCGGTCCTTGGCCGTCGTAATGGTGTGGTTGCGACCAATGCTCAAGAAGTCGTCCTGCCCGATATCGTGGCGGCGATCCTGGCCGATGGTGACCTGCTCGTCGCGCCCCACGGTCTCTTTG
>NZ_LDUL01000075.1:0-61478 GCF_001043615.1 Burkholderia sp. LK4
GGTTCGGCGGTTCGGCGGTTCGGCAGTCGATACCCCGACTTGTCACCGACTGCGCGACCGATCGGCACCGGACCAAGCTCCAGGATCCGATGTCGCCGACGCTCCGCCAAGTCCCCCGGCCCTGACGGCACCACACCGCCCGTTCCTGCCGCGCACCGCGCAATACCCGCGCCTACGCGGCCTCGGCCTCTTCCCCGCCCGCCGCCGCGCGCTGCTGCTGCAGCGCCCACATCTGCGCATACAACCCGTCGGCGCGCACGAGTTCGTCGTGCGTGCCGCGCTCGACGATCCGCCCGTGATCCATCACGAGGATCTGCTGCGCGTGCACGACCGTCGACAGCCGGTGTGCGATCACGAGCGTCGTGCGATGCCGCGCGATCTGGTCGAGCTCGTGCTGGATCGCCCGCTCCGAGCGCGAATCGAGCGCCGAAGTCGCCTCGTCGAACAGCAGCACCGGCGGATCCTTCAACAGCGTGCGCGCGATCGCGACGCGCTGCTTCTCGCCGCCCGACAGCTTCAGCCCGCGCTCGCCGACCGGCGTGTCATAACCCTTCGGCAAGCTTTCGATGAAATCGTGGATGTGCGCGGCGCGCGCGGCCGCGATCACCTCGTCGCGGGTCGCGCTCGGCCGGCCGTACGCGATGTTGTAGTAGATCGAGTCGTTGAACAGCACGGTGTCCTGCGGCACGATCCCGATCGACGCACGCAGCGAATCCTGCGTGACGTCGCGGATGTCCTGGCCGTCGATCCGGATCGCGCCGCCCGCCTGCCGGTCGAGATCGTAGAAACGGAACAGCAGCCGCGACAGCGTCGACTTCCCGGAGCCGCTGTGGCCGACCACCGCGGTCGTCGTGCCCGCATCGATCGTGAAGGAGACGTCGTGCAGGATCGGCCGCGCCGGCTCGTACGCGAAATTCACGTGCTCGAAGCGCACCTGCGCGCCGGCGACCGCGAGCGGCCGCGCATCGGGCAGGTCGGCCACTTCCTTCGCGGCCGACAGCAACCCGAACATCCGGTCCATGTCGGTGAGGCTCTGCTTCAGCTCGCGATAGACGACGCCGAGAAAGTTCAGCGGAATGTACAGCTGCAGCATGAACGTGTTGATCAGCACGAGATCGCCGAGCGTCAGCTTGCCCGCGAGCACGCCCTGCGTCGCACGCCACAGGATGAACACGAGCCCCGTGCCGATGATCGCCTGCTGGCCGAAGTTCAGCACCGACAGCGAATTCTGCGAACGGATCGCGGCCTTCCGGTAGCGCTTCAGGTTCTCGTCGTAGCGCTGCGCTTCCCACTCCTCGTTGCCGAAGTACTTCACCGTCTCGTAGTTGATCAGCGAATCGATCGCCCGTGAGTTCGCGCGCGAATCGAGTTCGTTCATCGTGCGGCGGAAATGCGTGCGCCAGTTGGTGACTTTCACCGTGAACACGATGTACGTGACCAGCGCCGCGAACGTGACGTACGCGTAATAGGCCTCGTACTTGACCACGAAGAAGCCGAGCACGAGCCCGACTTCGACGAGCGTCGGCAGGATGCTGTACAGCGAATACGAGATCAGTTGCTGGATGCCGCGCGTGCCGCGCTCGATGTCGCGCGACATGCCGCCCGTCTGGCGTTCGAGATGGAACCGCAGCGACAGCCCGTGCAGGTGCCGGAACACCTGCAGCGCGAGCTGGCGCACCGCGCTTTCGGTGACCTTCGAGAACAGGATTTCGCGCAGCTCGGTGAACAGCGAGGTCGACAGCCGCACGAACGCATACGCGACGACCAGCAGCCCGACGCCGCCCGCGAGCACGATGCCGGCCGATTGCTCCGCGCGGCCGATCGCGGTGATCTGCTGCACGTAGGACAGGTGGTCGACGATGCGCTTCATCACGACCGGCACGCCGAGGTTCGCGACTTTCGCGCCGATCAGGCAGGCGAGCGCGAGCGCGACGCGCCATTTGTAGGTGGTCAGGTACGGCAGCAGCGACCGGATGGTCTGCCAGTCGTTACGGGGCCCGGTCGAAGCCGGCGCGGGCTCGCCGGAAGCAGGAAATCGGCGCATGGGGGAAGTCTCGGTGGCGGGGCACGACGCGTGTATCGACGGCCGGCTCGCGCGCTTTCTCGTACAATTTGCGAACGTTGTATTGTCGCAGAAGCCGCTTCGCGCCGCTGCCGGCGGCCTCGCCGGCCAGCCTGCGCGCGGCGGCCCATTTATTACAGGATGAAAGCCCCCGCCATGACCGATTCGACCCTCGAACTCCCGCAGATGCAGCCCGCGCTGCGCGTCGTCCCGCAGCCGCACGACGCGAACGTCCACGGCGACGTGTTCGGCGGCTGGATCATGTCGCAGGTCGACATCGCCGGCTCGATCCCCGCGAGCCAGCGCGCGAACGGCCGCGTCGCGACGGTCGCGGTCAACTCGTTCGTGTTCAAGCAGCCGGTATTCGTCGGCGATCTGCTGAGCTTCTACGCGACCATCACGCGCACCGGCAACACGTCGATCACGGTCGACGTCGTGGTGTATGCGCAGCGCATGCGCCTGATGGGCGAAATCGTGAAGGTCACCGAAGCGACGCTCACCTATGTCGCAACCGGCCCCGACCGCAAGCCGCGGCAACTGCCGCCGCTCTGACCGGCGAGCGCCGCGACCGTGCGGCGCACGGCCACCTCAGTGCGTGGCCGTCAGCCCGAACTCCCGCATCGCGGGCAGGAAATCATGGTTCAGCTTCGGCTTGCGCGACAGCTTCACCAGCACGTAGCGCTGGAAC
The DNA here is from genome assembly GCF_001043615.1 of Burkholderia sp. LK4. NCBI lineage: Bacteria > Pseudomonadati > Pseudomonadota > Betaproteobacteria > Burkholderiales > Burkholderiaceae > Burkholderia > Burkholderia sp. LK4. Next base: position 2,751 of record NZ_LDUL01000075.1, read on the forward strand.
GGCGCAAGCTGCTGCCACTGCGCGAGCCCGGGCGCCGTCAGCCCGGCCAGCGCGCTCTGCTGCACGAGCGACTCCGGCACGATGTCGGTGGCACGCCAGGCCGGCTGCTCGTCCGGCTGGAACCACGAGGGTTCCAGATCCGCGTGCGTGCGCAGCATTTCGAACAGCGCGTGATCGAAGTTGGGCTCGATCGCGGTGTCGTCGTCGGCCGGAAAGCGTGCGAGCAGCTTGCGGTCCTCGAGCGGCAGCAGTTGCCACTGCTCCAGCGAAATCCGCAGACCGAAACGGTCGAGATTGAAACGCACGATCATCGGAATGTACGTGAAGTTTTCCGACGATTCGTGTTCGAAGGCGAATAACAGTGGAGCGTCGCTGAGTCCCATGGTCGTTACCTGATGTGGCGGATGCCGGCGCGGCCGGCTTGCCTGGGGTATTTTAGAACCTCTGCGCGCGGGCGGCGGATACGAATGCCGCCGCCCGCGCACCGAATCAACGGGAGTGCTCGTGAATCCGACCGAATCCGGTGAAATGCGCGACGAACCGCGCGGCGCGATCGAACTGTCCGTGCGCCGCACGCGCGGCGGCGCCGTCGAAACCGCGCACGACTACGTGGGCCAGGAATGGCCCGTCGCACTCGTCTTCAACGGCATCTCGCACGCGGTGATGATGTGTACGCCGTGCGACCTCGAAGCGTTCGCGGTCGGTTTCGCGATCTCGGAAGGGATCGTCGCGCGCGGCAGCGACATCAAGGACATCGAGGTGATCCTGCACGCCGACGCCCCGCTGCCGCATGCGGAGGTCCACCTGGAGGTCGTCCAGCAGGCGTTCGCCGCGCTGAAGGACCGGCGCCGCGCGCTCGCGGGGCGTACCGGCTGCGGCGTATGCGGGATCGAAAGCATCGACCTGCTCGACCTCGCGCCCGAGCGCGTGCCCGATACGGGCTTTCTCGCGCGCCTCGCCCCCGACGCGCTGACGCGCGCGGCGCAGGCGCTGCCGGCGCATCAGGCGCTCACGCAGCTCACGGGCGGCCTGCACGCGGCCGCGTGGTGCGACGCAACAGGCGCGATCCGGATGGCGTTCGAGGACGTCGGCCGCCACAACGCGCTCGACAAGCTGATCGGCTCGCTCGTGCTGTCGCGCGCCGACCCGGCCGATGGCTTCGTGTTCCTGTCGAGCCGCGCGAGCTACGAGCTCGTACGCAAGGCCGCCCGCGTCGGCATTCCGATGGTCGCGACGATCTCCGCGCCGTCGTCGCTCGCGATCGAAATCGCGAAAGCGGCCGGCCTGCGGCTCGTCAGCTTCTGCCGCGAAACCGGCCACGTCGACTACGGCACGGCCTGATCGCGTTCGCGGCGGCGCGCCGGCGAGCCATCGCCGGCGCGGCCTGCTCCGTCAGTCGAACTGACGGAAATCCGGCTTGCGCTTCTCGAAGAACGCCGTCATTGCCTCGCGCGCTTCGGGCGCGCGCAGCATCGCGGCGAAGTGGCCCGCCTCCTCGGCCATCCGCGCGGACGTCGCCACACCGCCCGTATCCTTCAGCAGCGCCTTCGTCACGCGCAGCGATGCCGCCGGCAGCGCCGCGAGCTTCGCCGCCTGCTTCGCCGCGAACGCGTCGAGCTCGGCCGCCGGCAGCACGCGGTTGACGATGCCGATCCGGTGCGCTTCCAGCGCATCGAACGCCTCGCCGAGCAGCAGCTTCTCGGCGGCGACCTGATGACCGGCCAGGCGCGGCAGCAGCACGCTCGACGCGGCTTCCGGGCACAGGCCGAGCTGCGCGAACGGCAGCGAGAACGTCGCGGTGTCGGCTGCGTACACCAGATCGCAGTGCAGCAGCATCGTCACGCCGACGCCGATCGCCAGACCCGGCACGGCGGCCACGATCGGCTTGCTCGCGGTGCTGATCCGTGCAAGGAACTGGAACACCGGAGCGGTGTCGTCCTTCGGCGGCGCCTTCAGGAAATCCTCGAGATCGTTCCCCGCGGTGAAATTGCCGTCGCTGCCGCGCAGCAGGATCACGCGGATCGCCTTGTCTTCCTGCGCGTCGGCGAGTGCATCGGCCATCGTCTGGTACATCGCCGCCGTCAGCGCGTTCTTCTTCGCCGGGCGTGCGATCGTGATCGTCATCACGCCTTCGGCGCGTTCCACTTGAATTTCGGCCACAACCGTCTCCTTGACTTTCCTCTATCGGAATGAAAAAACGGTGCGCGAGCTTGTGGCCCGCGCACCGTCGTCGCTTTGCGTCGCGTCCTGCTTACAGGCGTTCGATGATGCCCGCGGCACCCATGCCGGTGCCGACGCACATCGTGACCATCCCGTACTTCAGGTTACGGCGGCGCAGGCCGTGCACGACGGTCGCCGCGCGGATCGCGCCGGTCGCGCCGAGCGGGTGGCCGAGTGCGATCGCGCCGCCCATCGGGTTGACCTTCGACGGGTCGAGGCCGAGGTCGCGCATCACCGCCAGCGATTGCGCGGCGAACGCTTCGTTCAGCTCGATCCAGTCGAGATCGTCCTGCTTCAGGCCAGCGGCCTTCAACGCGGCCGGAATCGCTTCCTTCGGGCCGATGCCCATGATTTCCGGCGGCACGCCGCGCACCGCGAAGCTCACGAAGCGCGCGAGCGGCGTCAGGTTGAATTCCTTCAGCACCTTCTCCGACACGACGAGCAGCGCGCCCGCGCCGTCCGACGTCTGCGAGCTGTTGCCGGCCGTGACCGAGCCCTTGTTCGCGAACACCGTGCGCAGCTTCGCGAGGCCTTCGATCGACGTATCCGCGCGCGGACCTTCGTCGAGCTTGATCTCGCGCGTCTTCACGTCGACTTCGCCGGTCGCGAGGTTCGGGAAACGCTCGGTGATCGTGTACGCGGCGATCTCGTCGTTGAACTCGCCGGCCTGCTGCGCGGCAAGCGCCTTGCGGTGCGACTCGACCGAGAACGCGTCCTGGTCTTCGCGGCTCACCTTCCACTGCTCGGCGACGCGCTCGGCCGTCAGGCCCATCCCGTACGCGATGCCGAAGTCTTCATTGCGATCGAAGATGTGCGGCGACATCGACGGCTTGTTGCCCATCATCGGCACCATGCTCATCGATTCGCAGCCGCCCGCGAAAATCGCGTCCGATTCGCCGACGCGGATGCGGTCGGCCGCCATCGCGAGCGCCGTGATGCCCGACGCGCAGAAGCGGTTGACCGTCACGCCGCCGACCGTCTGCGGCAGGCCCGCGAGCAGCGCGCCCATCCGCGCGACGTTCAGGCCCTGTTCGGCTTCCGGAATCGCGCAGCCGATGATCGCGTCCTCGATCAGCTTCGTGTCGAAGCCCGGCACCTGCGCAACCGCCGACTTGATCGCGTGGACCAGCAGCTCGTCCGGGCGCGTGTTCTTGAAGACACCGCGCGGGGCCTTGCCGATCGGCGTGCGGCTGGCGGCGACGATGTATGCGTCTTGCAATTGTTTGCTCATTTGAGACTCCTTGCCTTATCGCTCGCTCAGTTACGCACCGGCTTGCCGGTCTGCAACATACCCATGATCCGTTCCTGCGTCTTCTGCGTGCCGAGCAGCTCGACGAACGCACGGCGCTCGAGTGCGAGCAGCCACTGCTCGTCGACGAGGCTGCCGGCTTCGACGTCGCCGCCGCACACGGCTTCGGCGATGCGGCTCGCGATCAGGTAGTCGTGGTCGCTGATGAAGCGGCCGTCACGCATGTTGACGAGCGATGCCTTGATCGTCGCGATCGCCGAGCGGCCCGCGACCGGCACGTCCTTCGCACGCAGCGGTGCGCGGTAGCCGGTGGCGGCCAGCGCACGCGCTTCCTTCTTCGCGGTGTCGAGCAGTTCGAACACGTTGAAGACGATCGTGTCGGACGGCTTCACGTAGCCCATCGCACGTGCATCGTGCGCGGACGCCGAGACCTTCGCCATCGCCGCGTTCTCGAACGACTTCGTGACGAACTTCAGGATGTCAGTGGTCGCGTTCGCGGCCGTCGCGGCGTCCGCTGCGCGCAGCGCCGCTTCCTTCAGGCCGCCGCCCGCCGGCACGAGGCCGACACCCACTTCGACGAGGCCGATGTAGCTCTCGACGTGCACGACGCGCTTCGCGCTGTGCAGCATCAGCTCGCACCCGCCGCCGAGCGCGATGCCCGACACGGCCGCGACGACCGGCACGTTCGCGTACTTCACGCGCAGCATGCCTTCCTGGAACTTCTTCACGAACGGCTCGATGCCCTTCGCGCCGCCCATCATGAACGCGGGCATCGCCTCTTCGAGGTTCGCGCCGGCCGAGAACGGGCCGCCCGGCGTGCCGAGCTTCAGCGACGTCGGCTGCCAGATCACCACGCCCTTGTAGTCCTTCTCCGCGAGTTCGATCGCCTGCACGAGGCCGTCGATCACGCTCGGTCCGATCGTGTTCATCTTCGACTTGAACGACACGATCACGACGTCGTCTTCACCCGCACGATCGTCGACCCATGCGCGCACCGCGTCGGTCTCGAACAGCGTCTTGCCGTACGTCTTCGGATCGGCGCCCGCTTCGCCGAGCAGCGGCGCGCGGAATACCTGCTTGTCGTAGACCGCGAGGTCCGAACGCGGCACGAAGCGCTTCGCAGCCGGTGCCCACGAGCCTTCGGCCGTGTGCACGCCGCCCTTCTCGGCAACCGCGCCTTCGAGCACCCACGACGGCAGCGGCACGTTCGCGAGCGCCTTGCCGGCCGCGATGTCTTCCTGCACCCACTCGGCGACCTGCTTCCAGCCGGCGGCCTGCCAGCCTTCGAACGGGCCTTCGTTCCAGCCGAAGCCCCAGCGGATCGCGAGGTCGACGTCGCGCGCGTTGTCGGCGATCGACTCGAGATGCACGCCGATGTAGTGGAACACGTCGCGGAAGATCGACCACAGGAACTGCGCGTGCGGATGGTCCGTCTCGCGCAGCAGCTTCAGGCGTTCCGCCGGCGGGCGCTTCAGGATGCGGCCGACCGTTTCGTCAGCCTTCGCGCCCGAGTCGACGTAGGTGCCCGTCTTCGCGTCGAGCACCTTGATCGCCTTGCCTTCCTTCTTGTAGAAACCGCCGCCCGTCTTCTGGCCGAGCGCGCCCTGCTTCACCAGTTCGGCGAGCACGGCGGGCGTCTGGTAGACCGGGAAGAACGGATCGTCGGCGAGGTTGTCCTGCATCGTCTTGATCACGTGCGCCATCGTGTCGAGGCCGACCACGTCCGCGGTGCGGAACGTCGCCGACTTCGCGCGGCCGAGGCGGCTGCCCGTCAGGTCGTCGACTTCGTCGAAGCGCAGGCCGAACTTCGCGGCCTCGGTGATCACCGCGAGGATCGAGAAGATGCCGACGCGGTTCGCGATGAAGTTCGGCGTGTCCTTTGCGCGCACGACGCCCTTGCCGACGATGCTCGTCAGGAAGGTTTCGAGCTGGTCGAGGATCTCCGGGCGCGTATGCGCGGTCGGAATCAGCTCGACGAGGTGCATGTAGCGCGGCGGGTTGAAGAAGTGCACGCCGCAGAAGCGCGACTTCAGCTCGTCCGAGAAACCTTCGGACAGCTTCGTGATCGACAGGCCCGACGTGTTGGTCGCGAAGATCGCGTTCGGCGCGATGTGCGGCGCGACCTTCTTGTACAGGTCGTGCTTCCAGTCCATCCGCTCGGCGATCGCTTCGATCACGACGTCGCACTCGGCGAGTTTCGCGATGTCGTCTTCGTAGTTCGCGGCTTCGAGGTATTTCGCGTCGTCCTTCACGCCGAACGGCGCGGGCGACAGCTTCTTCAGGTTCTCGATCGCCTTCAGCGCGATCGCGTTTTTCGGGCCTTCCTTGGCCGGCAGGTCGAACAGCAGCACCGGCACGCGCGCGTTGATGAGGTGCGCGGCGATCTGCGCGCCCATCACGCCGGCGCCCAGCACGGCGACCTTGCGAATCAGGAAATTGCTCACGGGATGTCTCCGGATAGTGTCGTGCAGCGCGGAGGTTGGGGCTGCACGGAGAAGTGAGTACCAGGAACCGATGCATCCGGGCGGCGCGCCTCGCGCCCCGCCCGGACTCGCGTCAGAACAGCGATTCGTCGACTTCCATCATCGTCTTCGAACCGGCGCGCGCGGCGCGGATCGTCGACGCCGTCTCGGGCAGCAGGCGCGCGAAGTAGAAGCGTGCCGTCGCGAGCTTCGACTTGTAGAACGGATCGCCCGACGCTTCCTTGTCGAGGGCGAGGCGTGCCATGCGCGCCCAGAAGTACGAGAACACCAGATGGCCGACGGTGCGCAGGTACGGCACGGCGGCGGCACCGACTTCGTCGGGGTTCTGCATCGCCTTCATGCCGATTTCCATCGTCAGCTTCTGCACCTTGTCGCCGATGTCGGCGAGCGGGTTGATGAACTCGGCCATCTCCGGCTTCACGCCTTCGGCTTCCGCGAATTCCGTCACGAGCTTGCCGAACTTCTTCAGCTTCGCGCCCATGTCGCCGAGCACCTTGCGGCCCAGCAGGTCGAGCGACTGGATCGAGTTCGTGCCTTCGTAGATCATGTTGATCCGCGCGTCGCGCACGTACTGCTCCATGCCCCACTCGGAGATGAAGCCGTGGCCGCCGTAGATCTGCATCGCGTGGTTGGTCGACTCGAACGCGTTGTCGGTCAGGAACGCCTTGATGATCGGCGTGAGCAGCGCGACGAGATCGGCCGCTTCCTTGCGCACCGCTTCGTCGGCGTGCGACAGCTCCTTGTCGATCTGCAGCGCGGACCAGTACGTGAACGCGCGCGCGCCTTCGGCATAGGCCTTCTGCGTGAGCAGCATGCGACGCACGTCCGGGTGCACGATGATCGGGTCGGCCGGCTTGTCCGGTGCCTTCGGTCCCGTCAGCGAACGCATCTGCAGGCGTTCCTTCGCGTACGTGAGCGAGTTCTGGTACGCGACTTCCGTGAGGCCGAGGCCCTGCATGCCGACGCCGAGACGCGCGGCATTCATCATCACGAACATCGCGTTCAAGCCCTTGTTCGGCTCGCCGACCATCCAGCCCTTCGCGCCGTCGAGGTTCATCACGCACGTCGAGTTGCCGTGGATGCCCATCTTGTGTTCGATCGAGCCGCACTTGATGCCGTTGCGCTCGCCCGGCTCGCCCGACGCGTCCGGAATGAACTTCGGCACGATGAACAGCGAGATCCCCTTCGTGCCCTGCGGCGCGTCCGGCAGGCGCGCGAGCACGAGGTGGATGATGTTCTTCGACATGTCGTGCTCGCCGCTCGAGATGAAGATCTTCGTGCCGCTGATCGAGTACGAGCCGTCACCGTTCGGTTCGGCCTTGGTGCGCAGGATGCCGAGGTCGGTGCCGCAGTGCGGCTCGGTCAGGCACATCGTGCCCGTCCATTCGCCCGACACGAGCTTCGGCAGGTATTGCTTCTGGAGTTCCGGCGCGCCGTGCGCGTGCAGGCATTCGTACGCGCCGTGCGACAGGCCCGGATACATCGTCCATGCCTGGTTCGCCGAGTTCAGCATTTCGTAGAGCGCGTTGTTCACGAACGCGGGCAGGCCCTGGCCGCCGTAGTCCGGATCGCAGCCGAGCGCCGGCCAGCCGGCCTCGACGTATTGCTGGTAGGCCTCCTTGAAGCCGGTCGGGGTCTTCACGACGCCGTCGCCTTCATACGTGCAGCCTTCGCGGTCGCCGACCTGGTTCAGCGGGAACAGTACCTCGGAGCAGAACTTGCCCGCTTCCTCGAGGACCTGGTTGATCGTGTCGGCGTCGAGGTCCGCATGCTTGGGCATTTGCTTGACTTCGGCTTCGACGTTCAGAAGCTCGTGCAACACGAATTGCATGTCGCGCAGCGGCGCGGCGTACTGTCCCATGACTCTCTCCAAAGGTGGGCAAAACGGCTCGAGCTCCTGGCGGGCGGATCACGCGCCGCTAACGGCTCTCGCTCTGATACGAAACAATCGTCTTTTCCAGCGCGGCCCACGTGAGCCGCACGGCATCCGGCGAATGCAGGAAACGTGCGTCGTGATGCAGGCCGAGCGTGAAGCTGTACAACTCGAAGAGCATCAGGTCCGGATCGGTATCCGCACGCAGATGGCCTTCTTCCTTCGCCTGCGAAATGGCCCGCAGCATCGCGGCACGCCAGGCCGTCACGCTCGCAATCAACTGCTCACGCACGGGACTGTCAGGCCGGTCGTCGTACTCGACGGCCCCGCTGATGTAGATGCATCCGGTCGTCACCTCCTGGATGCGCTTCTCCGTCCAGCGGGCTAGCATCGCCCGAAGGCGCGGCAAGCCGCGCGGCTCGCGCAGGCTCGGAAAGAACACCTCGTTTTCGAAACGATGGTGATACTCGCGGACGACCTCGACCTGCAGGTCCTCGCGCGATCCGAAGTGCGCGAACACGCCGCTCTTGCTCATCTGCATGCGCTCGGCCAGCAGGCCGATCGTCAGCCCCTCCAGCCCGTCACGGCTGGCGAGGTCCAAAGCAGCTTCAAGTATCGCGGCACGCGTCTGTTCGCCTTTTCGCATAGCTATTTCTGTAACCGTTCGGGGGTTCGAATAAAATCGAACGGCCGTACTATTATTGAGTGCGGCCGCTCGCGAAACAAGGAAATTATTAGAAACCGGTGTCTAACCGAGCCGCTATTTTGCGCGATTCCGGCGGGACCGGAGCGGCTTTTCCGCACGAACGTGCGGACAGATATTTTGAAGCGAATACTGAGTCTGTGTCAGTCGTAACCGCCGACCGTCAGCGCCTTCATCACGACGCGATACGCCGTATAGGCGAGCCAGTTCAGCATGCGCTCGATGCGCGGGCGCGCAGCGAATCGGGCGGGGTCGATTTCGCGACCGTCGGCGAACGCGGCCGCGATCGCGTCGCGCAGTTCGTTCGTGACAGCATCGTAGCGCACCAGCACGACATTCGCCTCATTGTTCAACATCAGGCTCAGCGCGTCCAGATTCGACGAACCGACCGTCGCCCAGTTGTCGTCGATCACGGCCACCTTGCCGTGCAGCATCGTCCTGTCGTACTCGGCCACGCGCACGCCCGCGCGCAGCAGCGCGTGATACAGGAACGGCACGGCCGTATCGAGTGCCGCGAATTCCTTGCGGCCGATCAGGATCCGCACATCGACGCCGCGCCGCGCGGCGCCCGTCAGCGCTCGGCGCAGCTTGCGCCCCGGCATGAAATACGGATTGGCCAGCAGGATCCGCTGGCGCGCCTGGCCGATCGCCGCGAGGTACGCCTTCTCGATCGCGCGACGGTTCACGACGTTGTCACGCGCGACGAACGCGACGCTCGGCTCAGTCACGACCCGCAGCGCGCCGGCCTTGATCCAGCGATGGCTGCGCATCCAGCGCCGGAACATGTCGGGGAACGCTTCCCCGCCATGCAGCCCGGCTGCGTATTGCGCATAGGGCTTGTGGCCGAACATGATCCGGTGCCACTGCAATTCGAAAGCGGCGCGCACGTCGGACACCGCGGGCCCCGCCATCTCGACCGCGAAATCCCAGCGCGGAAACGGCAGCGTCGTGCCGCCCTGCGCGTAGTCGTCGACGATATTGATGCCGCCGCAGAATGCAACCGCGTGATCGATCACCGCGAGCTTGCGATGCGTGCGCGAGAAACCGAAGCGGCCGAACAGGAAACGGTTGTAGATGCAGTGCTCGACGCCGGCCGCCACCCACGTGTCGAACAGCGGCAGGCGCGCGGTGCCGATGCCGTCGGTGATCACGCGCACGCGCACGCCGCGCTGCGCCGCGCGGATCAGCGCGTCCGACACCGGCCGGCCGGCCGCGTCGTCGCAGAAGATGTAGGTTTCGAGCATCACCTGCTCGCGGGCGGCATCGATCCGCTCGATCAGTGCCCGGAAGAACGCGCCGCCGCTCTCGCACAGCCGCACGGTGTTGCCCGACGTAAAGGCGAGCCGCGACGCGGAACCGCGTTCCTGCAGGAACATCTGCCGCAATTGCGCGAAGCGCTTGCGGGCTTCCGCCGTCATGCGGACGAGCCGTGCGGCGCGCGCGACAGTGCCACGCGCGCGGGCAATTGCAGGATCGCCTCGGCATTCGACGGCGAGAAGCAGCGCGCGGCCGCCTCGCGGAACGGGAGCCACGCATGGTCGACGTGCTCGCGCGGCGACAGCGTCACGTCGACGCGATGCGGCACGCACAGGCCGAACCAGTGCTCGGTGTTGCGCGTGACGCCCGGTGCATAGCGGTGCAGGTATTGCGGATAGATCGTGTACTCGATCCGGTGGCGCCAGTCGACGAGCGCGCTGGCCGGCACATCCGCGGTGCCGATCGCGATGCCGGTTTCCTCGGCCACTTCGCGCGCGGCGGTGACCGCGAGCGGCTCGTCGAGCGCGTCCTTCGAGCCGGTCACCGATTGCCAGAAATCGGGCTGGTCGGCACGCTTGATCACGAGCACATCGAGGTCGGGCGTGTAGATCACGACAAGAACGGATTCGGGGATTTTCGGCGGCTTCGTCATCTTTGTTTCATGCAGCACGGGGCCGCGCGCCGGGCACAGGCTCCGAACGGGCGGCAAGTGCTGCGACTGTACCGCAAAAAACGAAAAAGGCGCATCGCTGCGCCTTTTTCATGAGCGTCGTGTGCGCGCGAACGCACACACGACCGGATGCGAAGCGCGTTACGCCTTCGGCTGTTCCGGCTGACGCAGGCGGATGTGCAGTTCGCGCAGTTGACGCTCGTCGACCGGGCTCGGTGCCTGCGTGAGCAGATCCTGCGCACGTTGCGTCTTCGGGAACGCGATCACGTCGCGGATCGAATCGGCGCCGGCCATCATCGTGACGATGCGGTCGAGACCGAACGCGATACCGCCGTGCGGCGGCGCGCCGTACTGCAGTGCATCCAGCAGGAAGCCGAACTTGAGCTGAGCCTCTTCCGCACCGATCTTCAGCGCACGGAACACCTTGCTCTGCACTTCCTCCTGATAGATACGCACCGAGCCGCCGCCGATTTCCCAGCCGTTCAGCACCATGTCGTAGGCCTTCGCGAGGCAGCGGCCCGGGTCGGTCTCGAGGTACTCGAGGTGCTCGTCCTTCGGGCTCGTGAACGGGTGGTGCGCAGCGACGTAGCGCGCATCTTCGTCGTCGTATTCGAACATCGGGAAGTCGACGACCCACAGCGGCTTCCAGCCGGCCTGGACCAGACCGTTCGCCTTGCCGAATTCCGAATGGCCGATCTTCAGGCGCAGCGCGCCGAGGCTGTCGTTGACGACCTTCGCGCGGTCGGCCGCGAAGAAGATGATGTCGCCGTCTTCGGCGCCGGTGCGCTCGAGGATCGCCGCGATCGACGCGTCGTGCAGGTTCTTGACGATCGGGCTCTGCAGGCCGTCACGGCCCTTCGCCTTCTCGTTGACCTTGATCCATGCGAGGCCCTTCGCGCCGTAGATGCGCACGAATTCGGTGTAGCCGTCGATGTCGCCGCGCGACAGCTCGCCACCCTTCGGCACGCGCAGCGCCGCGACTCGACCGTCCTTCGCGTTGGCCGGCGTGCTGAACACCTTGAAGTCGACGTCCTTCATCGCGTCGGTCAGCTCGGTGAATTCGAGCTGCACACGCAGGTCCGGCTTGTCCGAACCGAAACGCGCCATCGCTTCCGAGTACGGCATCACCGGGAATTTCGCGTCGAGCTCGACGTCGATCGTCGTCTTGAAGATGTGACGGATCATGTCTTCGAACAGGTCACGGATTTCCTGCTCGCCGAGGAACGACGTTTCGCAGTCGATCTGCGTGAATTCCGGCTGACGGTCGGCACGGAGGTCTTCGTCGCGGAAGCACTTGGTGATCTGGTAGTAACGGTCGAAGTTCGCGACCATCAGCAGCTGCTTGAACAGCTGCGGCGACTGCGGCAGCGCAAAGAACTGGCCCGCGTTCACGCGCGACGGCACGAGGTAGTCGCGCGCGCCTTCCGGCGTGCTCTTCGTCAGCATCGGCGTTTCGATGTCGATGAAGCCCTGCTCGTCGAGGTACTTGCGCGCTTCGATCGCGACGCGGTAGCGCAGGCGCAGGTTGTGCTGCATCTGCGGGCGGCGCAGGTCGAGCACGCGGTGCGTGAGGCGCGTCGTTTCCGACAGGTTGTCGTCGTCGAGCTGGAACGGCGGCGTGACCGACGCATTCAGCACGTTCAGTTCGTGACACAGCACTTCGATCTTGCCGCTCTTCAGGCCGGCGTTGACCGTGCCATCCGGACGGTTGCGCACGAGGCCCTTGATCTGCACGCAGAACTCGTTGCGCACGCCTTCGGCGGTCGCGAACATTTCCGCGCGATCCGGGTCGCACACCACCTGCACGAGGCCTTCACGATCGCGCAGGTCGATGAAGATCACACCGCCGTGATCGCGGCGGCGCTGCACCCAGCCGCACAGCGACACGGTTTGGCCCAGCAGGTGTTCGGTCACGAGACCGCAGTATTCAGTACGCATCGACATGATGTTTGCTTTCGTTCGGTTTGATCAACGGGCGCCGCAACGCGCGGCCCGGGCGATGATTCTTTACTTACAGCGGCGGCTCGACGGGGCGGCGCGCAGGCGCCGGAACCGGCGCCGGGGGCGCCACCACGCCCATCGAGACGATGTACTTGAGCGCGGCATCGACCGACATGTCGAGTTCGATGACTTCGCTCTTCGGCAGCATCAGGAAGAAGCCCGACGTCGGGTTCGGCGTCGTCGGAATATAGACGCTCACGTATTCTTCCGTCAGATGATTGAGCACGTCGCCGCCCGGCGTGCCGGTCAGAAACGCGATCGTATACGAGCCGCGACGCGGGTATTCGATCAGCAGCGCCTTGCGGAACGCATTGCCGCTGCTCGACAGCAGCGTGTCCGACACCTGCTTGACGCTCGTGTAGATCGGCCCGACGACCGGGATGTGACGCACCACGGCGTTCCACCACGTGACGAGCTTCTGGCCGATGAAGTTCTGCGTGGCCAGCCCGACGACGAAGATGAACGCGAGCGTCAGCACCGCGCCGATCCCCGGCAAGTGGAAGCCGAGCATCCGCTCGGGTTGCCACGATTCGGGCAGCAGCAGCAGTGTCTGGTCCATCGTGCCGATGATGAGACCGAGCACCCACAGCGTGATCGCGAGCGGGACGAGAACCAGCAGGCCGGTCAGAAACACCGATTTCAGGGTCGTCTTTTTCATCATCTGCCGTCAATGAACCGCGCCGGCGGCGCGGGTTGGTCGCAGCCCGGCCGGGCCGCGACGGTCAACTGCTGGCGGCGGGCGCGGCTGCCGGGGCAGGCGCAGCGCTCGTCGTCGTGCTTTCGGAACTGCTCGATGCAGCCGGCGCGGCCGCGGCGGGCGCGGCTTCCGCCGGTGCGGCCGGCGCTGCGTCGCCCGACGCCGTCGCCGGCGCGCTGGTGCCGCCCGAACCGCCGCGGAAATCGGTGACATACCAACCCGAACCCTTCAGCTGGAAGCCCGCCGCAGTGACCTGCTTGCGGAATGCATCCTTCCCGCATTCAGGGCACTGCGACAGCGGCGCATCGCTCATCTTCTGGAGCACGTCCTTCGCGAAACCACACGCTTCGCATCGATAGGCGTAGATCGGCATGATATTTTTCCCGCGGAAACTGGAAACAGCTTGCAAAACCTTGAATTATAGCCGAAACCCTGCCGCGCTCCGGCAATGGCCGCGACACCTGCGCATCAGCGACGGCGCCACGTAAGCCAGCGCTCGTGACCTTCGAACACGGGCAGCGAATCGGTCACCGGCAAATCCTCGATCAGTTCGAAGTGCGGCGTGAGCAGCGCATCGAGTTCGGCACGCTCGATCCCGAACGGCGGCCCCTTCGGTTTCGCCATCAGGAAAAAATAGCCGGCCAGCAATCCGTCCACGGGCAGCAGCTCGGCCATGCGTGCCGCGTAGCCGGCGCGCATGGCCGGCGGCAGCGCGCACAGGAACGCGCGCTCGTACACCCACTGCACGTCGAACGGCGGCCGGTACGAAAAGAAATCGGCCTGCTCGACGACTTCCGCGTGCACGCCGAGCTGCGCTTTCGCAACGGCCACTGCCTGCGCAGAGAAATCGATCGCACGCACGGGCCAGCCGGCCTGCGCGAGCCACCCGGCCTCCTGCGCACTGCCACAGCCGGGAATCAGCACCGCGCACGGCTCGAGCCGGTGCGCGAACACGCGAAACCCGTCGGGCACGCCACCGAATTCCCACGGCGTCACGCCACGCTCGAAACGTTCGTCCCAGAACGATGCGTTACCGGGATCGCGCGTCGCGAAATCGGCGGCTGCCGGTGTGGACGGTTGCTTCGGATCGGACATCGCCCTGCTCCTTTCGGTCATGTGCCGTACGCGAGCGCGAGCAGCACGCGCGCAACGAGCGCCCCGACGCCGACGGCGAGACCGAAGATCAGCAGCGCCTGCAGCAGCCGGTTCGTCCGCTTCTGCTCGACGAGAATCTGGCGCATCAGGTCCTCGCTCGCCGCGCGCGGCGCGTCGTGGCGCGCCGCCATCGCATGATGGATCAGGCGCGGCAGTTGCGGCAGCGTCTTGCTCCACTGCGGCGCCTCGACCTTGAAGCGCTCGTACCAGCCGCGCAGGCCGATCTGCTCGGTCATCCAGCGCTCGAGGTACGGCTTCGCGGTCTTCCACAGGTCGAGCTCGGGGTCGAGCGATCGGCCGAGCCCCTCGACGTTCAGCATCGTCTTCTGCAGCAGCACGAGCTGCGGCTGGATCTCGACGTTGAAGCGGCGCGACGTCGAGAACAGGCGCATCAGCACCTGGCCGAGCGAGATGTCCTTCAGCGCACGATCGAAATACGGCTCGCACACCGCTCGGATCGCGCTTTCGAGCTCCTCGACGCGCGTCTCGGGCGGCACCCAGCCCGATTCGAGGTGGAGCGTCGCGACGCGGTGGTAGTCGCGCTTGAAGAACGCGAGGAAGTTCTGCGCGAGGTAGTTCTTGTCGAAATCGGACAGCGCGCCGACGATCCCGAAATCGAGCGCGATATAGCGTCCGAACGTGCTCGGATCGAGGCTCACCTGGATGTTGCCCGGGTGCATGTCCGCGTGGAAGAAGCCGTCGCGGAACACCTGCGTGAAGAAGATCTCGACGCCTTCGCGCGCGAGCTTCTTGATGTCGACACCGGCCGAGCGCAGCGTCTCGACCTGGCTGATCGGCACGCCGGTCATGCGCTCCATCACGAGCACCTGCGACGTCGAGAAATCCCAGAACATCTCGGGCACGAGCAGCAGGTCGAGGCCCGCGAAGTTGCGGCGCAGCTGGCTGCCGTTGGCGGCCTCGCGCATCAGGTCGAGCTCGTCGTGCAGGTACTTGTCGAACTCGGCGACGACTTCGCGCGGCTTCAGGCGCCGGCCGTCGGCCCACATGCGCTCGGTCCAGATCGCGATGTCGCGCATCAGCGCGAGGTCGGAATCGATCACGGACAGCATGTTCGGGCGCAGCACCTTGACGGCGACGGCCTTGCCCGCGTGCTGGCCCTGCTTGAGCTTCGCGAAATGCACCTGTGCGATCGACGCGCTCGCGACCGGCTCTCGCTCGAATTCGTCGAACAGCTCGTCGACCGGCGCACCGAGCGACTTCTCGATGATCCCGATCGCGACCGCGGAATCGAACGGCGGCACCTGGTCCTGCAGCTTCGCGAGTTCGTTCGCGAAATCGACCGACAGCAGGTCGCGGCGCGTCGACAGCACCTGGCCGAACTTGACGAAGATCGGGCCGAGGCTTTCGAGCGCATGGCGCAGCCGCACCGCAGGCGGATCGGAATAACGGCGGCCGATCGTCGTGATCCGCAGCAGCAGCTTCACGCGCCGGTCGTCGATCCGGGACAGCATCACTTCGTCGAGACCAAAGCGGATGACGGTGTAGACAATCTTGATGAAACGGAAAATGCGCATGCCCTGCGGCCCTCAGTGCGCGCCGCGCGGGCCGGAACCCGTGCGCGCGCCGATTTTTTGTTCGAGTCGCTCGACCCGCTTTTCGACCCGCGCGAGCGCATCGCGTGCGCGCGCCAGTTCGGCGTCGAAGCCGCCGAGCGACGCGCGGCGGACGACTTGCGGGTTCTCGTCGAGCCAGTATTCGGCGACGGAATCGAGCACGTTGCGGCCGGTACGTCGCGCGCGCGCGCCGGCGTCGCGCACGACCGTCGCGATCCGGTAGGCCGCCGCGTCGCCGACCAGCTTCGCGAGATCTTCTTCAGGTTCCCAGCGCAGGTGCTCGGCCAGCTTCGCGATCTGCGTCGCGAACTCCGCATCGCCCTCGATCTTCACGTGCTTCATCACGGCCGCCTGGCCGCCCTGCAGGAACGCGGCGACCGTGTCACCCGCGAGCGCGATCGACACGTCGACCTGTTGCGCATCGTGCGCGTCGACGGCCGACAGATAGCCGTCGGGCTGCACCAGCAGCGTGAGCGTAACGGGAGGCACGTCGATCCGGGCAGTCTTGCCCGCATACGGAATCAGGCGGTCGCGCGCCCACGATTCGCGGGCGAGCAGGTGATTGACGGCAGCAGCAAAAGGCTTGGCGGCAAAGGTCATCGGGCTGGGAAAGAAAAAACCCGCGCAGGCCGGGCGCCCACGCGGGTTTCTATTGTAACGTCGGATCGTCGGCAGGCCGTGCCTGACCGCACACCCGGGCGGCAAGCGGTCGCAGTGCGACGGCCGTTGCCCGGATGTCCGGCGGCGTGGCCGCCGGACACGCTCAGTGCGTGTTGATCTGCTGGATGCCCGCGAGCAGCCAGCCCTGACTGCCCGACTTCGACAGGTTCCACACCTCGTCGAACGGCGCGGCCGACGCATTCGCCGATTCGCGGATCAGGCCGTGGAAACGCACGCTCGCCGACTGCTCGATGCCGCGATCCTCGATCGCGACCAGTTCCGCGTCGAGCTGCACGACGTCGGTCTGGTTCGACTCGTTGCCGCGCGAATCGAGGTCGATCTTGATCTCGGCGAACATTTCGGGCGTCGTGAACTCGCGGATGTCGGCCAGGTTGCCCTGGTCCCACGCAGCCTGCAGGCGCACGAAATAAACCTTCGAGCTGCGCAGGAACGCTTCGGTGTCGAAGCCGGCCGGCACCTGGAGCGGTGCTGCCGCCGCCGCTGCCGCGCCTGTGGCCGCGGCACCGCCGCCGAACACGCCTTGCGCTTCGTTCGCGTAGCTGCTGCCGCTACCTGCATAGTTGCTGCCGGTACCGCCCTGCTGGAACGACGGGCTCTGCGAGTAGCCACCCGACGACGACGCCGAGCCGCCGACCGAGTATGCCGGCTCCTGCGGACGACGGCGGTTCATGAACTTGCGGATCAGCCAGATGCCGACCATCGCGAGCAGCGCGATCACGATGACGTTCGCCATCATGCTCGCGAATGCGCCGCCCAGGCCGAAGTGCGACAGCAGCGCCGCGATACCGAGACCGGCCGCGAGGCCGGCGATCGGCCCGAGCCAGCGCGAGCGGTTGGGCTGCGCGGCCGGCGCGGGCGCGGCCGGGTTCGCACGCTGCGCCTGCGACGGCGCGGCCTGCTGCATCGGCTGCTGCGCCGGCGGCGTGGCCTGACGCTGCGTGACGGTGGAATTCTGGCGGCCGATGCTGCGCCCGCCGCCCATGCGCTTGGCTTCAGCGTCGAGCGATGCGAACGTGCCGGCCGTGAGCAGGCCGACCATCAGCAGCGTGCCGACTCGTCGAGCCCACGGCTTCGACGGCTTGCTACGGTTGAACAACGAACGCGTTTCGGACATCAGCTTCTCCAGATGTAAGACAAATGTATGGAAAGAGCCCCTTAGTACTTGGCTCCCATGTGTAAAGCTACCACGCCACCTGACAAATTGTAATATTTGACGGCATCGAGGCCCGCTTGTTCCATCATCGTCTTCAGCGTGTCCTGATCGGGGTGCATCCGGATAGATTCAGCAAGATACCGGTAACTTTCAGCATCTTTCGCGAACTTGTCGCCAAGCCACGGTAATACTTTGAAAGAATACAGATCGTACGCCTTTTTCAGCGGATCCCAGACTTTCGAGAATTCCAGCACCATCACGCGGCCGCCGGGCTTCGTCACGCGGCGCATCTCCGCCAGCGCGGCATCCTTGTGCGTCATGTTGCGCAGCCCGAACGCGACCGTGACCAGATCGAAGTGGTTGTCCGGAAAGGGAATTTTCTCCGCGTCGCACAGCAGCGACGGCGTCACGATGCCCTTGTCGAGCAGCCGGTCGCGACCGACGCGCAGCATCGATTCGTTGATGTCCGTGTGCCAGACCTCGCCCGTCGGCCCGGCTGCCTTCGCGAACGCCTTGGTCAGGTCGCCGGTGCCGGCCGCGATGTCGAGCACCTTGAAGCCGGGACGTACGTTCGCCTGCGCGATCGTGAACGCCTTCCACGCGCGGTGCATGCCCGCCGACATCAGGTCGTTCATCAGATCGTAGTTGCTCGCGACCGAATGGAACACACCCGCCACTTTCTTCGCTTTTTCGTTTTCCTCGACGCTTTCGAAGCCGAAGTGGGTTTTGCTCATCGCGTTGATCCTCAGTAAATGGCAAGACGGCGCCGAGCGGGCGCCGTCGAATTTCAGTGGCAGTGGCCGTGCGACGCGGAGGCCGCCTGCATCGGGGCGTCGCGCTCGACGCCCGCCGCCTTCAGTTTGTCGAAATAGTCGCGCCACAGCGCGTCCTGCTGCGTGGCCAGCTCGTACAGCAGGTCCCACGAGTAGATGCCGGTCGAATGGCCGTCGGAAAACGTCGGCTGCAGCGCGTAGTTGCCGACGCCCTCGAGCGCGGTGATCGTCACCTCGCGCTTGCCGGTCTGCAGCGTCTCCTGGCCGGGCCCGTGGCCGCGCACCTCGGCGGACGGCGAATACACGCGCATCAGCTCGAACGGAATCCGGTAGCTTTCACCGTTCGGGTACTGCAATTCGAGCACGCGCGATACCGCGTGCACGACGACGCCGGACGGAATCGGCGTCGTGGAAGTCAAACCGCTCATGGCTGCCTCGAATCGGTCATGCGTTGAATTTCCTCGCGCACCGCATTGTGCAGCAGCGAGGCCTGCGCCGCGCGCGTGCGCAGCAGCGCCTCGGACACGCTGCGCTGGCGCGGCGCCCAGACGGGCTGCGGAAAATGGGCATCGTTGGAAAAGCGCGGGATCACGTGCCAGTGCACGTGCGGCACCATGTTGCCAAGGCTCGCGAGATTCACCTTGTTCGGCTGCATCACGCGGCGCACGGCCCGCTCGACCGCGTAGACCACGCGCATCAGGTGGGCCCGCTCGGGCTCGCCGAGATCGGAGAACTCGGCCACGTGCGTGCCCCAGATCACCCGGCAGAAGCCCGGATACTCGTGCTCGCCCGTCGCGAGGACGACGCGCAGCGCATCGTCCTGCCAGAGCACCTCGCCGCCGTCTTCACGGCAAAACACGCATTCCATCGTCGCTCCCATGTGGACGGGCGCCGGCATTGCCGCGCCGGCGCCCGCTCATCCCCAGCCCGGTCGGGCGGTCGTCATGCCCGCATTAGACCAGCACGCGCTCGATCCCGCCATTGTTCGCACGTGCGACATAATCGGCCATCCAGTTCTCGCCGAGCACCTGGCGCGCGATTTCGACCACGATGTAGTCGGCTTCGAGGTTCGCGTCCTCGCTGTAGCGCGACAGGCCCTGCAGGCACGACGGGCAACTCGTCAGGATCTTCACGTCCGGGCCGTTCGCGGCCGCAGCGGCCGGCGTCGGCGCGTTGCCGGCCACGACCGGGATGCTGCGCAGCTTCGCGGCGCCCTTGCGGATCTCCTCTTCCTTGCGGAAGCGGACCTGCGTGGACACATCCGGGCGCGTGACCGCGAGCGTGCCCGATTCGCCGCAGCAGCGGTCGTTCTTCTCGATCCGGTAGCCGTCCTTCTCCGAACCCATCAGCTCATTGACGAGCTTCACCGGATCGATCGTCTTGATCGGCGTGTGGCATGGGTCGTGATACATGTAGCGCGTGCCCGTCACGCCGTCGAGCTTCATCCCCTTCTCGAGCAGGAACTCGTGGATGTCGATGATCCGGCAGCCCGGGAAGATCTTGTCGAATTCGTAACCGGCGAGCTGGTCGTAGCAGGTGCCGCACGACACGACCACCGTCTTGATATCGAGGTAGTTCAGCGTGTTCGCGACCCGGTGGAACAACACGCGGTTGTCGGTGACGATCTTCTCGGCCTTGTCGTACTGGCCCGAGCCGCGCTGCGGATAACCGCAGCACAGGTAGCCCGGCGGCAGCACGGTCTGCACGCCCGCCTCCCACAGCATCGCCTGCGTCGCGAGGCCGACCTGCGAGAACAAACGCTCGGAGCCGCAGCCCGGGAAGTAGAACACCGCTTCCGAATCGACGGTCGTCGACTTCGGGTTGCGGATGATCGGCACGATCTTGTTGTCCTCGATGTCGAGCAGCGCGCGTGCCGTCTTCTTCGGCAGGTTGCCCGGCATCTTCTTGTTGACGAAGTGGATCACCTGCTCGACGACGGGCGGCTTGCCGACCGTCGCCGGCGGGTGCTGCGTCTGCTTCTTCACGACGTTCTTCAGCATGTCGTTCGCGAAGCGCTGCACCTTGTAGCCGACGCCCATCATCACGCTGCGCGCGGCGTTGATCGTCTGCGGGTTGGTCGCGTTCAGGAAGAACATGCCCGCCGCATTGCCGGCGTTGAATTTCTTCTTGCCCATCTTGCGCAACAGGTTGCGCATGTTCATCGTGACGTCGCCGAAATCGATCTTCACCGGGCACGGGGTCGCACACTTGTGGCACACCGTGCAGTGGTCGGCCACGTCGTTGAACTCGTCCCAGTGCTTGATCGACACGCCGCGGCGCGTCTGTTCCTCATACAGGAACGCCTCGACCAGCAACGACGTTGCGAGGATCTTGTTGCGCGGGCTGTACAGCAGGTTCGCGCGCGGCACGTGCGTCGCACACACCGGCTTGCACTTGCCGCAGCGCAGGCAGTCCTTCACCGAATCGGCGATCGCGCCGATGTCGGACTGCTTCATGATCAGCGACTCGTATCCCATCAGCCCGAAGCTCGGCGTATAGGCGTTGCGCAGATCGGCGCCTTCGAGCAGCTTGCCCTTGTTGAAGCGGCCGTTCGGGTCGACACGCTGCTTGTACGCGCGGAATTCGGCGATCTCGTCGTCGGTCAGGAACTCGAGCTTCGTGATGCCGATGCCGTGCTCGCCGGAAATCACGCCGTCGAGCGAACGCGCGAGCGTCATGATGCGCGCGACCGCCGCGTGGGCGTCCTGCAGCATCTCGTAGTTGTCGGAGTTGACCGGCAGGTTGGTGTGGACGTTGCCGTCGCCCGCGTGCATGTGCAGCGCGACGAACACGCGGCCGCGCAGCACCTGCTTGTGGATCGCCTGCGCTTCGTCGAGGATCTGCTTGAACGCGCCGCCGTTGAAGATCGCGCGCAGCTCCGCGCGGATCTCCTGCTTCCACGAGATGCGCACCGTGCGGTCCTGCGTGACGTGGAACACGGTCGCGCCCGGCTGCTCGTCCGCGCGATCGGCGAACTTCTCGGCGAGCGCCTCGTAACCGAGCTGCACGAGGTAGTGCTGCGCCTCGCGCAGCGGCTGGTCGAGCCGGTCGCGCACGAATTCCCAGCGCGCGCGCACGCGCTTGAGCAGCTCCAGTGCCTGCTGGACGCGATCCTCGAGCAGTTCGGCGCTCGGGATCTCGTTCGCGTCGTCGGTCTTGCCGAGCGGCAGGTTGCCGGCGCGGAAAAACGCTTCCAGCGCGTCGACCAGCTGCAGCTTGTTCTTCAGCGACAGCTCGATGTTGATCCGCTCGATGCCGTCGGTGTACTCGCCCATCCGGTTCAGCGGGATCACGACGTCTTCGTTGATCTTGAACGCGTTCGTGTGCTTCGCGATCGCGGCCGTGCGGCTGCGGTCGAGCCAGAAGCGCTTGCGCGCCTCCGCGCTGATCGCGACGAAGCCTTCGCCGCTCTTGCCGTTCGCCATCCGGATCACTTCGGACGTCGCGTGCGCGACCGCGTCGGCGTCATCGCCGACGATGTCGCCGATCAGCACCATCTTGGGGAATGCGTTGCGCTTGCTCTTGGTCGCGTAGCCGACCGCACGCAGGTAGCGCTCGTCGAGGTGCTCGAGGCCCGCGAGGATCGCGCCGCCCTGCTTCGACGTCTCGAACAGGTAATCCTTGATCTCGACGATGCTCGGGATCGCCTCGCGCGCCTGGCCGAAGAATTCCAGGCAGACGGTGCGCGTGTGCGCGGGCATCTTGTGCAGCACCCAGCGCGCGGACGTGATGAGCCCGTCGCAACCTTCCTTCTGCACGCCCGGCAGGCCGGCGAGGAACTTGTCGGTCACGTCCTTGCCGAGACCTTCCTTGCGGAACCGGCGGCCCTCGATCTCGAGCATCTCGCTCTTCAGCAGCTTCTCGCCCGGCGCATATGCGCCGTCGAACCACTTCAGCTCGAAACGCGCGACCGCGATGTCGTGGATCTTGCCCTGGTTGTGCTCGTGGCGCGTGACTTCGAGCCAGTTGCCGTCCGGGTCGACCATCCGCCACCAGGCCAGGTTGTCGAGCGCGGTGCCCCACAGCACGGCCTTCTTGCCGCCCGCGTTCATCGCGACGTTGCCGCCGATGCACGATGCGTCGAGTGAGGTCGGATCGACCGCGAACACGTAGCCGGCCGCTTCCGCGGCTTCCGTCACGCGGCGCGTGACGACGCCCGCGCCGGAGAAGATCGTCGGCACCTTGTGCGCGACGCCCGGCAGCTCGGTCAGCTCGACCGCGCCGAGCTGTTCGAGCTTCTCGGTGTTGATCACCGCGGAGAACGGCGTGAGCGGCACCGCGCCGCCCGTGTAGCCGGTGCCGCCGCCGCGCGGGATCACGGTCAGGCCGAGCTCGAAGCAGGCCTTGATGAGGCCGGCGATCTCGGCTTCGGTATCGGGGGTGAGCACGACGAACGGGTATTCGACCCGCCAGTCGGTCGCGTCGGTCACGTGCGACACGCGCGACAGCCCGTCGAAGCGGATGTTGTCCTTCTGCGTGCAGCGGCCGAGCGCCTTGGTCGCGCGGCGGCGCAGGTCGGCCATCTTCTCGAATTCGTCGGCGAACTCGTCGACCGCGCGCTGCGCGGCGGTTTCGAGCATCTCGACGCGCGATGCGCGTTCGCGGCCCGCGTCGTCGCGGTGCTCGGTGAGATCCGCGCTGCGGCGCTTGCCGATTTCGGTCAGCCGGTGGTTCAGCGCCTCGATCAGCAGCGCGCGGCGCTTCGGGTTGTCGAGCAGGTCGTCCTGCAGGTACGGGTTGCGGCGCACGACCCAGATGTCGCCGAGCACCTCATACAGCATCCGTGCCGAGCGGCCCGTACGGCGCTCGGCACGCAGCTCGTCGAGCACCGACCACGCCTCTTCGCCGAGCAGGCGGATCACGATCTCGCGATCCGAGAAGGACGTGTAGTTGTAGGGAATCTCGCGCAACCGGGGCGCGGGGTCGGCGGCGACGGCGGCGGCCGCGCCATGCGGATCGAAAACTTGTGGTGCGTTCATGTTCGGACGACTCGGAGGGCCGATACACCGTGCACGGGCGTCGGCAAGCGCGTGGGCGCAATCTTGGGGAAATCTGTTCTGTTACCAGGCGCGCGGCTGTCCTTCATGGGGCCGGAGCGGGCGGCGATTCGCCCCTCCTGGCCGGCGACAGGGCCTGGCGGCACTCGATCATCGGCACGATCGCGCGCGGCGCGCATGCCGTTCCGCCGCGGGGCTGGCTGCGCGCGGCGTCGGCTTCAACGGTGCGATCCGAGGGTGCCTCTGCATCTTCCGAATCCTTGATTCAAAACGGAATTCTAACCCATGATCGGGCCACGCGTGACACGTCGGACAGGTCGTGGGGCTATCGCCGCGAGCCGCGCCAGGCCTGGCTCGGCGCGATTTCACGCGGCCATTCGCCGTCCGTCCGGTCGGTAACCACGCGGTTAAGCCGGCAAAAGAGGCCGCGCAACGTCGCCGATGCACCGCCTGCACGGCCCCGCGAGCGTGCACCCGGCATGCCGCTTGCATACGGGCGGACCCTTGGCGCTATCATTGACCTTTTACCGTCTGCTACCGCACTGCACGCGAGCGCCCATGGCATCCCACGATTACCTGAAGAAAATCCTCACCGCGCGCGTCTACGACGTCGCGATCGAGACGGAACTCGAATCCGCCCGCAACCTGTCCGCCCGGCTGCGCAACGCCGTCTACCTCAAGCGCGAGGACAACCAGCCGGTGTTCTCGTTCAAGCTGCGCGGCGCGTACAACAAGATGGCGCACATTCCGGCGGACGCGCTCGCGCGCGGCGTGATTACGGCATCGGCCGGCAACCACGCACAGGGTGTCGCGTTCTCGGCGGCCCGGATGGGCGTCAAGGCGGTGATCGTCGTGCCCGTCACGACGCCGCAGGTGAAGGTCGATGCGGTGCGCGCGCACGGCGGCCCGAGCGTCGAGGTGATCCAGGCCGGGGAGTCGTACAGCGACGCGTATGCACACGCGGTCAAGGTGCAGGAGGAGCGCGGCCTCACGTTCGTCCATCCGTTCGACGATCCGTACGTGATCGCCGGCCAGGGCACGATCGCGATGGAGATCCTGCGCCAGCACCAGGGCCCGATCCACGCGATCTTCGTGCCGATCGGCGGCGGCGGGCTCGCGTCCGGCGTCGCGGCCTACGTGAAGGCGGTGCGACCGGAGATCAAGGTGATCGGCGTGCAGGCCGAGGATTCGTGCGCGATGGCGCAGTCGCTCGACGCAGGCAAGCGCGTCGAGCTGAGCGAGGTCGGCCTGTTCGCGGACGGTACCGCCGTGAAGCTGGTCGGCGAGGAAACCTTCCGGCTCTGCAGCGAATACCTCGACGGCGTCCTGACGGTGAACACCGACGCGCTGTGCGCGGCGAT
Organism: Burkholderia sp. LK4; assembly: GCF_001043615.1. Taxonomy (NCBI): domain Bacteria; kingdom Pseudomonadati; phylum Pseudomonadota; class Betaproteobacteria; order Burkholderiales; family Burkholderiaceae; genus Burkholderia; species Burkholderia sp. LK4. The sequence continues at coordinate 27,598 of NZ_LDUL01000075.1, forward strand.
CAAGGACGTCTTCCAGGACACGCGCAGCGTGCTCGAGCCGTCCGGCGCGCTCGCGGTCGCGGGTGCGAAGCTCTACGCGGAACGCGAAGCCATCGAGAACCAGACGCTCGTCGCGGTCACGTCCGGCGCGAACATGAACTTCGACCGGATGCGCTTCGTCGCCGAGCGCGCGGAAGTGGGTGAAGCGCGCGAAGCCGTGTTCGCGGTCACGATCCCCGAGGAACGCGGCAGCTTCAAGCGGTTCTGCTCGCTCGTCGGCGACCGCAACGTCACCGAGTTCAACTACCGGATCGCCGATGCGCAGGCCGCGCACATCTTCGTCGGTGTGCAGATCAAGCGCCGCGGCGAATCGGCCGAGATCGCCGCGAACTTCGAATCGCACGGCTTCAAGTCCGTCGACCTGACGCACGACGAGCTGTCGAAGGAACACATCCGCTACATGGTGGGCGGCCGTTCGCCGCTCGCGCTCGACGAACGCCTGTTCCGCTTCGAATTCCCGGAACGGCCGGGCGCGCTGATGAAGTTCCTGTCGTCGATGGCGCCGGACTGGAACATCAGCCTGTTCCATTACCGCAACCAGGGCGCGGACTACAGCTCGATCCTCGTCGGGCTGCAGGTGCCGCAGGCCGATCGCGCCGAATTCGAACGCTTCCTCGCGGCACTCGGCTACCCGTATGTCGAGGAGAGCGCCAACCCGGCTTACCGCCTCTTCCTGTCGTAAAGGCGTCACGCATGAATCCCGAACATTCCCCGCTCGGCAAGGCCACCGTCTACGCGGCCCAGTACGACGCGTCGCTGCTGTTCCCGATCCCGCGCGCCGGCGCGCGCGAGCAGCTCGGCATCGCGTCGGCGCTACCGTTCTTCGGCACCGACATCTGGAACGCCTACGAGCTGTCCTGGCTCAACGCGCGCGGCAAGCCGCAGATCGCGGTTGCGACCTTCTACGTGCCGGCCGAATCGCCGAACATCGTCGAATCGAAGTCGTTCAAGCTGTATCTCGGCTCGTTCGCGCAGACGAAATTCGACTCGATCGACGCGGTGCGCGACACGCTGAAGCACGACGTGTCGGCCGCGTGCGGTGCGAGCGTCGCCGTGCAGCTCGTGTCGCCGCACGATTTCGGCAAGCTCGAAATGGACGAACTCGACGGGCTGTCGCTCGACCGGCTCGACCTCGACACCGACGTGTACGAACCCGATCCGTCGCTGCTGTCGGCGGCCGTCGACGAAGCGCCGGTCGAGGAGACGCTCGTGTCCGACCTGCTGCGCTCGAACTGCCCGGTCACCGGCCAGCCCGACTGGGGCAGCGTGCAGATTCACTACGTCGGGCCGCAGATCGACCACGCGGGCCTGCTGCGCTACATCATCTCGTTCCGCAACCACACGGGGTTTCACGAGCAGTGCGTCGAGCGGATCTTCCTCGACATCCTGCACGCATGCAAACCGGTGAAGCTCGCGGTGTATGCACGCTATACGCGCCGCGGCGGGCTCGACATCAACCCGTTCCGCACGAACTACAACCAGCCGATGCCGGACAACGCGCGCAACGCGCGACAGTGACGGCGGCGGGTGGCTGCCGCGGTTTTTCGTTTGCCGTCTGCCTTTTGCCTCTTGCCGTCGGCGACGCGCGGCCGCCACCCCAAATACAACAGCCCGACCGGAATCAACCGGCCGGGCTGTTTTTCATTGTGCGGGAAAGGCGCGGACGACCGACGATCACCCGCTCACCGGCCGCTCCGGCAGGATCTCCACCAGGCGCAACAGGTATCCGTCGGGATCCTGCACCAGCATCTCGATCTGGCCATGCTCGATCTCGCCCTCCCGATACCAGGACGTGCGCGGCTCGACGAACAGCGGCACGCCCGCAGCGCGGATCCTGTCGAGAATGGGGTCGAGCGCATCGACCTCGATCTGAAAATTGATTCCGCGCCCGAACGGCGGCTCCAGCGGGCCGGTCAGCCAGCCCTCCGCGCCATACTGCTCGAGCATCAGCTGAGCCCGCCCGATTTCCAGATAGGCGAAACCGTCTTCCGGACGTTCGAAGCGAATCCGGAATCCCAGCACGTCACGATAGAAGCGCACGCTTCCGGCGAGGTCCGAGCAGATCAGCTCCGGCACCAGCGCAGCCCATTCCATGTATTTCCCCTCCGTACGATCACGCGGCACATTACATGAACGGGCGGGTGGCGTTGCGGCGGTTGCCGCCGTGGCGCACCGTGCAACAATCGAACCGTGCGCGACACACGCCAAAACGGGCCCGGCGCACGTGAATGCGCCGGGCCCGTTCTGGAGCGGCTCGCCGTTGCGGCGTTACTTCGCCGGCGCCTTGTACGCGATGCAGTCGACCTCGACCTTGCAGTCGATGACCATGCTCGACTGCACGCACGCGCGTGCCGGCGGATGCTCGCCGAAGTACGACACGAACACCTTGTTGAACGACGCGAAATCGCGTGCGTCGTCGAGCCACACGCCGCAGCGCACGACGTGCTCGAGGCCGTAGCCGGCTTCCTTCAGGATCGCGATCACGTTCTCGATCGTCTGCTTCGACTGCGTGACGATCCCGCCTTCGACGACCTCGCCGTTCACCATCGGCGTCTGGCCCGACACGTACAGCCAGCCGTCGGCCTCGACCGCGCGTGCGAACGGCATCACCTGGCCGCCCGTCCCCTTCGCTTCGCCTACGCCATATCGCTTCATCGTTTCACTCCTTGTTTGTCGACCGCCTCGACGCTTCAGCGCCGGCGCCGGTCCCATGCAACGCACGGTTGCGGATGCGCGCGCCGACGATGGCGCGCGCGGCAGATCGGAACAACAACCGCGTTCAGAACGCGGTGTCGGCACTCGCCGGCACGCGCTCGCCGCGTGCGACGAAGCCGCCGGCGCGCTCGCCGGTCGCCTGGCCGTTTTCGTAGGTCAGCACGCCGTTCACCCACACGGCGTCGATTCCGTGCGCGGGCTGCTGCGGTTTCTCGAACGTCGCGGCGTCGATCACGCGCGCCGGGTCGAACAGCACGAGGTCGGCGTGGTAGCCCACATGCACCTCGCCGCGCCGCGCGATGCCGTAGCGGCGCGCGGACAGCGACGTCATCTTGCGGATCGCCTCCTCGAGCGGCAGCAGGTTCGTGTCGCGCACGTAATGGCCGAGCACGCGCGGGAACGCGCCCCACAGCCGCGGGTGCGGCAGCGGATCGTTCGGCAGGCCGTCGGAGCCCACCATCGTCGCCGGGTGCGACAGGATCCGGCGCACGTCCTCCTCGGACATGTTGTGGTACACGGCGCCCGCCGGGCGGATGCGCTGCGCGGCTTCCTGCTCGGTCACGCCCCAGTCGGCCGCGATCGCCTTCAGCAGCTTGCCCGCCACTTCCGGGTGCGGCTCCGACCAGGTGATCGTGATGTCGATGTCGCCCGTCACCTGCTTCAGGTCGAGCGTCGACGAGCTGCGGCTGTACGGATAGCAGTCGCAGCCGACCGGCTGGTAGCGGCGCGCGCCTTCGAGCGACGCGAGCACTTCGGTGCTACGCCCCCAGTTCGACGGGCCCGCGCACTTCAGGTGCGAGATCACGACCGGCACGCGCGCATGACGGCCGACCTGGTACGCCTCTTCCATCGCATCGAGGATCGCGTCGAATTCGGTGCGCATGTGCGTCGTGTACAACGCGCCGGCGTTCGCGAGCGGCTCGGCGAGCGCCATCACCTCTTCGGTCGGCGCCGCGAACGCGGAGCCGTATGCGAGGCCCGACGACAGGCCGAGCGCGCCGTTCGCGAGCGCCTCCTCGAGCTGCGCGCGCATCCCGGCGATCTCGCCGTCGGTCGCCGCGCGGTCGAGGCGGTCCATCTGGTTGTTGCGCAGCGCCGTGTGACCGACGAGCGCCGCGACGTTCACGGCCGGACGCGCATCGTTCACGGCCGCGACGTAGTCGGCGAAGGTCGGGTACTGGAACGCGCCGCGCTCGCCGAGCAGGTTCATCGGATCGGGCGGATCGCCCGCGAGCGTCACCGGCGACGCGCTGATCCCGCAGTTGCCGACGATCACGGTCGTCACGCCCTGCGAGATCTTCGGCACCATCTGCGGCGCGCGGATCACGTGCGTGTCGTCGTGCGTATGCACGTCGACGAAACCCGGCGCGAGCGCGCGGCCGTTCGCATCGACGACGGTTTCGGCGAGCCAGTTCGACAGGTTGCCGATCGCCGCGATCACGCCGTTGCGGATCGCGACGTCGCGCGTGACGGGCGGCGCGCCGGTACCGTCGTAAAGCTGCGCGCCGACGATCAGCGTATCGGCGGCTTCGGGATGCGAATGCATGGTCAGTCTCCTACCGGTTGACGGTCTCCGCCGCCGCGGTGCGCATCGAGCGCGTGCTTGATGCGACGCAGCGATTCCCGGCCCGCATCGCCGAGCCGCAACGCGACTCCGGTGACGAGCACGTCGATCGCCATCATCATCGCGTAGCGCGATGTCGACGGCTTGTAAATGAAATCGGTTTCGAACGCGACGACCGGGATCAGGTGGTCGGCCAGCTTCGCGAGCGGCGAGGCCGGCGCGGTGATCGCGATCAGCTTCGCGCCGTAGCGCTTCGCGAGCCGGCAGCTCTCGAGCAGCTCGGGCACGCGCCCGCTCACCGACAGCGCGACGACGACGGTGTCGCGCGACAGCGTCGCGGCCACCATCCGCTGCAGCACGCTGTCCTGGTAGCTCGCGACCGGCCGGCCGAAGCGCACGAGCCGGAAACGCAGCTCGTCGGCGAGCGCGGTCGAGCCGCCGCCCTGCCCGTACACATAGGTCATCTTCGCGCCGGCGAGCAGGTCGGCGGCTTCCTCGAACGACGTATTGCGCAGCAACTGGTGGTTGTGCGCGAGCGCCACGCGGATCTCGTCGTAGACCATCGACGCGGGGCTCGTATCGTCGGCGGGCGCGTCGTCGGACGGCACGAGAAAGCGCTGGCCGACCGCCGCCGCCTGCGCGACCAGCACCTTCAGTTCGCGCACGTCGCGGCAGCCGACGGCCTTCGCGAAACGCGTGACCGTCGCGACACTGACCTCCGCGTCGCGCGCGAGCGCGCCGATGCTCGCATGTGCGGCGCGCGCGAGATCGGCGAGGATGAACGCGGCGACCTTGCGCTCGGCCTCGCGCAGCTCGGGCGCGCATTCGGCGATCCGCGCGACGATGTCGAGGACCGGCGGGGCGGCCGGTGCCGGATAGGGCTCGGCCGCGTGCGAAGCGGACGGGTTGGCGGGCGTATTCATCTGCGGAAAAGGGTGCGAAGCTCGATGTTACTAAATAACATCACCGCGCAGATGCTACTTTCTGTACCATCTGCGTGTCAACTTCAGTGCAATGCATAGTGATGATGGAGCGGGATGACATGAAAGTTACAAACTATCAGGAAGCGACGATCGATCCGTTCGGCAAGGGCCTCGGCAATCTGCCGAGCGCGAGCGTGCCGCTCGGCGACGCGGGCCGCCTCGAGTGGAACCTGCTCGCGGAAGACGTCAGCCTGCCGGCCGCCGTGCTTTACGAGGATCGCATCGAACACAACCTGAACTGGATGCAGGCATTCGTCCAGAAGTACGGCGTCAAGTTTGCGCCGCACGGCAAGACGACGATGGCGCCGCAACTGTTCCGCCGCCAGCTCGACGCCGGCGCGTGGGGCATCACGCTCGCGACCGCGCACCAGACGCAGGCCGCGTATCACGGCGGCGTGCGGCGCGTGCTGCTCGCGAACCAGCTGGTCGGCCGTCAGAACATGACGATCATCGCGGGGCTGCTGTCCGATCCCGACTTCGAATTCTTCTGCCTCGTCGATTCCGCGGAGAGCGTCGACCAGCTCGGCCGCTTCTTCGGCGCACTGAAGAAGCCGCTGAACGTGCTGCTCGAGCTCGGCGTGCCGGGCGGCCGCGCGGGCGTGCGCGATGCCGCGCAGCGCGAGGCCGTGCTCGCCGCGATCGCGCGCTATCCGGACACGCTGAAGCTGGCCGGCATCGAACTCTACGAAGGCGTGCTGAAGGAGGAAGGCGAGATCCGCACGTTCCTGCAGGAAGCGGTCGCGCTCACGCGCGAACTGGCCGAGGCCGGCCGCTTCGCGCGTACGCCGGCGATCCTGTCCGGCGCCGGTTCGGCGTGGTACGACGTGGTCGCGGAAGAATTCGCGAAGGCGTCCGACGCGGGCTTCGCGGAAGTCGTGCTGCGTCCGGGCTGCTACCTGACGCACGATGTCGGCATCTACAAGAAGGCGCAGACCGACGTGTTCGCGCGCAACCCGATCGCACGCACGATGGGCGAAGGGCTGCTGCCCGCGCTGCAGTTGTGGGCCTACGTGCAGTCGGTGCCCGAGGCCGACCGGGCGATCGTCGCGCTCGGCAAGCGCGACGCGGCGTTCGACGCGGGGCTGCCGGAGCCGGCGCGCCACTTCCGCCCGGGCCGCGACACCGCCCCGCGCGACGTCGCGGCCGCTGAAGGCTGGGCCGTCACCGGGATGATGGACCAGCACGCGTACCTGCAGATCCCGCCGGGCGCGGACGTGAAGGTCGGCGACATGGTCGCGTTCGACATCTCGCACCCGTGCCTGACGTTCGACAAGTGGCGCCAGGTGCTCGTGCTCGATCCGCAGTTCCGCGTGACGGAAGTCGTCGAAACCTTCTTCTGACGCACGTCGCGCGTACCGCCCCGCCGCCGCGCGGGGTGGCCGTCACGCGCGCTTCAAGCGGCCGGAGTATACTGCGCTTTCGTCCTCGGGGCCCCGGGCGGGCATGGCAATCGTCTGCCGCGGCGGGCCCTCAACGCAGCTCCACTGGAGAAAGCCATGGCCGCGAAGAAGATCCTGTTCCTGACCGGCGATTTCGCCGAAGACTACGAAACGATGGTGCCGTTCCAGGCGCTGCAGGCGGTCGGCCACCACGTCGATGCAGTCTGCCCGGGCAAACGCGCGGGCGACAAGATCAAGACCGCGATCCACGATTTCGAAGGCGACCAGACCTACACCGAGAAGCCCGGCCACCAGTTCACGCTGAACGCGGCATTCGACGACGTCGACGCCTCGCGCTACGACGCGCTCGCGATCGCGGGCGGCCGTGCCCCCGAATACCTGCGACTCGATCCGAAGGTGATCTCGCTCGTGCGCGAGTTCGCCGAAGCCGGCAAGCCGATCGCCGCGATCTGCCACGCGGCGCAACTGCTCGCGGCCGCCGACGTGATCCGCGGCAAGCGCATCTCGGCCTACCCGGCCTGCGCGCCCGAGGTGAAGCTCGCGGGCGGCGAATATGCGGACATTCCGGTCGACGCGGCCGTGACCGACGCGCCGTTCGTCACCGCGCCCGCGTGGCCCGCGCATCCGGCCTGGCTCGCGCAGTTCCTCGCGCTGCTGGGCACGCGCATCGAGCTGTAAATCCGCATCAGAATGAAATGAAGCGATGGCCGGCGGCGCTGACGTGCCGCCCGGCCCCGCGTATCAACGCGCGGCCGGCGTCGAGCCGACGTCCGCGATCCGCGATTCCAGCATCGCCAGCGCGCCCGACAGCGCATTCAGCACGTCGTCCGGCAATTGCGCCATCGTCTGTTCGAGAAACGCCTTGCGGCGCGGCAGGCATGCGTCGAACGCGGCGCGGCCGGCGTCCGTCAGCGTCACGTTGGTCACGCGATTGTCGCGTGCGTCGGATTCGCGCTCGATCCAGCCGAGCGCGTCGAGCGACTTCAACTGGCGCGTGAGCGCGCCCGGATCGATGCGCAGCACTTCGACGAGCTTCTTCTGCGACGAATGGCCGCCCATCGTGTGCAACGCGACCATGATGCGCCAGCGCGGCATCGGTTGCCCGACGTGCGTCTCGAATGCGGTCATGAACGCGCGATACGTCCGTCCGAATTGCTGCAAGATCGCGACGCGGTCCTGTTCTTCCATGCGCTCAGTTCTACTCGTTCAATCGTTCAATCGGCCGCGACATGCGGTTCGATCTTGCGCCGCAGCGCGATCGGCGGCACGCGGCGGCACTGCCACACCGACACCACGGCGACGACGGCCGCCATCGCGACGCCAACGTGAATCGCGCCGACGAGCGATTCGCGGGCCGCTTCCAGCAGCAGCGCGCCATTATGCCCGGCACGGGTCAGCTCCGCGACAAGGCCGCCCTGCGCAGCGCGATCGATCAGGATCTGCGGATCGGCGAGCTGCGCGTGCCACTGCATCGCGTGATCGGCCGACAGCGCATCGCGCACGCCGCCCGAGTACATCTGGTTGACGAGCGTGCCGGTCAGCGCGGTGCCGATCATCCCGCCGACCATCCGCAGCGACTGCAGCAGCGCCGTGGCGATGCCGAGGTGCTCGCGGCCGGCCGTCTGCTGCGCGAATACGGTGAGGTTCGGCAGCACGAAGCCGAGCCCGATGCCGCCCGCGACCATCAGCGCCATCAGCAGCCATTTCGGCGTCGTGTGGGTCGACACGACGACGCCCGCGCAGGTGATCGCGAACAGCACGAAGCCGACGTGCAGCATCGCATTCGGGTTGCGGATGCGCGTGACGACACGGCCGTTCATGATGCTGCCGATCGTGATGAACACGACGAGCGGCGTGATCACGAGCCCCGCCTCCTTCGGCGACATCCCGAAGCCGCCCTGGAACAGCAGCGGTGCGTAGAACAGCAGCGAGAACATCGAGAAGCCGGCGAGGATCGCCAGCACGAAGAGCGCCGACAGCGCGCGGTTGCCGAACATGTCGAACGGCAGGATCGGCTGCGCGCAGCGCTTCTCCCAGTGCCACAGGCCGAAACCGGCCGCGACCGCGACGACGAGCAGGAGCGACGCCCAGCTCGCGACGCCGTACTTCGGCAGCCATTCGACGAACAGTTGCAGCGCGCCGAGCGACAGCGCGATCAGCAGCGCGCCCGGCCAGTCGAGCCGCATCTTGCGATCGTGCTCGACGTGGCGCAGGTGCGGCAGGTAACGCCACACGAACAGCAGCGACAGCAGGCCGATCGGCAGGTTCACGTAGAACACCGAGCGCCAGCCGAACGACTGGGTCAGCACGCCGCCGAGCGACGGACCGACCGCGTTCGCGATGCCGAACGCGGAGCTCATCAGCACCTGCCAGCGCAACCGCACGACGGAATCGGGGAACAGGTCGGGGATGCACGCGAACGCGGTGCCGACCAGCATCCCGCCGCCGATCCCCTGCAGCCCGCGCGCGAGCACGAGCATCAGCATGTCGTTCGCCATCCCGCACAGCACGGACGCGCCGGTGAACACGACGATCGACACGATGACGAACGGCTTGCGCCCGTAATAGTCGCCGAGCCGGCCAAAGATCGGCACCGTGATCACGGAACTGAGCAGGTACGAGGTCGCGACCCACGCGTACAGGTCGAACCCCCGAAGCTCGGCGACGATGGTCGGCAACGCGGTGCCGACGACGGTCTGGTCGAGCGCGACGAGCATGGTGACGAACGAGATCCCGATCATCGCCAGCAGCGATTCGCGGAACGGCAGGACTTGCCCGCTCGAATGGTGGGCGGCTGTATGGACGGCCATTTTTTGTTGGCGCAACTTTTGACGAGTCAAACAATCTCGAAATTCTAGCATGCGGGAGTAATCTAGGCTGGCGACGGTCAAACCGTTCCAGACCGCCAAGGAGAAAGATGGAACCGATTTCAATCCCCCCCGCCACCACGCTGTCGCAGGACGATCGGGACGCGCTGTGGCGCGCGAAGCAGGTGCTGGAAAGCCCGTCGCTGACGATGAAGCTGACGGGCATGCTGGGCGCACCGGTCGAGAAAATGATCGCCCGGCTGCCGGATTTCGCGACCGGCAAGATCAACGACGCGACGCAGCTCGCGCTGCGCAAGTGCCTGAACATCGCGCTGCGCACGCTCGGCAAGCCGCCCGCGCCGGACGCCGAGCCCGACAAGCCGAGCAACCTGCTGCACAAGCTCGCGGTCGCGACGACCGGCGCGGCGGGCGGCGCGTTCGGCTTTCTCGCGCTGCCGGTCGAGCTGCCGGTGACGACGACGCTGATCTTCCGCTCCGTGTGCGACATCGCGCGCAGCGAGGGTGAAGACCTGGGCTCGGTCGATACGCAGCTGCAATGCCTGGCCGTGCTCGGCATGGGCGGCAACCCGGACAAGCAGGAAGAGGACGCCGATCTCGGTTATTTCGTGCTGCGCGGCGCGCTCGCGCAGGCGATCTCGAAGGCGTCGTCCGACATCACGACGAAGGGCATCGCCGCGCACAGCTCGGCGGCCGTGTTCAAGCTCGTGCAGACGGTGGCGTCGCGCTTCTCGGTGCAGGTGACCGAGCAGATGGCCGCGAAGTCGATTCCGGCGATCGGCGCCGTGCTCGGCGCGACCGTCAATACGCTGTTCATCGACCACTTCCAGCAGATGGCGCACGGCCACTTCACCGTGCGCCGACTCGAGCGCAAGTACGGCCCGGCGGCCGTCAAGGCCGCCTATCAGGCAATCGACGTCTCGCCGGCGCGCTGAACCGCGCGCTCGACCGCGACGCGACGCAGGAACGCGGCCGCGCGGTCGAGCGCGTCGCGTGCTTCCGGCACCATCGGCGCGTACAGCTGCCACACGTGCGGCATGTCCGGCCACACCTCGATCTCCACCGCCACCCCGGCGGCCTTCGCCTTCTCGGCGACGCGGCGCGAATCGTCGAGCAGCACCTCGGTGCTGCCGACCTGGATATACAGCGGCGGCAGGCCCGCGAAATCCGCATAGAGCGGCGACGCGTACGGATTCGTCCCCGGCTCGTCGCCGAGGTACAGCTTCGCGGCCTTCGGCAGCGCCGCGCCCGCGAACATCGGATCGGCGCCGTCGTTCGTGCGCAGCGTGGCGCCGGTAGCGGCCAGGTCGGTCCATGGCGAGAACAGGATCGCGCCGGCCGGCAGCGGCTCGCCGCGATCGCGCAGCGCGACGAGCGTCGCGAGCGCGAGGCCGCCGCCCGCCGAATCGCCGCCGAACACGATCGACTCGGGCGGCGTGCCGAGCGCCAGCAGCTGCCGGTACGCGGCCAGCGCGTCGTCGAGCGCGGCCGGGAAACGGTTTTCGGGCGCAAGCCGGTAGTCGAGCGAGAACGAGCGCACGCCCGCGCGCTTCGTCAGGCCGAACACCAGCGGCCGATGGGTCTTCGTCGAACAGAAGTAATAGCCGCCGCCATGGAAGTACAGCAGCGTGCGGCCCGGCCCGCGCCCCGCAGCCGCGTCGGTGCGTTCGAGCCATTCGCCGCGCAGCGGCGCGTCGCCCGCGCCGTAGCACTGGCGCAACCGGTAGCCCGACGGCGCGCGGCGCGGCACCATCATCCGCAAGTCGGTAAAGCGCCGTGCGCGGGCGGGATCGAGCACCTCGCGCGTGGTCTCGGGACGGAACTGCCTGCGCAGCAGCCAGCAGGCGAACTTGCTTTGCCAACTCATCGGACGCACTCCGTATTCGCAGTGTGACGATGGTACGTGCGATCGTTCCCGCACCGCTCGACAGGTGCCTCCATATCAAACGCCTGCGCTCAGTTCGCCGGCATCACCTGGCCGCGGATCTCGCCGGCCGGGTGCTCCTTCGTATGGACGTTGAAATACCACTTGCCGCCCATCAGGTCGGTGACCTGCGCGTCGGTGAGTGCCTTCGAACCCTTGATCGGGCTCGCCAGCTCGTCCTTTGGAATCGGCACCTGCACGCCCGCGTTCTGGCCGACCGGCGCGGGCCCGTGGAAATGCGCGGCGGTGGCCGGGCCGGTGAGGTGTTCGTAACGGACCGTCCACTGCAGCATGTGCGTTACCGTGTCGTAGGTGGCCTCGACATCGCCCGAGCCCTTGGTCGCCGTCGGCGGCACCTCGCTCGACGGCTGGAGATTGGCGGACAGGCGCACCGTTTCGGCGGCGGCGGTGCCGGCGGCCAGCACACCCGCGAGTAACGCGACCTGGAGCAAACGCAGCTTGAGCATGGACTCTCCTTGTACGACGTTGTACGCCGACCGAACGGCGGCGCCACACATGATGGTAGTCGATCGCCGCCGATCCGGGAGCCCGCCGAACGGCCATGCCGCAAAACGCCGCAGCGCGCTCGGCAGGCCAGTCTGCCTCCGGCTGGAAGGGACCTTTGCAGCCTGATGGCTGAATCCGCGTGCGGCCTTTCGCTACACTTCATCTCACAGTTGCTTGTTTCCTTCGTCCGAAGGAGTCTGCGAGTATTCACGCGGCCACCCGGCCGCGTTTTTTTTGCCCGCCGCCGGATTCGGGACCTGCCGCATCGAGCCTCACGAAGCGATCACGCCGCCCCGCGTCACGCCCGATAGCCGGGATCGATGCGATCGACGATACGCTGCAGTGCGTCGAACGCATCCTGCCCCGCGCCATGCTTCGGATCGAAATTCAGCGAATCGCGCACGCACCCTTCGAGCACGGGCGGCGCGATCGCCAGTGCGTCGCCGATCGCATGCGTGGCGACCTGCACCTCGCACGCGCGATTGAGCAGCCACATCAGCGAGAACGTCTGCGCGAGCGTCGCGCCGATCGTCACGGGCCCGTGGTTTCGCAACAGCAGCACGGGCCGCCCGCCCGCGCTCTCGACGATGCGCCGCCCCTCCTCCAGATGCACGGTGATGCCCTCGAAGTCGTGATACGCGATCTTCCCGTACAGTTGCGCCGAATAGAAATTCGAGAACGACAGCCCGTCGCGCGAACAGCACACGGCCATCGTCGGCGTCGTGTGCACGTGCATCACGCAGTGCGCATCGGGCAGCGCCGCATGGATCGCACTGTGGAACGTGAAGCCGGCCGGATTGATCGGCCAGTCGGAATGACCGATCACGTTGCCGTCGATGTCGATCTTCACGAGGTTCGACGCGCACACCTCGCGGTAATGGAGTCCGAACGGGTTGATCAGGAAGTGCCCGTCCTCGCCCGGCACGCGCAGCGAGATATGGTTGTAGATCAGCTCGGTCCAGCCGAGATGGTCGAAGATGCGGTAAGCCGCCGCGAGCTGCACGCGCGCCTGCCATTCGGCTTCGGAGAAACGGGCGGGACGCGTGAACGGCTGGTTCGGGACACGTTGCATGGGGAACTCCGGTTGCGGATGTGCGCGGCACGGGCCGCCCGGCGGCGCCGGCCGGCGCGCCACACTCGTTGCGCGCACAACCATATCACCTTTGCCCGCGCACCGGAAACGCGGGTTTAGCCGGAGCGCTTCCGTCCCCTAAAGCTGGTCGTCGACCGGCAGCAGCATGAAGACGCCGGTCATCAGGTTGCGCAGCAGCCCCGCGTGCGGATCGACGTGATAGACGGCCGGCTGGCCGTCGTCCGTGCCCGTCCATTCGAGTTCGGGCGTGCCGCCGCCCGCCGGCGTCACGAGGCTCACGCGGTAGCTTTCGTCCGGCTGCGCCGCGCGCGCGAAGATCTGCGCGACCTGCTCGGCGAGCGCCGGGCTATGGATCACCAGCGCCAGTTCGGTGTTCAGGTGCGCAGAACGCGGATCGAGGTTCATCGAGCCGATCACGAGGATCTTCCGGTCGATCACGTACGCCTTCGCGTGCAGGCTCGCGCGCGAACGCGACCCGAACAGGCGCGGACGCTGGCGACCCGGCTGCGCCTTGAACTCGTACAGCTCGACGCCGTGCTGCAGCAGCGGCACCCGGTACGGCCCGTAGCCGGCCTGCACGGCGACCGCGTCGGTCGCGGCGAGCGAATTGGTCAGGATCGCGACGCGCACGCCGCGCGCGGTCGTATCGCCGAGGATCTTCACGCCCGCGTCGTGCGGCACGAAATACGGCGAGAACGCGAGGAATTCCCGCTGCGCGCCGCGCGTCAGCTCGACGAGGCGCTGCATCGGCGGGCTCACGTACGCGTCGGTCGGCTGCGCGACCTTGTCGGGCGCGTCGACCTTGAACTCCGCCGGCGCCCACACGAGCCCGAGCTCGTCGCGCGCGATCTGCTGCGCGAGCGGCGTCGCGTTCAGCGGCTTCGCGTTGTACGGATCGGCATTCTTGCGCCAGTGGTCACGCAGCTCGTCGCGCATCGCGTCGAGCTCCTTCGGATCGAACGACTGATGATTCAGCACGCGCAGCGGGTAGCTGCTCGCGCTCGACCAGTAGGTGTCGAAGCTCGCCGAGACGTCGTTCGTCACGGGCCCCGCGGCGAGCACGTCGAGATCGCGGAACTGCAGCGTCGGGCTCGCACTGAAGTATTCGTCGCCGAGGTTGCGGCCGCCGACGATCGCGATCCGGTTGTCCGCGATCATCGCCTTGTTGTGCATCCGGCGCGTGAAGCTGTCGATGCGCGTGAAGAAGTTGGCCGTGCGCTCGACCATCCCCTGCGATGCGCCGAACGGGTTGAACACGCGGATCTCGATGTTCGGGTGCGTGTTCAGCGCGGCCATCACGCGATCGATGTCGCGGAAATTCAGGTCGTCGACCAGCATCCGCACGCGCACGCCGCGATCGGCCGCGTAGAGCGCCGCGGCGAGCAGCAGCTTGCCGGTCGTGTCCTCGGTCGCGATGTAGTACTGCATGTCGAGCGTCTTCGTCGCGGCGCGCGCGAGCGCGATGCGCATCTGCAACGCCTGCGCGCCGTCGGCCAGCAGCCGGAAACCCGACTGGCCCGGATGCGCGGCCTCGGGCGCGGCCAGCGCATCGCGCAACGGCGTCGCGGTATCGGGCGGCAACGCATGGGAGACCGGGCGATCGAGCGTGGTGGCGGGCGGATGCGTCGCGCACGCGGCGACGAGCGACAGGAGTACGCCGGCGGCCAGCGCGCGGGCCGGGCGGCATGCGGCGCGCCACGACAGCGCGGCCGGTGCGCGCCGGATCAGGGACGTGAACACGAAGACTTCCTCGACTGGCGGAACACAGGGCCCGCATGCGCCGCGGCGCGCGGCTGGCGCGCGGTTCCGGCCGATTCTAGTAGGCGCCCGATGCGCCGGTCAATCGCGCGGGCGGCACCGACGGCCTCGAACCGCGGGCGTGCGCGCGCGTGCCGGGCATCGAGGCCCGCCGCACCGAAGGTGCCCGCCGGGCGGGCCTCGCACCGAAGTAGTCCGACCAATCTCAGGCCTCGTCGCCGCTGCGCTCGAAATGGCTGCGCACGTAGTCGATATGGGTCTGCATCGCAGTGCGCGCCTCTTCGGGCCGTTGCGCGCAGATCGCGTCGCACACGACGCGGTGCTGCAGCAGCAGGAGTTCGGACGCGTGTTCGTCGTGCGTCGTCATGCCCGCCACGTTGATCGAGATGTGCTCACGCAGCATCCCGATCACGCTCGTATGCAGGTGCAGGAACATCGTGTTGTGCGACGCGAGCGCGATTGCCTCGTGCAGCTTCGCGTCGGTCGCGGCTTCGACGGCTGCCGCGCCGTTCGCGTGCGCGGTTTCGAGCTCGCGCAGCAGCGCACGGATCCGGCGCCGGTCGTGCGCGTCGGCGCGCAGCGCGGCGAAATACGCGGTCGCGCCTTCGAGCACGCGCCGGAATTCGAGGATGTCGTCGCGCAGCGCGGGGTGATCGGCGACCAGTTGCCCCCACGGCGACGCGATGCCGGCGCGCAACTGGTCCGTCACGTAGACGCCCGCGCCGCGCCGGCTCTGCAGCAGCCCGCGCGCGACGAGCCGCTGGGTCGCCTCGCGCACCGTATTGCGCGCAACCCCGTACTGCTGCGCGAGCACGCGCTCGGCCGGCAGGCGTGCGCCGGCCGGCCACGTGCCGTCGAGCAGTGCCGTCTCGATCTTGCGCATCACCCCTTCGGTCCGGCCCCGTGCCGTCATCGCTGCCATCGTCGCGTCTCCCCGCTCAATGCGTGCCGCGCCGATTGGCCCAACCAATTTGAGCCGCAGCGCCGTCGCGGGAATTATGCAGCGAAATCGTCGTCCCGCATCCGCATGCCGGGCCGTCGCCACTGGAGCGAGACATGAACGAAAGGCAATACCCCGCCGCCGCCCCCGCGCACGTCTATCTGTTCGCGACCTGCCTGGTCGACCTGTTCGTCCCCGAAGCCGGGCTCGACGCGGTCCGACTGCTGGAACGCGAAGGCCTGACCGTCCACTATCCGCGCGGCCAGAGCTGCTGCGGGCAGCCGGCCTACAGCAGCGGCAATCCCGACGAAGCGCGCCGCGTCGCGGCCGCGCAGCTCGACCTGTTCGCGCAAGCGTGGCCCGTGATCGTGCCCTCCGGCTCGTGCGCGGGGATGATCCGCCACCATTGGCCGGCGCTGTTCGCCGACGATCCCGTGTACGGCCCGCGAGCCCGCGCGATCGCGGAGCGGACCTATGAACTCGCCGAATTCCTCGTCCACGTGCTCGACGTGCGGCTCGACGCGGCGACGGCCGGCGCCGGGCCCGACGAACGCGTCGTGCTGCACACGTCGTGCGCGGCGCGGCGCGAGATGGGCACGCGCGGGCACGGCGTCGCGCTCGTCGACGCACTGCCGGGCGTGACGCGCGTCGAACACGAACGCGAATCCGAATGCTGCGGCTTCGGCGGCACGTTCTCGCTGAAGCATCCCGACATCTCCGGCGCGATGGTGCGCGACAAGGTCGCGTCGGCCTGCGCGACGGGCTGCGACCGGCTCGTGTCCGCCGACTGCGGCTGCCTGCTGAACATCGGCCACGCGGCGGCCAAGGCCGGCGCGGCGCTGCCGGTCGAGCACCTCGCCAGCTTCCTGTGGCGGCGCACGGCAAGCGCCGCGTCGCTGCGCGGAGACCAGCCGTGAGCGCGCGCGACGCGATCCTCGCGCGGCTGCGCGCCGCCGCGCCGGGCGTCGCCGCCACGTCCGGCCGCGCGCTCGACGCACACATCGACACGCATTACGACACGCGCCGCTCGCAGGCCGGGACGGCGCACGATCCGCACACGCTCGCCCGCACGATGCAGGCCGCGCTCACCGCGTCGCACGCGGACGTCTGGTGCGCGACCGGCGACGCATGGCCCGCGCAACTCGCCGCGCGGCTCGCCGAAGCCGGCGTGCGCCGGCTGCTGCTCGATCCGACCCGCGCCGAATCCGCTGCACTCGCCCGCGCGCTGCCCGACACGGTTGCGCCTGTGCCGTTCGACCGGCCGATCGACGCGTGGAAGGCCGAGCTGTTCGACACGATCGACGCGGGCTTCACCGTCGCGCGTTCGGGCATCGCCGCCACCGGCACCGTCGTGCTCGCCCCCGATGCCGGCACGCCGCGCACGGTGTCGCTGGTGCCGCCGCTGCATGTCGCGCTCGTCCACGCGAGCACGCTGCATCCCGACCTGCACGCGGCCGTCCACGCGGAGCGCTGGCACGCCGGCATGCCGACCAACCTGGTGCTGGTGTCGGGCCCGTCGAAGACGTCCGACATCCAGCAGACGCTCGCCTATGGCGCACACGGCCCGCGCCGCCTGTGGGTCGTGATCGTCACCGATTCCGCCGCCCGGCCGGCTGCAACCGCCCGCGAGGACCTCCCGCAATGAGCGACCACACGCTGCAATTCGTCGCACCCGGCGACTTCAAGGCCCGCGCGCGCGCGGCGCTCGACGATCCCGCATTGCGCCGGAGCTTTCGCGGCGCGATGGACTTCCTGCAGGGCAAGCGCGCGACGCAGTTCCCCGACGACGCCGAGCTGCAGCAGCTGCGCGACTTCGGCGAAGCGGTGCGGCAACACGCGCTCGCGCAGTTGCCCGCGCTGCTCGAACGGCTGGAGACGAAGCTCACCGAAGCCGGCGTGCACGTGCACTGGGCCGAGACGGCCGCCGACGCGAACGCGATCGTGCTCGGCATCGCGCAGGCGAAGAAGGCGCGCCGCGTGATCAAGGGCAAGTCGATGGCGAGCGAGGAAATCGAGCTGAACCATTACCTCGCGGAGCACGGCGTCGACTGCATCGAATCCGACATGGGCGAATTCATCGTGCAGCTCGCGGGCGAGAAACCGTCGCATATCGTGATGCCGGCGATCCACAAGACACGCGGCGACATCGCCGAACTGTTCGAGGCGCACATCCCCGGCACGCGCTACACGGAAGACGTCGACGAGCTGATCCAGACCGGCCGGCGCGCCCTGCGGCGCGCGTTCGCCGAGGCGGACATCGGCCTGTCCGGCGTGAACTTCGCGGCGGCCGACACGGGCACGCTGTGGCTCGTCGAGAACGAAGGCAACGGCCGCCTGTCGACGACTGTGCCCGACACGCACGTCGCGATCATGGGGATCGAGAAGGTCGTCGAGAAACTCGAGCACATCGTGCCCTTGTCGAGCCTGCTCACGCGCTCGGCCACCGGCCAGGCGATCACGACCTACTTCAACCTGATCTCGGGCCCGCGCCGCGACGGCGAACGCGACGGCCCGCGCGAGCTGCATCTCGTGCTGCTCGACAACGGCCGCACGCAGGCCTATGCGGACGAACAGCTGCGCGCGACGCTGCAGTGCATCCGCTGCGGCGCGTGCATGAACCACTGCCCCGTCTACACGCGCATCGGCGGCCACGCGTACGGCACGACCTACCCGGGCCCGATCGGCAAGATCATCTCGCCGCACCTGCTCGGCCTCGACGCGACGGCCGACCTGCCGACCGCGTCGACGCTGTGCGGCGCATGCGGCGAGGTGTGCCCGGTGCGGATCCCGATCCCGCAACTGCTCGTGCGGCTGCGTACCGAGGCGAACCGCAAGCCCGACGAACCCGTCGCGCATCCGCTGCGCGGCCAGGGCGCGAACTACACCCGCGCGGAAGACCTCGTGTGGCGCTTCTGGTCGGGCGCGTTCGCGCATCCGCGCGCGTACCGCGCGTTCCGCTGGACCGCGACGCGCCTGCGTGCGCTGACACCCGCGAAACAGATGGGCTGGACGCAGCACCGCACGCCGCTCGAACCGGCACCGCGCAGCCTGTCCGACCTGCTGCGCGCACGCGGCCAGCCCGAGTAGCCCCCGCTTTACCCACCCATACCCATAGATAGACAGACACAGATGGAGGAGACACCCATGCAGGTTTGGCACCAGATCTATACGCCGCTCGGCAGCCTCGGGCTGTCGGCGTTCGTCGCCGCAATCCCGATCATTTTCTTTTTCGTCGCACTGGCCGCGCTGCGGCTCAAGGGCCACGTCGCCGCGGCGATCACGCTGCTGCTGTCGCTCGGCGTCGCGATCCTCGCTTACGGGATGCCCGTGCCGCAGGCGCTCGCGGCGGCCGGTTTCGGCTTCGCATACGGCCTGTGGCCGATCGCGTGGATCATCGTCGCGGCCGTGTTCCTGTACAAGATCGTCGTGAAGACCGGCCAGTTCGACATCATCCGCGCGTCCGTGCTGTCGATTACCGACGACCAGCGCCTGCAGATGCTGCTGATCGGCTTCTCGTTCGGCGCGTTCCTCGAAGGCGCGGCCGGCTTCGGCGCGCCCGTCGCGATCACGGCCGCACTGCTCGTCGGGCTCGGCTTCAAGCCGCTGCACGCGGCAGGACTGTGTCTGATTGCAAACACCGCGCCGGTCGCGTTCGGCGCGATGGGGATCCCGATCATCGTCGCCGGACAGGTGACGGGCATCGACCCGTTCCATATCGGCGCGATGGCCGGCCGCCAGTTGCCGCTGCTGTCGCTCGCGGTGCCGTTCTGGCTCGTGTTCATGATGGACGGGCTGCGCGGCGTGCGGCAGACGTGGCCGGCCGCGCTCGTCGCGGGCGGCAGCTTCGCGGTGACGCAATACTTCACGTCGAACCACATCGGGCCCGAGCTGCCGGACATCACGTCGTCGCTCGTCAGCCTCGTCGCGCTCGCCGCGTTCCTGAAGGTCTGGCAGCCGCGCACCGCGAAGCAGGCGGCCGGCAGCGTCGTTGCGTCGGGCGGCGGCGCCGCGCTCGCGGGCTTCGGCGGCGCGGGCTCGCGCAACGGCTTCGGCGCGGGCACCAGCCGGCAGGCATCGCCGTACACGCTCGCGCAGACCGTGCGCGCATGGTCGCCGTTCCTGATCCTGACGGCCGTCGTCACCGTGTGGAGCATCGCGCCGTTCAAGGCGCTGTTCGCCGCCCACGGCGCGCTCGCGTCGACCGTGCTGAAATTCCACGTGGCGGGGCTCGACCAGCTCGTCGTGAAGACCGCACCGATCGCCGCGACGCCGAAGGCGCTCGACGCCGTGCTGAAGATCGATCTCGTGTCGGCAGTGGGCAGCGCGATCCTCGTGACCGCGCTGATCTCGATGGTGCTGCTGCGGATGAAGCCGCGCGACGCGCTCGTCACGTTCGGCGAGACGCTGAAGGAACTGACCCGCCCGATCCTGTCGATCGGCCTCGTGCTCGCATTCGCGTTCGTCGCGAACTATTCGGGGATGTCGTCGACGCTCGCGCTGATGCTGGCCGCGACCGGCGCCGCGTTCCCGTTCTTCTCGCCGTTCCTCGGCTGGCTCGGGGTGTTCCTGACGGGCTCGGACACGTCGTCGAATGCGCTGTTCTGCTCGCTGCAGCAGGCCACGGCCCATCAGCTCGGCGTACCCGAGACGCTCGCGGTGGCCGCGAACACGACGGGCGGCGTGACCGCGAAAATGATCTCGCCGCAGTCGATCGCGGTGGCATGCGCGGCAACGGGCCTCGTCGGCAAGGAGTCGGAGCTGTTCCGCTTCACCGTGCGCCACAGCCTGCTGTTCGCGATGATCGTCGGCCTGATCACGCTCGTGCAGGCGTACGTGTTGCCGGGGATGGTGCCGTAAGCAAGCGGCCCGCCGTTTTCCGGTTCCCCGAGAAACAAAAACCCCACGCCGCGAAGCGTGGGGTTCCGTTCATCCAGGGCGCCGGACGGAGCCGGCGCATCGGGCGGCGATCAGCTGCCCTTCGCGATGCGATCCTGGATGTGCTGCGCCCGGCTCGACGACGACGGGTGCGAGCTCATCATCGAGCTCTTGCCGCCATCGAGCTGCGCGAGTTTCTGGAATGCGGTGACGAGGCCCTTCTGGTTCATGTTCTTCTGCTTCATCAGGTCGAACGAGTAGTCGTCGGCCGCGCTTTCCTGCGTCTGCGAGAACTGCGCGTTGATGAACTTCTCGGTGATGTCGCCGAGCTGCGAGCTCGTCAGCGCCGCCACGCCCGGCGATGCCGCGCCGGCCGCGGTGCGCGCCGCGCTGACCGCGTAGGCCGTCTGCATCGCCTTCTTCGAGTGACCCAGCGCGACGTGGCCCATTTCATGGCCGATCACGCCGCGCAGCTCGTCGTCGTTCATCATGTCCATCAGGCCGCTGTACACGCGCACGCAGCCGTTGCCCATCGCCCACGCGTTGACGTCCTTGGTCATGTAGACCTTGTAGTTGATCTTCTGGCCGTTCAGCGTCATGTCGCCGAAGCCCTTCATCACTTTCGTCAGACGCTTCGAGTACGCGCTGTTCGCCGGCGCGACCTTCGATTCCGCATCGCTCGACTTGCACGAATCGTTCGACAGCGCGGCGATGTCGGCATCCGACAACGTCGCTGCCTTGTACAGGCTCGTCCCCGCCGACGTCAGGCTGTTCGCGTCAAGGCTCTGTACCCCGCCGCACGCGCTCAACAGAAACGCCACGCCACACGCTGCCACCGCTTTCTTGAGTTGCATCCCGGATCCCTCGATAGTTTTATTTGGGAGCGGCGATTTTGCATAATCCGGCAGAAAATTACCAGATGTTTACATCGGATGACACGTTCATTACTCGGCAAACTGGAATGAAGCGGTGCACCGGCGCGGGATTGACGACAAAAAACGGGGCAATCGCCGCGGCCGGGCGACGATCGGCATGGAAATCGGGCGTGCTCAGGCGGTCTGATCGTGGCGTCGCGCCAACCGCCGCGCGACCAGCATCGGCAGCCGCGCCACGAAGCCGGTGAAAAGGCGCAGGTGCATCCACGCGAGCAGCGCGTTGTCGCGGCCGTAGTGGAAGTGCGAGACGCCGCCCTCGTGACGGCCGAAATAGCGCACCGGCGCGTCGATGCGGATCGGACGCACGCCGGCCCAGCACAGCCGCACGGCCGCCTCGGGATCGAAGTCGAAGCCGCGCATCCACGGCTGGCGGCGCATGATCGCGGCCAGCGGCGCGACCGGATACACGCGAAACCCGTACAGCGAATCGCCGATTCCCGCCCACAGCGTCTCGAGGTCGGCCCACGCGTTCGACAGCCGACGCCCCTGCACGCGCAACTGCGGCGCGCTCGCGTCGAACTTCGGCACGCCCAGCACCATTGCGTCGGGTGCGGCCTGCGACGCGGCCATGAACGCGGGAATCAGGTCGGCCGGATGCTGGCCGTCCGAATCCATCGTCAATACATGCGTGAAGCCGCTCGCGGCTGCCGCGTCGAGCCCGGCGAGCACCGCGGCGCCCTTGCCGCGGTTCTCGGGCAGCACGATCACGCGCAACCCCGGGTCGCGTTCGGCCATGGCCTGCAGCCGTTCGGCGCTGCCGTCGGTGCTGCCGTCGACGACGACCCACACCGGATTCCACTGTGCTCGCGCATTGCGCACGGTCGTGTCGACCTTGGTGCCCGGGTTGTAGCTCGGAATCAGGACGAGATGGGTGGACGAGGCGTGCTGCTTGGACATGGAAACGGCCGATTGCGAAGACGGGGATCCTGACAAAAGTTTATGACTTGCCGGCGAACGCAGGCAGGCTTCGTCGACGCCGCCCGAATGCGGAGCCGGTTGCCGGATCGTGAGGCTCTCGCGCTTCATTACAGCCACGCCTCCTCATGACCCGTGCTGGCCTCGATCTCGACCAGCAGGTCGTCGCGGCACACGTCCGCATGGACGACGAGCGGCCGCACGCCGGGGCCGGCCGCGTCGCGCAGCACCTGCCCGATCGCGGCCAGCGCCGCGGCATCGCCGGCGTCGCGCACGTAGACGCGATAGCTCAGGTCGGCGAGCGTGAACGGGCCGTGCCCCTGGCGCGCGGCCTGCTCGAGCACGGCCGCGAGGTTCGCGACCGTCTCGCGCGTTTGCGCGACGACGTCGCCGAGATGCACGGTGCGATGCCCGACGATGCTCGCGGTGCCCGACACGAACAGCACCGGTGCGGCATCGCCCGCCGGCCATGCGGCCGCGCGCGCGAACGTCGGTGCCCGCGGGCCGTACTGCGCCGGATAGTGATACGCGCTGACCTGGCGCGGGTTCTCAATCGGATCGGCCGGCGTGCGGCTCGCGAGGAAATGGATCGCGAGCGGCGCGGCCGGCGATGCATCGCCCGCGACCGGCACGACCGAACCGAGCGCGCACGCGGCCGGCACGCCGCCCGTCAGCGCGCGGCGGCACGCGTCGAACGCATGCTGGCGGCCGATATTGAACTGACGATAGCGCTCGATCCCGAACTGCACCGCATTGATCGCCGGCACCGTATTCCAGATGCGCAGCGGATGCGGCATGCCGAGCGAATCGAGCACGTCGAACAGCGTGCGGTACGCATCGTGCGTCGCGCGTTCGAGCGGCGTGCCGCCGTCGCGATGCGTGTCGGGCGTGTCGCACTCGTGCACGACGATGCTGCCGAACACGAGACCCGCCGCCTCGCTGTAGCGATAGTGCAGCGCGCCGTGTCGTTCGCTGCGCAGGTCGCGCGCATGGCATTGCCAGATTTCGCAGACGGCGTCGTCCGCCGCGATGCCCGCGCCGAGCAGCGCCATCGGCACCGGCGCGACCGGCAGGTCGGGCACGACGTCGGCCAGCATCCGCGCCGCCGCGTCCGCGTGCGATCCGGTTCGGGATGCGCGCTGCAGGTCGCCCGCGCCGATGCACACCACGCCCAGTGCGCCGGGCAACACGTGGTCGAATCCGTCGCCACGGCTGCGTGCATCGTGCAGCAACGCGGCGAGCCGGGCATCGCTCATCCGGACGAGCCGCAGCGCGCGGCCCTCGTCGTGCGCGAGCGGCACGCCCGGTCGCGATGCGGCCGGCCCGGCCGCCGCCTGCCCGCGCGCGAGCGGCGCAGCGGAGGACGACAGGGAACACGGGCGCCGTTCGGCGTCGACTGGATGCACGGACACTTCGATTTCCTCACTATGCGGCGCTGGCCGCGCAACCTCGCGGCATGCGCTGCGCTGCGTTGCGCTATGCCGCGTTGCGTTTCGTCACGCCGACGCCGCGCCCTTCGTCACGCGAGCCCGCCGTTGACGGACAGCACCTGTCCCGTCACATAGGCCGCGGCGTCGGACACCAGGTACGCGACCATCGCCGCGACTTCGTCGGGCCGGCCCGCGCGCTGCGCGGGCACGAGCTGCTTGATGCGTTCGGCGGGAAACGCCTGTTCGGCCATCGGCGATTCGATGATGCCGGGCGCGACCGCGTTCACGGTGATGCCGCGCGACGCGAGCTCCAGCGACAGCGACTTCGTCGCGCCGATCAGCCCCGCCTTCGCGGCCGCGTAGTTGACCTGCCCGCGATTGCCGGTCACGCCGGCCACCGACGCGATGTTGACGATCCGTCCGCGCCGCGTGCGGATCATCGGCAGCAACAGCGGCTGCGTGACGTTGAAGAAGCCGTTGAGCGTCACGTCGATCACGCTGTGCCACTGCCGGCGCGACATGCCGGCCATCGGCGCATCGTCGTGAATGCCTGCGTTGTTGACGAGGATCTGCACCGGCGCATCGTCGGCCAGCGGCGCCAGCGCGGCGAGCGTCGCATCGGCGTCGGTCACGTCGAACGCGATCGCACGCGCGGTGCCGCCGGCCGCGACGATCTGCTGCGCGACCGCCTCCGCCTGCGCGAGATGGCGGTTCGCATGCACCCATACTTCATGGCCGGCCTGCGCGAGCGCCGTGCAGATCGCCTGCCCGAGTGCGCCGCTGCCGCCCGTCACGAGCGCCCGCATCGAATTGCTCCGTTCATCGCGTTCCACCTCGATCGACGCGGTCGCGTATCGTCTGCCGATCGCGGCCGCGTGCCGTCATCATCTGCGCGCCGCGCCCGTGCGCGACGCCGTCACTTCGTGCGGTGCGCGGCGACGTACGCAGCCAGTGCACCGAGCGTCGCGAAGATCTTCTGGTTGTCCGGATTGTCCGAACGCAGCTCGAAGCCGTATTTCTTCGAGATCAGCAGCGCGATTTCCAGGATGTCGATGGAGTCGAGCCCGAAACCCTCGCCGTACAGCGGGGTGTCGGCCGTCACTGTTTCGAGCGGGACGTCTTCGAGATTCAGTTCGCCGATGATCAGCGTGGCGAGCTCTTGTTCCAGTGCGTTCATCATGCGTGCGGGCAGGCGGCCCGTGGCAGCGGAAGGCGCCCGGAAACGGCAATCGCCATGCACGCCCGGCGCGTGCGTATCTCCGTCCCTCCGGCGTCTGCCGGCTTCCCCGCCTGCGTTTTTGGGGATCGTTTGTAAAAGTTACGCGGATTCTAGACGAACGGGTATCGGGCCGTATACCGCCAATGGTTACAGACTGGCGAGCCAGCGCCGCGCCCCGTTGCGGGCCCCGGATGCAGCAGATGCTTGAGCCGCTTTGGATGGAAATGGACCGACCCCGCGAAACCGTTCGTCCGGCGCCATACAATCGGTTACAAAACCCGTTCGCGCCCACTCCGAACACGCGGTGCCGCGGCCCTAAAATGAGCGTGCCCGACCACCGGCCCGGACCCGTCCCGGCCGCCTTTCATATGATGTTTGACGGCCCGACCCTCGCGTCCGGCCACGATCCGCCCGATGTCGCCAGTCATGCCGCGCCCGTCCTTCCGCTCCGTTCCGGTTCGCCCGTCCGTCCGCCGCCGCCCGGCCGCCGGTGACGGGTATTCGCGCCGTGCGCACGGAGGCCGTCGATGAGCCGGCTGCTGCCGGTCGCACGCGGCATCGCCGCGGTCGGCGCCGTCGCGGCATACCAGGCCGGTGCGCACTACGCGGCCGCGACGCCCGGCGCGCACGGCCTCGGCCTCGCGATGGCGCTCGTGCCGCCGCTGCTGCTCGCGCTCGGCGCGGCGCTGCGCTCGCCGCACCGCATCGGGTTCGTGTCCGCATGGCTGCTTGCCGCCGCCGCGCTGTGGGCCGCGCGCGTGCCGCTCGCGCGGCACTTCGAATGGGGCCTGTACCTGGAACACGCGAGTTTCAACCTCGCGATGGCGCTGCTGTTCGGCCGCACGCTCGCGGCCGGCAAGGTGCCGCTGTGCACGCATTTCGCGACGATGATCCACGGCGCGATCACGCCGGCCGTCGCGCAGTACACGCGGCAGATCACACTCGCGTGGACGCTGTTCTTCGTCGCGATCGCCGCCGTGTCGACGCTGCTGTTCGCGACCGCGCCGATCGTCACATGGTCGACGTTCGCGAACTACCTGTCGCTGCCGCTCGTCGCCGTGATGTTCGCGGCCGAGCATGCGTGCCGACGCTTCGCCCTGCCGCACGAACCGCGGCCGCGCATGGTCGACGCGGTGCGCGCGTATCGCGCGACGACACACGCGTCGCAGGCATCACGATGAATTCACGGCCGGCGCGGCGCCGCAACGCGGCCGCGCCGGCCTTCGCTCCTGTTTCGACCGATTTATGCCGACTCACCCGCTGGTTTTCCATTCGTCGCCCGACCAGACGATCGCCTGGCGCGACGGCGCGCCCGTCACCGTGCGCACGTTCGTCGCCGACGTCGCGCGCGTGGCCGCCGCGCTGCCCGCCGGCGCGCACGTGTTCAACGTGTGCCGCGACCGCTACCGCTTCGCGGTCAGCCTGTGCGCCGCGCTCGTTGCCGGCAAGGTCAGCCTGCTGCCGTCGACGCATACGCCGGAAATGGTCCGCCAGCTCGCGTCGTTCGCACCTGACGCGTTCTGCCTGCACGACGCGCCCGACTGCACGATCGACCTGCCGCGCTTCGCGTACCCCGATGCCGCCCCCGGCGCGCTCGCGGACGACGCGCCGTTCGCCGTGCCGCAGATCGATGCGGCGCGGATCATGGCCTACGTGTTCACGTCCGGCTCGACCGGCGCGCCGGTGCCGCACCGCAAGAGCTGGGGCTTCCTGGTCGGCTGCGTGCGCGCGGCGGCCGACCGCCTCGGGCTGCTCGACGGCCGCGCGGCCACGCTGATCGGCACGGTGCCCGCGCAGCACATGTACGGCTTCGAGTCGACGGTGCTGCTCGCGCTGATCGGCGGCCTCGCGTTCAGCAACCGCCAGCCGTTCTACCCGGTCGACATTCGCGACGAACTCGACGCGATCCCTCAGCCGCGCGTGCTCGTCACGTCGCCGATCCACCTGCGTGCGCTGCTCGCGGCCGGCCATGCGCTGCCGCGCGCGGCGCTCGTGCTGTCGGCCACCGCGCCACTGTCGGAAAAGCTCGCGTGCGAAGCCGAGGCCGCGCTCGACGCGCCGCTCGTCGAGATCTACGGCAGCACCGAGACCGGCCAGATCGCCACCCGCCGTACGTCGCAGGGCGCGGCATGGGAACTGTTCCCGGACATCCGTCTCGACGCGCGCGCCGAACCGGACGACGACGACAGCGGCCCGACCGTATGGGTGTCGGGCGGACATGTGGAGGCCCCCGTGCCGATGGGCGATGCACTCGAACTGCTCGGCGACGGCCGGTTCCTGCTGCACGGCCGCAAGGCCGACCTCGTCAACATCGCCGGCAAGCGCACGTCGCTCGCGTACCTGAACCATCAGCTCAACGCGATTCCGCAGGTGCTCGACGGCGTATTCTTCATGCCCGACGAAGCCGCGGCGGCACACGACGACACCCGCCTCGAGCCGGTCACGCGCCTCGTCGCGCTCGTCGTCGCGCCGACGCTCACCGCAGCCGGCCTGCAGCGCGCGCTGCGCGAACGGATCGATCCCGCGTTCATGCCGCGCCCGCTCGTGTTCGTCGACGCGCTGCCGCGCAACGAAACCGGCAAGCTGCCGCGCGACGTGCTCGCCGCACTCGTTGCGCAACATGCGCGCCCCGTGCCCGTGCCCGTGCCCGTGCCCGATCCGGCCGGCACGCCCGCACTCGGGTTCACGATCCCCGCCGATCACCCGGCACTGCCCGGCCACTTCCCCGGCCATCCGGTCGTGCCGGGCGTCGTGCTGCTCGATCACGCGATCCATGCGCTCGGCACCGCGCTGAACCGCCCGCTGCACGCGTGGCGGCTCGGGTCCGCGAAATTCCTGAGCCCGGTCACGCCCGGCGAGCCGCTCGATCTCGCGTACGACGCCGCGGCCAGCGGTGCGATCCGCTTCACGCTGCGCGCCGGGGCGCGCGACGTCGCGAGCGGCGTGCTGTCCGCGCCGCCGGCCGAGCAGGATGGTGCGCAGCCATGAAGCGCACCGCGTGGGCCGAACGCCAGGAGCGCAGCAATGCAAGCTTGCTGCGCGCGATGACGTGGATCTCGCTGCGCTTCGGCCGGCCGCGCGCGCGCGTCGTGCTGCACCTGATCGCGACGTATTTCGTGCTGTTTTCGCCGGTCGCGTGCGCGGCGTCGCGCGACTACCTGCGCCGCGTGCTCGGCCGCCCCGCGCGCTGGCGCGACGTGTACCGGCACGTGTTCACGTTCGCGGCGACGATCCACGACCGCATCTACCTGATGAACGGGCGCTTCGACCTGTTCGACATCCGGCTGCACGGCGAGACGCTGGTAGACGAAGCGCTCGCGGGCGGACGCGGCGCGTTCCTGATGGGCGCGCATCTCGGCAGCTTCGAGGTCGTGCGCGCGATCGGCCGCACGCACCCGGACCTGCGCGTCGTCGTGACGATGTACGAGAAGAACGCGCGCAAGATCAACGCGACGCTCGCCGCGGTGAATCCCGCCGCGCAGCCGGAAGTGATTCCGCTCGGGCAAGTCGACTCGATGCTGAAGGTGCGCGAGCGCCTCGACGCGAACTGCATGGTCGGCATGCTCGCCGACCGCACGCTGCTCGACGACGCGGCCGCGTCGCTGCGGCGGCTGCCGCTGCTCGGCGCGCCGGCCGCGTTCCCGCTCGGGCCGCTCTACATGGCCGCGATGCTGCGGCGCCCGGTGATCTTCATGACGGGCCTCTATCGCGACGGCAACCGCTACGACGTGCACTTCGAGACGCTCGCCGATTTCTCCGACGTGCGGCGCGATGCGCGCGCGGCGGCCGTCGACGCGGCACTCGCGCGCTACGTCGCGCTGCTCGACAGGTACTGTCGCTCGGCACCGTACAACTGGTTCAACTATTTCGACTTCTGGCACGGCGGCGATGCCGCGACCGCGGCCGCGCGCGGCGACGCCGCGTGCGCCGGTGCCGGCCTGTCCGCCACGAGGGATTCCGACGCATGACCGCCGTTCGCCGCCTGCCCACGCTCACGCCCGCCCTGCGTCGCGCCGTCCGCACGCTGGCCGCCGCGATCGCCGCAAGCACCGCCGCAATCGCGCTGGCCGCCGCGCCCGCGCGGGCGGCCGACGCGGCGCCCGCGTGGACCCTCGACCGGCTGATGTCGACGCTCGCGCAGCACAAGTCGGGGCGTGCGACGTTCACCGAGACGAAGTACCTGTCGATCGCGACGCAGCCGGTCGAATCGTCCGGCGAACTCGTGTTCGTCGCGCCCGACCATCTCGAGAAGCACACGCTGAGCCCGAAGCCCGAACACCTCGTCGTCGACGGCGACATGCTCACCGTCGAGCGCAACAACCGCAAGTACACGCTCGCGCTCGCGCGCTATCCGGAACTCGGCGCGTTCATCGACAGCATCCGCGCGACGCTCGCCGGCAACCGCTTCGCGCTCGAGCAGGTCTACAAGGTCGCACTCGCCGGGCGCGGCGACGACTGGACGCTGACGCTTACGCCGCTCGACTCGCGGATGCTGAAGGTCGTCAGCACCATCACGCTCGACGGCACGCGCGACCTGTTGCGCAGCGTCGCGATCCGGCAGGCCGACGGCGACCGTTCGGTGATGCGCCTGCAACCCGTTCCGGCGAACCCGAACTGATGGACGAACGCACCCGGCCCCCGTCTTCGCCGGTCGCCCGCCGCCTGCACGCGCTGCGGCAGCGCGCGGTGCTCGTGTGGCTGCTCGCGCTCGTCGCGTGCGGCGTCGCGATCGGGCGCGCGCACTTCACGGCCGACCTGTCCGCGTTCCTGCCGAGTTCGCCGAGCGCCGGGCAGCGCGTGCTCGTCGACCAGTTGCGCGACGGCATCGTGTCGCGGCTGATCCTCGTCGCGATCGACGGCGGCGATGCGGCCACGCGCGCCGCGCTGTCGCGGCGCGTGGCCGGCACACTGCGCGCCGACCCGCAGTTCGCGGCCGTGCACAACGGCGAAGCCTCGAACGACGCGCGCGACCGGCAGTTCATCTTCGATCACCGCTACCTGCTGAGCCCGGCCGTCACGCCGCAGCGCTTCAGCGCCGGCGGCCTGCACCAGGCGCTCGGCGACAGCCTCGACCTGCTGAGCTCGTCGGCCGGCCTCGTGGCCAAGGCGATGCTGCCGCGCGACCCGACCGGCGAAGTCGCCGCGCTCGTCGACCAGCTCGACGGCGCGGCGCAACCGGCGAGCCGCGACGGCGTGTGGGCGTCGCGCGACGGCACCCGCGCGGTACTCGTCGTGCAGACGGCCGCCGCCGGGTCCGATACCGATGCCCAGGCCCGTGCGATCGACGCGGTGCGCCGCGCGTTCGCCGCCGCAAAGCAGGCCGTGCCGAACGCCGCCGCCACGCTCGCGATGACGGGCCCCGGCGTGTTCTCCGTCGACACGCGCGACACGATCCGGCACGACGTCGAACGGCTGTCGACGGCGAGCGTCGTGCTGATCGTCGCGTTGCTGCTGACGCTGTACCGTTCGCCGCGCACGCTCGCGCTCGGCTTGCTGCCGGTGCTGACGGGCGTCGCGGCGGGAATCGCGGCGGTCGGCGTCGCGTTCGGCACGGTCCACGGGCTGACGCTCGGTTTCGGTACGACGCTGATCGGCGAAGCCGTGGACTATTCGATCTACCTGTTCGTGCAATCGGCGCAGGCCGGCACACGCGGCGCGGCGCGCCCGGCCGACGCGACACGCGCGTGGGTCGCCGCGTACTGGCCGACGATCCGGCTCGGCGTGCTGACGTCCGTGTGCGGTTTCGCGTCGATGCTGTTCTCCGGGTTCCCCGGCCTCGTGCAGCTCGGGCTGTATTCGATCGTCGGGCTGACGGCCGCCGCGCTCGTCACGCGCTTCGTGCTGCCGCACCTGCGCGGCGAGCATGTCGCGATCCGCGACGTGTCGCGCATCGGCGCCGTGCTCGCGCGCGCGGCCGACGCCGCGCCGCGGCTGCGCTGGCCGCTCGCCGTGCTGGTGATCGCCGCGGGCGCGACGCTCGTGCTGCATCGCGACGGCCTGTGGAGCCGCGAACTCGCCGCGCTGAGCCCCGTGCCCGCACAAGCGCAGGCGCTCGACGCACGGCTGCGCGCCGATGTCGGCGCGCCCGACGTGCGCTACCTCGTCGTGATTGCCGCGCCGACCGAACAGGCCGCGCTCGAACGCGCGGAACGGGTCGCCGCGCAGTTGCAGCCGCTCGTCGACCGGGGCGCGCTCGCGGGTTTCGAAACCCCCGCGCGCTTCCTGCCGAGCGACGCCGCGCAGCGCGCGCGCCTCGCGAGCCTGCCGGATGCCGATGCGCTCGCCGCGCGGATGCGCGACGCCGTCGCGAACCAGCCGATCGCGGTCAGGCCCGGCCTGTTCGCACCGTTCATCGCCGACGTCGAAGCCGCGCGCCACGCACGGCTGCTGACGCGCGCGGACCTGCGCGGCACGTCGATGGCACTCGCCGTCGATGCGCTGCTGACCGAACGCGACGGCCGCTGGAGCGCGATGCTGCCGCTGCGCGCGCCGGACGCCGCCCGCGCCGCGCAACCGGCATCGAGCCTCGATGCGACACCGATCCGCGCGGCCGTCGCGCGCGCGGGCGTGCCCGATGCGCTGTTCGTCGACATGAAGGCCGAAGCCGATCGCCTGTACGTGAACTACGTGCACGAGGACATCCAGCTGTCGCTCGCGGGTTTTGCCGCGATCGCCGTGCTGCTGCTGATCGCCCTGCGCTCGCCGCGCCGCGTCGTGCGCGCCCTCGCCCCGCTCGTCGCGGCCGTGCTGGTCGTGACGGCCGGCTTCGCGCTCGCCGGCGTGCCGCTGACGATCCTGCACCTCGTCGGGATGCTGCTGATCGTCGCGGTCGGCTCGAACTACGCGCTGTTCTTCTGCAAGCGCGACGACGCGCAGCCCGTCACGCCCCACACGCTCGTGTCGCTGCTGATCGCGAACCTCGCGACGGTCGCCGGCTTCGGGCTGCTGGCACTGTCGCGCGTGCCGCTGCTCGAGACCTTCGGGCTGACCGTCGGCCCGGGTGCGATGCTCGCGCTCGCGTTCGCGGCGATCCTCGCGCCGCGCGCGGCCGCAGCCGGCCATCGCCATCAAGGAAGCCGCGCATGAATGCACCGTCGTCCGTTCCGCACCGGCAGCCCGGCGATGCGCGCCGCTGGCAGCCTACGCCGCTGATCGCGGGCACCGCCGCGCTGCACGCGGGCGCGGCAGCCGCCGTCGTCGCGCAGCCGGCCGTGTGGCCGTGGGCGGTCGGCGGCGTGGTCGCGTCGCATCTCGCGCTGACCGCCGCCGGCCTGTGGCCACGCAGCGCACTGCTCGGGCCGAACTGGACGCGCCTGCCGCCCGGCGCCGGCCGCCGCATCGCACTGACGATCGACGACGGCCCGGACCCCGACGTCACGCCGCGCGTGCTCGACCTGCTCGACCGTTCCGACGCGCGCGCGACGTTCTTCTGCATCGGCGATCTCGCGCGCCGCCATCCTCGCTGGATCGAGGCGATCGTCGCGCGCGGCCACGCGATCGAGAACCACAGCCAGCGGCACCGGCATACGTTCTCGCTGTCGGGGCCCGCCGCACTGCGGCGCGAGATCTCGGCCGCGCAACGGACGCTGACCGAGATCGCCGGTACGCGCCCGCTGTTCTTCCGCGCGCCGGCCGGCCTGCGCAATCCGTTCCTCGAACCGGTGCTGTGCGAGCTCGGCCTGCAGCTGGCGAGCTGGACGCGGCGCGGTTTCGACACACGCGCGCACGATGCCGCGACCGTCACGCGCCGCCTGCTGCACGGTCTCGCGCCACGCGACATCCTGCTCGTGCACGACGGCCACGCGGCGCGCGACGCGCGCGGCGAACCGGTCGTGCTCGACGTGCTGCAGGCGGTGCTGCGCGCGGCTGCCGACGCGCAACTGCACTGGGTCACGCTACGCGCGGCGCTCGCGCCCGAACCGCCGGCCGGGCCGCGCGAGCCGGCCGGTGCGGCCCCCCCGTTTGATAAAATCTGACCTCGAGCGGCGCGCCTGCCAGCCCTGCTGCGGCGCCCGTTCCGGCCACCGGATGCGACCCTCGTGAAACCTCTCCTGCTCTCGCACTTCACCGCCACCAGCTGCATCGGCCGCGGCCTCGACGCGACCCTCGATGCACTGCGCCACGCGCGCGGCGGGCTCACGCCTTGCGACTTCGAGCGTGCGGATCTCGACACGTGGATCGGCGCGGTGGACGGCGTCGACGCGCAGCCCGTGCGCGCCGACCACGCCGACTTCGACT
This sequence comes from Burkholderia sp. LK4, assembly GCF_001043615.1. Classification (NCBI taxonomy): domain Bacteria; kingdom Pseudomonadati; phylum Pseudomonadota; class Betaproteobacteria; order Burkholderiales; family Burkholderiaceae; genus Burkholderia; species Burkholderia sp. LK4. The sequence goes on from NZ_LDUL01000075.1 coordinate 60,958, forward strand.
GCCGCAACAACCGCCTCGCGCAGCTCGGCCTCATGCAGGACGGCTTCGACGCATGCGTCGCGGCGGCCGTCGCACGCCATGGCGCGGCGCGCGTCGGCGTGTTCGTCGGCACGAGCACGGCCGGCATCCTCGAGACCGAACACGCATACCAGCGCCGCGACCCGGCGAGCGGCGCACTGCCCGCCGACTTCCGCTACGCGCACACGCACAACCCGTATTCGCCGGCCGCGTTCGTGCGCGCGTTTTTCGCGCTGCGCGGGCCGGCGATGGCGATCTCGTCCGCCTGCTCGTCCGGCGCGAAAGTGTTCGGCTCCGCGCGCCGCATGATCGAGGCGGGATTGATCGATGCGGCCGTCGTCGGCGGCGTCGATTCGCTGTGCCTGACGACGCTGTACGGCTTCAATTCGCTCGAACTGCTGTCGCGCCGGCCGTGCCGTCCGTTCGACGTCGCGCGCGACGGCATCTCGATCGGCGAGGCCGCCGCGTTCGCGCTCGTCGAACGCGTGCCCGACCCGCCCGCC